>CAIXQV010001221.1 GCA_903921605.1 uncultured Planctomycetaceae bacterium | reverse complement strand
GCGGTGGAACCTGTGGTGCCACTGGCACCACAGGTTCCATTCTCATGTTTTTCTGACTTCCGAATCAGATCGTTTCGTTGCCCACTTCGCTTCTTTGCGAGCTCCGCCTCAACACTTTCTCGGAGAATGAAGAGCCGCCCCTTCTGTTCCAGACTCAACTCCTCATGCTCCAGATTGGCGTCCAGCCACAACTGAGTGCATTCCGCAGAATCGGGAGCGTATTCATAGACTCTGGCATTCAGAGACGTGACGCCAGCGATCAACGCTGCAGCTGCCCGGCGATGTCCGGAGATGATGGTCATTCCATCAGACGCAATACTGATTTGTTCGATTATTCCATTGGTTTTGATCGAGTCGATCAGCGACTGCGATGGCGCTCTGCCCGGAAAGATTTCATCCTGTCTGGGGTGTGGGATCAGCTGATCAGCCTGCACGAGTTCCGTTTTGAGATTCACTGTGACGTCCCTTCATTTTCGTATTCTGTTTACAATAGGCAATACGGTGCAATTTCTGAAATCAGCGGGCTCGGGCGGCCATGCCCGACACCAAACGCAAAAGCGTTTCATTAGGCCCGTCAAAAATCGGTCTCATGTTTCCGCTATGCCTGATTTGCTCGATCTTCTGGCTGGCCTGCCTGCGGTTCATGTCTGCCGAGTAACCATGTCGGTGCAGAATTCTCAGCTGGGGATAGGTGCAGAGTTGGGCATCCTCCCGGCTTTCGAGGATCCGAGCCACGAACACCTGTTGACGGTTGCTCATCTGGCCGATCTCATTTTCCGACAATCGCTGACCACGGAGTTCACGCAGAGCATCCGCCAACGATTGACCATAGGCCATGTTTTTTTCGACAACGCGATCCGGCAGCGACTTGTCTATGCCGAGAGCATCACACGGGTGAGCGGTGTATCTGTAGAGCAGGAACGCAAACCGCTTGTAAAGCGATGTGGTTTCATCTTCCTGAACACGGAGTACCTTTGGCCGCTTAGCGACAGCCTCTTTGCATTCTTCGAGGAGTTTGTGCATATCCACATCGCCATCCACCGACTGTGCTTTCTGGACGGCCAGCGCCCGCACCTCGTCATCGTATTCTCCGCCCAGAAGATCACCAGTGTTGACCAGTCGGTGGCGTCCAGTGTTCCCCACGAAGTCCAGGACGGTGGCGTGTGGTTTGACTGAGTTGGCAATCTCGAGCCTGCGGGCCGTACCGTCATGACCTTGCGGTGGCGTGATTGGGCGAAGGATGCGGCCTACCGATTGGGTGTAGAGTGACTGGCTTTTGGTGGGCCGAGCCATCACGGTGACTTCTGCCTCCGGGACATCAAAACCTTCAGTACAGATCGACACCTGGCAGAGGAATCGGGCTTTTCCAGCCCGGAAGTCAGCAACTCTGCCGCGACGGATGATGGTCGGTGTTTTGCCATCGATCGCCACGGAGCGTTCCCCGAGGAGGGAGAACACACGGGACAGAGCATGAGACTGATCCACGGTCTGGCAGAACACGATCGTCTGGCGGCCGTCCGCGACAGCGATCGTTTTGCGAGCAATCTGATCCACCACGCTCTGTTGCATCAGCTGGGCCTTCAGCTGGCCCTTGTGGAGATCCCCGGCAACAGTGTCCACCTTTCTCAGGTCGATCTCTCTGCAGGTCGCCATGCG
>CAIXQV010001220.1 GCA_903921605.1 uncultured Planctomycetaceae bacterium | reverse complement strand
GGACTACCACATGGCGCATGCTTTGGCATTGGGGCTGACCGGAGTTCTGATGCTGCGACAACGATCACGCTGGCTGTCAGTAGCGTCGGTCTGTTTTTTCGGAGGAATCTTCTTCTTCAGCGGCTCGCTTTACCTGCTGGTCATTGCGGGGCCGAAGTGGCTGGGAGTTCCCTGGGGAGCGATCACTCCCATCGGCGGAACACTGATGATTCTCGGCTGGTTGTTTTTTGCGATCGGCGCGTGGTCGACGGTGAAGAATGCTTGAGCGAAGTGAGGGAGTTGTTCTCTTGTGAAGCGGCATGGCGCGAGCCATCCGGTCGCGTTCGAGATTTTTATGCACTCACCCTATCGCTCGGGCCGTTACGCTTTTGCGGTTGCCTTCAATGCCTCGCGAAGCACGGGTTCAAACACATCGGCATGACGGTAGAAACCCAGATCGGATGGATGAGAACCATCGGTCGTGTCATCGCGATCGGCTCCCAGCAATGATTCGCCATCGATGTAGGACAATCGTTCCGTGCCGGCGTCCAGCAACAGTTGGTACTGAGCTTTCAACGCTTTACGACTGCTTTCGTTGCGTTCGCGTTGAGATGTGATCAACCACGATCCGGAATAGCTGCGATCTTCGACCAGCACGATTGGCGTCTCTGGATGAGCAGTTCGCAACTGCTTCACGAGCGGTTGAGTATTCGCGGTGACTTCGTCGGCCGACATATTGGGAAGACAATCAATCACGTAAACGGACGGATCCAGTTCGATCAAAAACTGTCCCACATTGGCTTCCATGCGGCCATTGCCCGAAAAGCCCAGATTGATCGTCGGTGTGTTGAGTCTTCGCCCCAGAATCGAAGGATGCGGCATGCCAGGACGAGACGCACAGGCACCGTGAGTAATCGACGTGCCGTAAAACACAATCGGCTTCGTCGTTCTGGGAGCGATCGGTTGGAACTTTGCACCGGCCGGAACACCGATCTTCAGAAACTCTGTCCCGTTATAGAGCGGAAGATAAATGGCATAATCGCGTTCACCGGCAGCAAGTCCGGAGACGACCTTTTTCTTGACCTGCTGAGTCGCCGGGGCGACAACCGCAACCCATTTCCAGGTGCCGTCTGTATCGGCAGCATAGAGATCCAGGCCGGACATTCCGGTGGCTGGCATGTGAGGCATCGCAAGATTGCTGGAGGTCACTCCATAGTCGACATGAATCTCCGTTGCATCCGTGCGAAAGCGAACCATCATTCCCGCGGAGTGACGACTGAGATTCCAAACGGCTTCACGAACCACGGGCTTCGCTCGCCCAGGCAAACGATCAAAGTACGCTTCGGTATCGTTAAAGCCTCGCCCTTCCACGCCCCAGTCTCGTACATCGGCCCACTGCACTGTCGCTGATTCATCGCTTCGCGAGAATCGAGCTGAGAATGTTGTCGCGGCAACCGCTGCAGTGCTCAGGAACAGTCGTCGATTAACGCGAGGCATGGTGGGCCTTTCGAAGTCATGAGAATCCCGTGACGCATAACGGTCAGCGACCGCCGGAGCTTTGCAGGCCGCTGAAGTCCAGTGTTGCAAAGTAATCATCCATCGTTTCTGCGCGACGAATCATTTTGACCGATCCGTCTTTCTTGACAAGCAATTCCGCACAACGCACCTTGCCGTTGTACTGGAATCCCATGGAGTGACCGTGAGCACCTGCGTCGTGAATCACCAGCAGGTCTCCTCGTTCAACAGCCGGAAGCTCGCGATTGATCGCGAATTTATCGTTGTTTTCACACAATGAACCGACGACGTCGACGATGCGATCATGAGGAGCATTCTCCTTACCCAGCACGGTAATGTGATGATACGCGCCGTACATGCCGGGACGCATCAGGTTCGACATACACGCATCGACACCGACGTAATCGCGATAGATATGCTTGTGATGGATGGCCTTCGTCACCAGGAAACCATGAGGCCCCGTGATCATGCGACCGTTCTCCATTATGACCTTTAGCGGGTCCAACGGAGTTCCAGCAATCATCTGCTCGTACAACTTCTTCACACCCTGGCCGACGGCCGCCAGATCAACGGGCTTGTGTTCCGGGCGATAGGGAATCCCGATGCCACCACCAAGATTCACGAACTCCATCTTGATCCCGAGTTGTTGATGGATACGCACCGCCAGGTCGAACACCATACGAGCCGTCTCGACGAAGAAATCGCCGTTGAGCTCATTGGATGCGACCATCGTGTGCAGACCAAATCGCTTCACACCAGCGTCGCGAAGAATCTTGTAACCTTCGAACAGCTGAGCTTCCGTAAAGCCATACTTGGCTTCTTCGGGCTTGCCGATGATCACGTTCCCTTCGCGAGCCGATCCCGGGTTGTAACGAAAGCACAGTAGCTCAGGCAGACCGACGTTGTCCTTCAGGTAATCGATATGAGTCAGGTCGTCGAGATTGATGATGGCTCCCAGATCAACCGCTCGCTGATACTCATGCACCTGAGTATTGTTCGAGGTAAACATAAGATCTTCGCCGGTCAGTCCGACTTTTTCGGACAGGGCCAATTCAGCGAGACTGGAACAGTCGGCTCCGAGTCCTTCTGCTTTCAGCACTTCCAGAACATAAGGGTTCGGCAACGCTTTGACTGCGAAGTACTCACGAAACCCAGGGCACCAGGAGAATGCGGAGTTCAGGCTTCGGCATGATTCTCGCATACCCTCTTCGTCATAGAGGTAAAACGGCGTCGGATACTGCTCGGCAATGCGGCGAATCGTCTGTTCATCGAACGGAAGTGGCTTTTGCATGGTCATTCTGATGCTTGTGTGACTGTACTGTATTGATGAGAATATTCTTCGCACGGTGCCTGTTGAGGCCGGGCGCTCGCGGGATACATTGCAGAGGAAGGCCTTAAACGTGGCCGCGCGCTGGAATAAGGCAGTTTTGCCGGACATTGAGGCGAATTCAACCGAGACAACCGGCTTCCGCGTTGTCAGGAATAAACTCTGAGGAGTGACTATGAGGCGCTGGATACCGATGAATTTAGCCGTGCTCATCGTTCTTTTTGAGATCGTCTCAGTGCAGTCGGGTTCGCGACTGATTGCCGCCGACCTGAACGATTCACTGAAACCCCTGCTTGAAGCTCACGCGGGAGACGTGGCTGTTTGCATTCGTCATCTGGAGACGGGCGAACAGTTTGTCTGGCGTGGCGATGAAATCCAGCCGACGGCCAGCCTGATCAAAATGCCCGTGATGGTTGCTGCTTACCGCATGGTAGACAGCAAAGAGCTGGATCCGGCCAAAATGATTGCTCTGGAGGAAACCGACAAGGTGCCGGGATCTGGGATTCTGACCACACATTTTTCCTCCGGCCTGCAGCTTTCTCTGCGCGATGCGATCCGGCTGATGATTCGCTACTCGG
>CAIXQV010001219.1 GCA_903921605.1 uncultured Planctomycetaceae bacterium | reverse complement strand
TGCCGTCCTGTGCAAGTCCCCGTGAGACATCATTCACAAACTGACGTTCGTGAGCCGAAAGATTCCCGGCGTTGGCGGGCAACTTTCCAAAGGCCTGCCCAAACCGCGTCAACACTTTGGCCGCATGTTCGACTTCAAACAGGTCTACCGTGGCGAAGTTTTCTCCCTGTAGGATCGGGACATCCAACGCGTTCATCAACCGCGCAGCTCCCATGGCAAAATCGTCGCGGACCATAACAATTGATTGCAATCGCCGCCCGTCACATTGCCGCAGAGCCTTCACCAGTTCCGCTTCTGGTTCAGCTCGATGCACAAGCAGCCATTGTTCGAACTGGTCGATGATGATAACGACCTTTTTCACGTCGTCCTGACCACGTCTCAGTGAGGCCAACGTGTCGGTCAGCCCCAAATCTTCCGATAGCTCCGGCAGGCGTTTTCTGAGACCTCGCAGGATTCGGGTTTCAGTATCTTCCGGCGTGGCTTCGACATAAACCGCAATCACGTTGTTCGACAGATGCGGCAGCAGCCCTGCTTTCACCAGCGACGACTTTCCACATCCGCTGGGGCCATAGATCAGGCCCACGCTGAAGGTGTGCTCGGGATCAGTCTGCTCAATCCGCTGTTTCCAGAACGCGATGCTCTCGGGCAGGCCGTCACGATTCCGGGGCCCGGGCAGCAAATCCAAAAAGAAGTCGGCATCGTTGGCATCGAACGACCGAAGTCCTCTCGGCACGACCTGCACGACTGCTTTTGGCTGAGCCACCGTCGAAGTGGGCTTCAGCCATTGCAGAAGATCGTCGGCAAACTCTGCCACTGTCGCGTAGCGGTCGGAGGCCCGCTTTGATAAGGCCTTCAGACAGATACGCTCCAGTTCGGCGGGAATTGTCTCCAGCAGTTCTCGCGGTGGTCTGGGTTCCTGAGTGACTACCAGATGCATGGTTTCCAGTATTGAGCTTCCTCGAAACGGCTTGCTGCCCGTCAGCAATTCGTAAAGGATCACTCCCATGGAAAAGATATCACTACGACCGTCCAGGCGGTGACCTTCTCCCCGGATTTGTTCCGGAGACATGTAGGCTGGAGTGCCTGCGATGTCGTTCTGTTCCCGATAGTCTTCTTCACGAATCGCCAGCCCGAAGTCAGCCACGTATGGCGTCTGGGTCTTGTCCTCAATCAGAATATTGGCGGGCTTGATATCTCGATGAATCAATCGTTTCTGGTGAGCATGCTGCAATGCCAATGCAATCGTTGCCAAAAGTTGGGCAGAATCTTTCTCTGCGAATCGGCCGGCTTTAATGCGGCCTGCCAAAGTTCCACCTTCGATAAATTTGGTGACGACATAGATCGAACCATCATCCGTTCGGCCCATGTCATAGACCGGTACAATATTCGGATGGTCAAGGCTGGCCACAACGCGTGCCTCGGCGAGATAGTCGTCCGCATCCTCCCGTCTTTGGAACCGAGCTTTGGTTGGAACCTTAATCGCAACCTGCCGCAGCAGCTCTTCGTCAAAGCCCAGATAGACACGTCCGAAGCTGCCTTCACCCAGAACTCGATCCAGGCGGTAGCGACCTTTCTGATGCCCGCCGATCGCGTTGCCGGTGATATAGGTGACGGCCGACATCTTCCCGTTTGGGGTTTTGATTGATGTTGTCAGCAAGTATGCCACACTGTGGCCGGGGTTAGCTATTACTTGATCATCAGGAATTTGTGCTCGCAGTCGTTCCCGCAGTGAGTCACTAAGATCGGGAAATCGGGAACTAATCTCGTCAGCATTCAGCGGGCGACAGGTGTTTCGTCTTGCATCGAATTCACCAATTGCCAATTGCAGCTTCCAGTCGATCCCGGCTGGCCCAGAAGGCAGAGTATCCAAGCCCGAAAGCTTCTTGAGGTAATCTTCGACTTTCACGGGCTGGTCGGTCTGCCAATGGTACTGCTGATCAATTCTCAGCAATGCCAGCCACAGATCAGACTCTGCGATGTTGTGTTCACACAAGTAGCCAAACACATCCGGTGGAACGCCAGAGGATTTCCAGAGCTGCTCAAATTGCTGGACTGGTGTCATGAAAATCCATCGCATTGCAGTGGCTGGAGTGAGCGTGATCAATCACCTGCGGTTTCTAGCGGATGTCCATGGAATCAAACAACCAACATCCGAAACCGCGAGTATGGACGGGATCGCACGTTGCTTGATATTACCGTCCACTTGCACACAGGGTCCCTGCAATTTCTTATCAGCCGATCGTCTAAGGAATCCACTCGGCCTTCGGTGCATCGTGAACGATTCGCGGGGTTGCCACCTGAAGAGCCGTGACTTCGTCAAGAATGGCTCGCACACGTGATCTTTCTGTCGCGACTTCGAATCGCAGACGGAAGGTCACGGACTCACCGGCTGCCAATGAGATAACTCGTCCGCCTTTGCGTTCGGTTCCGCGAGGATTCGGGAAGCTGCTGCCCGGCTCGAGGCCCGTAACGTAACCATCTTCAGTGGCCTGAGTATTCTTCCAGAGAATGAACCACGGAAGCGTCGACGTAT
>CAIXQV010001218.1 GCA_903921605.1 uncultured Planctomycetaceae bacterium | reverse complement strand
TCTGCGATGACATCGTCGACGGCTCGGAAGAACCAGTCTGTGTCAGTTCCACCCACCAGAACATCATCCTCGCCCGCATCGTTCAGTACGTTGATTTTGGCTTTCAATGAAACCGCCGGACTGCCGACACCCGCTCGCAGATTGGTGATCCGAGCTGCATACGCGTTGGCGGAAATCCACTGTGTGCGAAGCGTGCTGAGATTGCTCAGACTGGTATCGCTGGTCGTCCGTCCCGCGATCAAAATATCATCGCCGGCGTCGCCCTTCAGAATGTCCAGTCCCAGACCGCCGATCAGGATGTCGCGACCATTGCCTGCTTCCAGAATATCGCCACCCTCCAGGCCAACCAGAATGTTATCGCCAAGGCCACCTGTCAGTCGGTTCGCCACAGAATTCCCCAGCAGCGTATCGCTGCCCGTGCCGCCCACTGCGTTCTCAAATGTACTAAGAGAATTCAGCCTCAACGTTCGATTCAAATTCACCGGCTGAATCGAAGTCGAACCAAGATTCAACACGACGCTGGTCGTTAGATAAGCAAAGTTCAGCGTGTCAACGCCTTCGTTCGCATTCTCCGTCACCGTATCAGCTTCGGCGACGTTGGATGGGACAAACATGTAGATGTCGTTGTTGGCTCCGCCGAGCAGTATGTCGTTCCCCGCAGCCCCAAGAAGTTTGTCGTCCCCGGCATTGCCAGTCAGAGTGTTGTTCAGAGTGTTCCCGAACAGAGTATCGGCACCGCTACCACCGATGATACTCTCAAACACGACCGAGGAATTGAGCTTCAATGTACGATTTGCATGTACCGACTGAACCGACGTTGAGCCAAGATTCACAATGACGCTGGTCGTCAGATAGGCGAAGCTCAGCGTGTCGCTGCCTTCGTTGATCTTCTCGGTCACCTGATCAGCTTCCGGGCCTGAGGAAGGAACAAGAATGTAGGTATCGTTGTTGGCTCCTCCGATCAACAGGTCGTTACCAGCGCCGCCAGCGAGCCTGTCATCCCCGGCACCGCCAGCCAGAGTATTGTCGAGGCTGTTGCCGAACAGCATGTCAGCACCGCTGCCACCAATGAGGTTCTCAATGACGACAGCAGAGTTCAACTTCAAAGTGCGATCCGTATGCACTGGCTGAATGAAAGACGATCCCAGATTCAGCACGATGCCTGTGGTCAGATAGACAAAGCTTACCGCGTCGATGCCTTCGCCGATCCTTTCGGTCACCTGATCGGCCTCAGGGCCGGAGGCAGGAACGAAAATGTAGGTGTCGTTGTTGGCTCCACCGATCAGTAGGTCGTTCCCGCCAGCGCCAAGCAATTTGTCGTCCCCGGCTCCTCCGCTCAGAGTATTGTTCAGGCTGTTCCCGAACAGCGTGTCAGCACCGGTACCGCCAATAATATTCTCAAAGACAACAGCGGAGTTTAGCTTCAACGTACGATCCGCATGCACTGACTGAACAAACGACGATCCCAGATTCAGCAATATGTCTGTGGTCAGAAATGCAAAGCTCAGTGTATCGATCCCGTTGTTCAGATTCTCAGTCACCTGATCGGCTTCGGGACCGGAGGCGGGAACAAAAACGTAGGTGTCATTATTGGCCCCACCGAACAGTGAGTCGTTTCCTGCACCGCCGATGAGCGTGTCATCTCCGGCACCGCCGGACAGAGTATTGTTCAGACTGTTGCCGAACAGCGTGTCAGCACCGGCACCGCCTATGATGTTCTCAAAGACACCAGCGGAATTGAGTTTCAATGTGCGATCCGTATGCACCGGCTGAATCGAAGTTGATCCAAGATTAAGGACAACGTCTAACGTCAGAAATGCGAAGCTCAGTGTATCAATACCTTCGTTCACATTCTCGGTCACCTGATCCG
>CAIXQV010001217.1 GCA_903921605.1 uncultured Planctomycetaceae bacterium | reverse complement strand
CTCCGCAGGATCAAGGGCGTTCAACGGTATTCTTGACATGCCCTAGGCCCTTTGAAAAGTTATTCCTTCCAAGGATTCCATAATTTCCGGACACTCTCCCAAGGGGCGATCAACCGAGTACCACAGGCTTGCCAGGTGAATCGCAGGTTTCACCACAGAGGTCACAGGGATCACAGAGGAAGCACAGTTTTGAACGCAGAGGTCGCGAAGGATCGCAGAGGGGGAAGCACAACGAGGAGACAACTGGACGTTTGACTCTCTGCGGACCTCTGCGTTCAAACCTTCCCCGAGCATCACTTTGCGATTCCCCTCCGTGCTCTCGGTGACCTCTGTGGTGAAATGATTTCAAACATTCTCAATCGAGCTGAGGCCTCATTAATCGCAGGTTTAACCACAGAGGACACGGAGATCACAGAGGAAGCACAGTTTTGAACGCAGAGTTCGCGGAGGGACGCAGCGGGGAATTCCAGATTTGAGTGCCCCTGCGGACCTCTGCGTTCAAACCTCTCCCGAGCCTCACTTTGCGATTCCCCCCCGTGCTCTCTGTGACCTCTGTGGTGAAATGATTTCGAACATTCTCATTGGAGATGAGGCCTCATCAATCACAGGTTTGACCACAGAGGTCACAGAGTTACATAGAGGAAACACTGAGTTTCTGAACGCAGAAGTCGCGGAGGATCGCAGAGGGGAATTCCAAATCTGAGTGACTCTCTGCGGACCTCTGCGGCCTCTGCGTTCAAACCTTCCCCGAGCCTCACTTTGCGATTCCCCTCTGTGCTCTCTGTGACCTCTGTGGTGAAGTGATCTCAGCGCTCCTGTCTGAAGCAGATCTTCGTCAATCGCAACGCGAACCACAGAAAACACGAATTTTCACGAAAAAAGCACAGCGTCTTTGAACGCCAAACCATGGCCTCACCAGGCTGCCCGCCAGTCGGTCGACATGCACACGGGTACCAAAAACAAACATCTTCGCCTTAAACTCACCGCCACATACGTATCCACATGTTCACGTATTACGTTAATTCTTAAGATATCTTAGGAATCTTCTGTTTGTGGTTGAATCCTTTTGAATTTGCCTGATAAAAAGGTGCAGATGTTACTCACACCTAGGCTAATTCAACTTGAGGTATTAACGCATGGTAAAACAACTGCTCGTAGTTCTTCTTTTTGTCTCCGTAGGTGCCTGCAATGCACTGGCCGCTGTGATCACGCTATCCAACGGCACGCCCAGTTATTCACAGAACTTCGATTCGTTGGCAGCGTCCGTAACCAGCAGCTCAACGCCAACGGGCTGGTCATTTGCGGAATCAGGCGCAAACTCCAATGCGACTTACATCGCAGGTACGGGCAGTGGCACGGCAGGCGACACGTACAGCTTCGGAGCCACCGGCAACTCTGACCGCGCGTTTGGTGAACTCACAACAGCCACACTCAATTCTACAATCGGGGCTCAGTTCAGAAACGCAGGATCAACGGCGATTCAGTCTTTGTCGATCGGCTACTACGGTGAGCAATGGCGACTCGGCACCATTGGCAGGACCGACCGTCTGGATTTTCAGTACAGCCTGAATGCCACGAGCCTGACCACAGGTACCTGGACAGATCTTAACGCACTGGATTTCGGAAGCCCCATCACGAGTGCGCCCACCGGAGCCCTGAATGGCAACCTCGGGGCAAATCGCCTGCACCGAGCGGGAACTGCAACGGGGCTTTCCGTAGCATTCAATCAGGATGTCTGGATTCGCTGGCTCGCTACGGACGCCACTGGTGCTGACGACGGTCTGGCGATTGATGACTTCACACTCACCGCCACCTTTGCCGCTTCACCGGCTGCCGTCCCTGAACCAGGCACCTTCGCACTCCTGCTGACAGGACTGTCCACAGTCCTGATTCGTCGCTTCCGTACTCTTTCGCTGTGATGAAACCCAGACTGGGTTTCACAGCAAGGCCTGGGGTCGCCACGCTGCGGCGTACCCCAGGTTTTTATTTTACAAGTGCCCCAAAACCGTAACATGGCAGCACTGCCGCAACGTCCAGCTTGCCGCTTCTTTTGAGATCCAGCGGGCGTGAGCAACACCAAGTTTTGGCCCAAAAATCGCAGGAAAACGTTAGGCTTCTAACCTTTTCTCCCGACCTGGGGAAGTAAGGTTCGCGCGGCTGCTGAACTGCCTCTGACGGTTCCAGTCCCTAACTCAGCGGCCTTGCCGTTTACCCCAAAGTCGACTTCAGAAAATGTCGCAGCGCAAACAGGCACCACGTGCGATACCACGTCACAGTCGGCACTGGACTGGTACTGGTCACCTCATCAAACGTGGACTTCCATTCGTGACGGACCCACTGCTCAAAGGGGAAAACAAACCCTCGCTTAGGCACAGAAAAGATCCATTCGGGGATTTCGGGAACTGCCGAAAGAAGCAGTTTCTTCCCATGCTGAAGCCGGTGAGTCGCCGACAACTGCCCCACCGTATCAACCAATTTCCGGTCGACAAAAGGCACACGTAGTTCCAGCCCCCAACGCATGCTCATCACGTCACTGTCGCGCAATAATTGGTTTCTCATGTAACCCACAATTTCACAGGCGCTGACCTGATCTGCCACGGTTCCGCGAAGATCAATCTGCAGACCACTGGCGGACTGAGTGTCCGAATCCAGCTTCAAACCCAGCCAGTCACGAACCAGAATTCCTGCCTCGTCTGCTGTGAAGAAGCCACGCAATGCCGACCAGGCATCGGTGACCTCGCCAGGAGAATTCAAAAAATCGGCGACTCGGCCGACTCGAACGCCAAAACGACCTCGAGACGCCCATTGAGCCAAAGCAGCACTTCCCGGCATCAGTCGAGACGCGCGATGCAACGCCAGCAGCTTCGGGATCTTCTGAAAGGACGGATAGCCAGCGAACAACTCGTCACCGCCAAGCCCGGACAGCACGACCTTCATCCCGCTTTTATGAGCGAGGCGAGAAACGCAGTACGTGTTGAATCCGTCAATGCTGGGCTGGTCCTGAGCATCCAAATAGTGATGCACCATAGACTGCCCTTCTTCCGCCGTCATTCGCCAGTCAGTATGGTCGGTCCCAAAGTGCTTTGAAGTCCTGGCGGCCAGATTCCCTTCGTTCAATTCCTTTTGGTCAAATGAGATGCAGAAGGTTCGCAGATTTCGATGCCCAAGAGTGCTGGCCATAGCGACGAGGGAGGTACTGTCAATTCCTCCGCTGAGAAAGATGCCAACGGGCACATCACTGACAAAGTGTCGCTCAACAGATTCCTCCAGTGCACGGCGGGTCTGCAGAATCGCTTCGCGGGGATCCAGCTCTTCATCACCAAACTGCAACTGCCAGTATTGCCGAGTAACGGCCACTCCACCCGTCCAGGTCAGGCAATGCCCGGCCGACAGCATTCTGACACCGTTAACCAGCGTTGCAGGTTCCTGAACGGACCCATATTTAAGGAAATCGAAGACAGCGTTGGCGTCCACAGACACTGGCCCGATGGCGGCCGCCAGCAGTGGAGCTAACTCCGAGGCAAACGCCAGAGTCGAACCAACCTGCCAAATGTAGACAGGCTTAATCCCCAGAGGGTCCCTTGCCACAAACAGGCTGCGTGACTGCGTGTCCCAAACCGCAAAGGCAAACATACCCTCCAGTCGATGCACACATTCTTCGCCCAGCATCACAAACAACTGAAGCAGAACCTCAGTATCGGTGCCCGTTCGAAAGGTTACTCCCTGAGCCTGAAGTTCCGCGCGCAATTCACGAAAGTTATAAATTTCGCCATTAAACACGACCACATAGCGACCACAGCCTGAACGCATCGGCTGCTGGCCAGCAGCGGAAAGATCGAGAATCGCCAATCGCGTGTGAACCAGGGCGGCGTTGCCAACGCTATCCAGAAACGACCCTTCGCCGTCAGGACCACGATGCCGCAATTTTGCGAGCATGGCCGATACAGCGCCCAACGGGACACTGTCTTTTTCGAGAGATACGATTCCGCCGATACCGCACATTTAGGAGAACACCCTCAGTCGTCAACGACCACAGAACGCCCTTACGGTAGCCTGAAGCACAATCCCGACGCAAGCGTTAAATGTGCAGGGCGGCGATCGGCAATAAGCAACCCCTCGCTAGAAATAAAAACACTAAAGAATGAAATCTGTTTCGTGAGTTCTGTTTCGCGATCAGTGGCAAGTTTTTATCCACTGATTCATGCTGGCCGCAGGAACGAAAAGAGGTGCAAAACTCCGCGGCCAAAAACAGTACCTGCTTTCACCCACCCATTCCCGCTTGAAACCACGGCCACGAGAGTTCAGAGACCGAAATCCAGATCCCAGGAAAAAAAATTCACTCTGGCACGAAAATCTCTCGGAAAACCACTTTCTCGTTCGCCAAAGTGCAATTTCGCGAGATTCCCTTGAGTCGACCGGGTGGTGAAAGGAGAATTAGGGTGAATCATCGCGGATCCCAGGGCGATTTGATTGTCGTTTCCGCGACGGGTCGACCATAATAAGTGAGAATGGCTGATGGTTTTTGCTTTTGAAGCAATCCGGTAAAGCTGCATGATTTTTCAGCAGAACAGGTCCAGTTCTGGGCGTCCAGATCTCGTAGACGAGGCAGAGCCAGTTGAACAAATATTGGAATTTTCAAGGCCGCGAGAAAGAAATTAACCGCAACAAAACAATTCCTTAGTAGCCTATGGAGGCATAAGCAGCATGTCTTACTTGTGAACTTGTCTCTATGACCTTGGAACAGAACATTTCAGTTATTGAGCTCGATGAATCCAGCATCAGTTGCGTTGGCCCGGTTGTAATTTCTTCGCAATGATTTGGTACTTCTCTGTCTTCAGGAACACAACGCTCTTTCGTTGAGATCTGTGCTCTTAATTTTCAACTAGCGAATCGTTTCCATGTCAATGATGTCTTCAGCACTACCTTCGACAAATCCATCGCTGGATGAAAGGGACAGCCGTACGTTCGGTCTACAGTCCGAACGGCTGCTGACGGTATGCCTGGGTGCATTTTTTATCGCTTTCCTGCCTGTTTTTCTGGTTTATCTGCCACAGCTTTGGGAACGCGAGTACTACCGCTTCTTCCCTTTTGCATTTGCTGCCACCATTTATTTGGCCTTTGTTCGCGCTGCCCGACGTCCCACAACTGAGGCAACCACCTTTCACTGGACGCTGCGTGTGATGGCACTCGCCATCGCTCAAGTCACACTAATTTTTGGTGTCTACCGGGGCTCGCCGTGGCCCTGTTACCTTGCGTCGATCATTACGTTGGGCCTGATCCTTGATTGTTGGACGGAGTCAAACAGCAAGCGATCACTGCTGTATCTGCTTCTTCCGATCGTGCTGACCGTGCGTCCCCCATTTCAGATGGATATTGAAGCCGTACAGGGTTTGCAGACGCTGACATCAAAAATCACTTCAGACATGCTGTTTTTTGTGAACGTGGACCATCTGCTCGCCGGGAACATTATCCAGACGGAATCGGGCAAGGATTTGCTTGTGGATGAAGCCTGCTCCGGGGTGCAGTCACTGTTTACATTGATGTTCATCGCCGCGTTCCTTGGCACTTTTCAGCGAAATACTCTGCCTCGCACATTGCTGCTGGTTCTGGGAGCCGTCTTCTGGGCCTTGGTCATGAACGTGTTTCGAGTCTTCGTGATTGCGGTTGCTCAGACGCAGTTTGAAGTAGACTTGGCGACGGGATGGAAACACGAAGCGGTGGGCTATGCCGGGATCCTGCTGGCAACGTTCTTTATGCTCAGCAGCGATCGTCTGATTCTGTTCTTTGTCAGTGGCATTCCGGACGACGAACGGTTTCACCCCACCATCAACGTGCTGGTTGCCGCCTGGAATAGATGCTTCGTCGCACCGGAACTCAATGATGAGGAGATTCGGCCCGCGGAAAAAGTTGCCGGCAACGAACCCAAACTGAGCCCAGTCGAACGAACAACCTCGGCACCAAAGCGTAGGTATCCAACTCTGATATTCTCAGCATTGTTGGGTCTTCTAATGGCCTCCGGCCTGCCCGCATGGGCACTGGTGGGGCCAATGTTCAACAGAGCACCAGACGCGGTGCAGATCGCCCTTGATCTTCCCGTGGATGCTTCGTGGCTTTCGCTCAACGATTTCACAGGCTGTTCACTGTTGCAGTTTGATGCCGAACGGCGTGAGAACTCTCCGTTTGGCGATCGCTCCGAATTATGGACGGTCGCGACTCCTGTGGGCCCTATTCGTCACTCTTTGGATCACACGTTCTATGGCTTTCATGACCTGACCATTTGCTACCGAAACATCGGCTGGCAAATGTTGAATGTTGAATTGCGGAATCTGTCTGCGGACGACAATTCCTGGCCAGTGGTCGTCAGCGAGTTTCTGCGACCGACAGGTGAAAGAGCAGTCATTCTCTTTAGCCTGTTCGAATTCGACGGGACCGCCGTGAAACCGGTGTTTGAGAAGGACAGTTTGACGTTTCTGCAAAGACGTTTGCAGGGTTTTCAGGAATCAGAACAAAGGTGCGCTCAGGTACAGACGCTGTTTCAGTCAGTGGCCCCCGTGAGCGAAACATTGATCGACGAATTTCTACAGGCCCATGGAAAAGTCCGCATGCAGTTTAAGGACCGCGTTATCAGTTACAACACACAGATCACAAGCCGAAAAGCACCTTAGCAGCGTATTGATTTAAAGGGTTTCCACAACCCGAAACTTGAGTGAGGGATAAAAGCTGCCGCGATGTTCCACTACTATCCCTCGCTGACGAATTTTGAAGTTGATGAAGTTAGTCCCTTCTCCCTCGCATCGGGGGAGAAGGTGGCCGACAGGACAGATGAGGGATTTGCGGAAACATGCATGTTCGACAAAAAGCCCCCTCACCCTGGCCTCTCCCCCAATTCATTTGCGACCATTTGCAAACTTTTAGCGACGAGCCAGGTTCGCAAATGAAGTGGAGGATAGGGGACATCATGAACAAAATGCGCAACTTCAAAACTGACGCATCGGGTTAGGATTAAATGAACACGTTTTTAGAACGCCCTGACAAGTGGGGTTGGAATTTTGTGGCTCTCAACGATTCGGACTCGGTCGAGTTGAGAATTTCCAGAACATCTTTAACACTCGGTTTTTTCATACTTCATTG
>CAIXQV010001216.1 GCA_903921605.1 uncultured Planctomycetaceae bacterium | reverse complement strand
GACGTTCGTGTGGGGACAAATCAACCTCATGAACAGCCAGTACTCCGGTGATAAGTTCAAGGGAAAATACGCCGATCCGGCCAAGTCAGAGCACAACTTGACTGTGGCGGACTCGGACGAACCGCACGACCTTGGCGTCATCGAGTTGTCTTCGGCTGCCGCAAAGAAATAATGCTCGTAAAGCGTCGATGAATTCAGCGAAATGAATTCCGCAGGGATTCTCTGAACTCAGGGACAAGACAACGCAGCATGTCCGCCATTAACGTGCGGAGAACTTTTCGCGGCGGCATTAGTTTGTCATCAAAAGGCAAACAGCAATGCTCTTGAACACCTGTTGATCGAGGAGATTCCCGGGTGATCATTAACGCCGGCCGGAGAAATCCTGCCGGCTTTTTTTGTTAACGTTCTGTTTCGAAGGTTGGGATAAACAATGAGATTTTCCTGGTGCTTTATACTTCTGGTGCTTTGCCTACCCACAACAACAACGTTCGCTGAAGAGAAGACATCTCCAAAGACATTGGAGAGTGTCGATCCTCCGCGAGAAATCTTTCAGTACATCGAACGCCCCGAGCCTGACTTTGCGTGGAAGAAAATTGAATCAATCACGGTCGGTGGGAACACCGTCCACCGTCTGGAACTGACATCACAAAAGTGGCAGGACATCATCTGGAAACATGCGATGATCGTCTACGAACCAAAAGCTCTGACTCACAAAGAGCACATGCTGCTCTTCGTTACCGGAGGTGGTATCGGCAGCAGCCCAAATCCCACAGATATGGGGATGGGAGTTGCTCTGGCCAATCTCACCGGGGCCCGCGTGGCAACCTTGCACCAGGTCCCCAATCAGCCACTGATGGGGAATCGCGTTGAGGATGACCTGATCACAGAAACGTGGCTGAAGTATCTGGCCACCGGTGATGCGACATGGCCACTGCTGTTCCCGATGGCCAAAAGCGCGGTGAAGGCGATGGATGCTCTGGAACAGTTCTCTGCAGAACAGTTCAAGCAGCCTCTCAAGGGTTTCGTCATTACCGGGGCATCAAAGCGAGGCTGGACCAGTTGGCTGACGTCGGCTGTCGATAAGCGGATCATCGCAACGGCTCCCATCGTGATCGACGTGCTGAACTTTCCTGCTCAGATGACGCACCAGAAGAAGACATGGGGCTTCTACAGCGAACAGATCGAAGACTACACCAGCAAGGGTCTGGTGAGCGAAGACGGCATTCCCAAAGACGGTCGAGAAGCCGAATTGTGGAGAATGATGGACCCATACACCTACCGCGCTAACATCACGATGCCCAAGCTGCTTGTCGTTGGGGCCAACGATCGATACTGGTCAGTTGATGCAATGAACATTTACTGGGATGACCTTGTTGGCGTGAAACACATCCATCGCGCACCCAATGGCGGACATGGTCTTGATGGCGGTCGCGATCATGCTCTTCGCACGATCGCCGTCTTCTTTCGACACGCTGCCAACGGAGAAACGCTGCCTGAGTTCCACTGGGAACCAAAGGTGTCTGCCGAACAAGTCGGTGTGACTATGAAACCTTCCGGAACCCCTCAGGTTGTGCGACTCTGGTCTGCTCGCTCTGCTTCAAATGATTTCCGCGAATCCAAATGGACATCGGAAGACCTGAATGGAACTGAAGGCCACTTTCACGGGACCGCGAAGAAGTCCGGAGATGAGCGTGTCGCAGTGTTTGGTGAGGCTGAGTACGAATTCGAAGGTATCAAGTACTCCCTGTCCACACTGGTCTTCTGGAAGTAATCAACGGGGAATAATCAGCCTCCCTGCAAGCAGCAATTTTCGAAGCCCGATCTGAAACAGGTCGGGCTTTTTTTGTAACGGCCCGCTGCAAAACTAAGCCCGGAAATCCCGGCGAGCGCACCGTAAGTGCCGCGTTCCAGAAGTAAGCAGTTTTAAGGCAAAAAAATTATTGGGCCAGAAGATGGCAGTGTTTTTTTTGCCCGTTGCAAGAGAAACTTCGTCTTCGCTGCTGCAGCAAACATGTGGCCCGAAACGAAAACAGGCACGCTCGATGGCGTGCCCGTCAGTGATTCTGATTTGCGAACCAGCTCAGGAAGCTTTTCGCAGGTGGCCGACGATGCGTTCGAAGTCGTCGTTGCTGCCGAAGTGGATTACGATCTGGCCGGAATCGTTTTTCTTCTGCTTGATGTCAATCTTTGCTCCCAGCATGTCTCGCAGAGACTGCTGAAGTGATAGCACATGATTTGACATGGCAGGCTTTTCAGGAGTTGATGCTGCGGCATCGGCGTCTGTTGGCAGAGCCATCGTGCCAGCCTTCAGCATTTCGCGAACGATCTCTTCTGTCCGGCGAACTGACAATTGTTCCAGTTCGATCTGCTTAGCCAATTCAAACTGCTGAGCTTCAGACAGCGGCAGAATAGCTTTGGCGTGGCCACCGGTGATTCGGTCTTCTCGCAGCAGCTTCTGAACGCTCTCCGGCAGTTCCAGCATGCGCATCATGTTGCTGACGTTGGCACGGCTCATGCT
>CAIXQV010001215.1 GCA_903921605.1 uncultured Planctomycetaceae bacterium | reverse complement strand
GGCCACACGCCCGGCACTATCGGTGATGTAAACAACCTCATCGACTGTGGTGAGTTCGGCCATCGGGATGCCTCGACGAGTTTCCCGGTCGACCACCCGAAGCTCCATCCGATCTCCGGCCTGTGCGGGAGGCAGAGTCATCGCCAGGGTTAACAACTCCACGCCGAGAATGATTAACAGCTGACGCGCGGCCAGAGTTCTCTTCATTGATCGCAATCCTTCCAGAGCAGCTCACCGAAAATCTTTCGCTGAGCGGGACAAGGTCGTAATCGCCGGTACCGTAGCGGACCTGAACTTTGGCTGCGGCAATTGAGATGTTTCTTCGTAGCCGGATTCGTGAGAATTCGGTGCGATTCCGTGGAAGGCATCCGAATTCTCACGAATCCGGCTACTCTCAACACACACCGCTCTCAGTATAACCTTTGGCTGCGGCAATGTAGCGACCAGCATCGCCAAACCAAACCACCGACATGGAAAGTACTGATGGACTGCGATCACTGTTTGACGTCACGCACTTTTGATGTCACTCGTTCGCCGTTGCTCGTTCACCGTCATTTTCGCACCTCACAAGGGAGTCACCCGGCCGCTGAATTTCCCGGATGGCTTGAGAAAAAATTATCGGAGGCGAGTCTCTTTCGAATGGCAATTGCCAATTCGCATGGCAAGCGACAGAATCCGCGAACGTTCACCGCTCACGACGTCCGGAACGGCGAACGATTGTTCTTCGTTTCAAAACAGTACAGGGGATTCTCCCTGCCAGGAGTTTGATAGTTCCATGAGAGTTCTGATTACAGAAGAACAAATTCGGCAGCGAGTCGTTGAGCTGGGTGCGCGGTTGTCACATGAGTATCAGGGGCGTCCCCTGACGATTCTGGGAGTGCTGACCGGCAGTGTCGTGCTGCTGGCCGACCTGATCAGGGCCACCAACGTACCTTTGCGAGTCGCACTGATTTCGGCCTCAAGCTACGGCGGCACTCGCACATCACCTGGTGAATTGTCCGTCAACAGTTCTCTGGTGCCGGATCTGTCGGGGCGGCACGTCGTGATTCTGGACGACATCTTTGACACCGGAAAGACGATGGTCGGGCTGTTGGACGCGGTTCAGCAGTTCGGGCCAGCCAGTATAAAGTCGGCCGTGTTACTGTGGAAAACGGAACGGACCTGTGTCGATCTGGTTCCGGATTTTTTTGGGTTCCAGATTCCGGACGAATTTGTTGTCGGCTACGGCCTTGATTACAACGACGAATTCCGGCATCTCCCATACGTTGGGATTCCGGATCCGGACGACCTGCATATGGCAAACGGCGGCTGACTGGACACCGATGACTTATTGCGGCGGAGTAATCCGGGCGACGCGATGAAAGTGGAGTTCAACTTCACGATCCACGACTCGACGAAGTCCTTCGAGCAAACAATTGGGTTCATGATCAGATTCGCCCAGTCGTTTGATGTCCGACAAAGCAGTCCCCGGCAAAACACTGAAAGCGCCCTGATAGATGATCTGATTTCCAGCATCGAGTTCCGGCACGATGAAATGCACGGTCGCACCAAAACAAAGCATGTGATGCTGATAAGCGTCTTCGTAAGGACGGAAGCCTGGAAATGAGGGCAGCAGGCCGTGGTGCAGATTGATGATGCGTCCGCCGGCAAACTTCCAGCACAGTTCAGCAGGGAGAACTCGCATGTAGCGGGCCAGAATCACGTAGTCGATGTCCTGCTCATCGATCACTTTTTCAAGGACCGAGTAATCCGGGTTACCCTGTGAGTCTCCCATATTAATCCAGGGGACATTGAACTGATCGGCCACGCTGCGGCAGGCATTGCGGTTACCGATCATCACGGCAGCCTCGGCCTTCAGGCGTTTGTCGCGGATCGCACGCAGGATCGCGAGAGGAGGCTCAGAACGAAAGGTCGTACAGATCGCCAGACGCGGCGGGCGAGCGTGTTCGTCTCGAGACCAGACACGCACCTGCAGACCCTTAAGATTTCCGATTTCCTGCAGGCGTGATCGGAGAGTGCTGACGGATTCGGTGGCTGCACTCCATTCGATACGCATCAGCATTGCGAACAGGCGTTCCGAGTCTCTGTCGTACATCTGAATTTCGTGAATGTTCGCGCCAGCTCCGGTCACGTAATGAATGATGGGATCGGCCAGTCCCTTGTGGTCGGGACCAACAGCAGTGATCGTGACTTGCATGACTTTGACTCTCCGTTTCAGCAATCGGCTTGTCCGGCCGGGACTTCTTCAGGCTCCGGCCTGATGACCAGGTGCAGGAAACCGGGATTCAGCGGAGCCTCTGGCCATCACAGATGATATCGGGAGCGACGCAAATCTTCTTTCCGGGCAAAAAAAAAGCGGGGCTCGAGAATGAGCCCCGCAATCTTCAGGTTTTGGACGCCATCGGCAAATTACTTCGCTGACTCGTCTTTCTTACGGCGACGCAGTGAACGCGGAGCCAACGCCAGCAGAGCTCCCAGAATTCCGCTGGAGGCGGAAGTCACAGGCTGTGTTTCGGATTTGGCAACATCGGCCGCTACAACAGCGACTGGTACTGCATCCCACCACTTCTGCTCGCCCCACTGAGACAGGATTTCGTCCGTCTGAGGCACATTCTCCGGAGCGACTTCGACAGCATTCTCTGTCTGGACCGGAGCTGACGCCTTCAACTGAACGCTGCTGTCCACAGACTGCTCACTCACAACAACCACAGGCTGCTGAGAGCCAGAGACGAACGCGGGCAACATACTGATTGTCGACTCAGAAACCATATCGTTCATACTGACCGGGAACAACGCCATCGTGTACGAACCAGACACTTTCTGCGACTGAGTACCAGACGCGTCTGTGATCGTAAAGATGATCGATGGAGCCTCCGTCAGAGCCGGTCCGCTCAACTGCCCATTGGAGGCATTCACCGCTCGCACCCAGACTCGGTACTTGCCCCTGACCAAAGGTACCGTTGGTGTGTACGACAGAGATCCAATTCCCAACTGCTGAACGACAGGAACGGTCGGATTGGAATCAAGGGCAATGAAGATCTGGTAACCAGAAGCACCGTCGACAGCTTTCCAGGAGATTGTCGGCGTGGTATCCGTTGTGGATCCGATCGCATTCACAACAGGATTACCGCCTACGTAAAACTCAACAATGTTGCTGTAGTTGCTGGTCGTATCCGAGGTTCGAGCCAACACCATCGCTCGATACCGACCGACTGGCAAAGCCGTCGGCAGAGTATACGAGGGCGATGTCAGGCCCGATGCTGTTCGGAAATTCGCCTGAACCACATTGTTGGGCAGAACGACGTCCAGACGGAAATCGTAAACCGGAACCACTGATTCTGTGCCACCGACGGTCCCACTCATGTTCGTCCACGAGAAGCTCGGCCTCGTGTTGAACGTTGATGACGCAGGGCCAAGCAATGTCGGACCACCCACGACCTGGAAGTCCATAGACTCGCTCCAGCTGCTCAACTCTCCGAATGCAGAACGAGCCTGCACGCGGAACTGGTAGCGTCCGATCGGGAGACTGCTCGGAACTGTGTAGTTCAGGGCATTCAGACCGCTTTCACCAGCCGCGACCACGTTCCCGGGCAGTCGAATCACTTCGACCTGATAAGTCTGCCCGCCGGTAACCCCGGCCCAGTTCAACGTCGGAGTTGAATCAGTAACGGCTCCGGTCGGCCCGATCAATCTTGGAGCCACGGTGACTCGGAACGTCTTTTCAATGCTCCAGTCTGAGACCGTCGCTGGGTCTGCAGACGACGTCGTTCGAACCTTGACTACATAGGTGCCCAATCCAAGAGTCGGCATCATCATAGAAGTGCCAACAATATTCGACTGACTCAGCACGAGCACATTAGTGGCTCCGTCCTTGCGGTACAGAAGCAACTGACTTCTTGCGGCCGAAGTCGTCTCCGGTGGATTCGTCCACAACACGGTCGGACGTGTCAGGAAGGTTGTGAGCACAGGCCCACTTGTTCCCTGCACACCCAGCACAATTGGCGGCGTGACAACCGAGAATGTCGTTTCGAGACTTCGGCTGGAAATGGCGTCCGCCTGGCCTGACCCGGCTGCCGCAGTGTTAACTGCAACGACAGAGAAGCTATAGCGTCCCAGTGGAAGTGAGAACGGCAGTTCATGGAACGTCCCGGTCAGCGAGTTCTGGCGGTAAACTTCCAGGAAGTTTCCGAAGTCCTGTCGGACGACCAACCGGTACAAGTTCGCGGACGGAACCGCCTCCCAACCAAAGGTCGGAGTGGAATCCGGCAATCGCCCGCCCGGAGC
>CAIXQV010001214.1 GCA_903921605.1 uncultured Planctomycetaceae bacterium | reverse complement strand
GTTGACTTTGGTGCAGCTGGCTTTGCAGCGGCTGTCTTTGCCTTTGTGGACTTTGCTGCAGTTGTCTTTGCTGCGGTGCTCTTTGCGGCCATTACCATTTCCTCCGTGAGGATTCTTTGACACCGATGAAATTTGCAGGATGTCCGCCGGTGTCAGGCACGAACAACCGCGAGTACTCTTAGGTTGCGGTGGGGCCAAAAAAGACCCACCTGTGACAACCCTCCGGGGTTATAGATGAGTTAAGTCGATTGCGTCAAGCAGAAATCCTTGGACGACAAGGCGTTCCTGACTTCATCCTGTCGCTAAGTTGGTGACCGACGTTAGTTGATGAAGGACGACAGCAGAGTTGTTCAGACAGCTTTGATGTATGGGTCATCACATCGATAATCACTGCTCCGCCACCACACGTCATCCCCGCACACATCGCACAGATCCCCTTCCTTTTGGTGAGATTATCAGGGCTCCGAATATCGCGTCTTGACGCAGACAGACCGGCAGATAGACTGACCTGAACGATTTGTAGCCTATGCTACATCCGGTTGCGAAGAAAAAAGGAAGCTGGAGTTATGCAGAAGTGGCTGCTCAGTGCTGACGCAGTAGCGTGTCGCATGGCGAACCGAAACTCGTCATTTTTGCACCGGTTTTTGCTGACTTTGCTGGTGCTTTTCACTGGTTGCCAGAACGGCGATCCTTCAACAGCTACGAGCGAAAACAGTACGTCGAGCAACGGCGGTCGACTGAAAGTTGTGGCCACCGTCGGCATGGTGGCTGACGTCGTTCGAGAGATTGGTGGCGAACGGATCGAGCTGACTCAGCTCATGGGTCCGGGGGTTGATCCACACCTCTACAAAGCCACTCGAGATGACGTGCAGCAGATCATGACCGCCGATCTGGTCTTCACCAATGGCCTGATGCTGGAAGGTCGACTTGAAGACACCTTCAATCGCATCGCGCAGAAAAAGCCGGTTTTCGCGATGACCCGAGATTTGCCTCAGGATCTTCTCCTGAAGCCCGACGGCGCCGGCGATCACCCTGATCCGCATGTCTGGATGGATGTGGCCGCGTGGGCCAATTGTCTTGATGTGATCACCGAAGGACTCAGCAAGTCGCTGCCCGACCATGCGACGGAGTTCCAATCTCGCGCTGTTGAATATCGAAAAACTCTGCAGGCCCTGCATGAGTATGGACTGTCCGCGATCGGTTCAATTCCAGAATCAAGTCGAGTGCTCGTGACGTCGCACGATGCGTTCAACTACTTTGGCCGTGCTTACAATCTGGAAGTACTTGGCGTTCAGGGGCTGTCGACAGAATCCGAAGCCGGGTTGCAGCGGATCAATGAGCTGGTTGATCTGCTGGTTGAGCGAAAGGTTCCGGCTGTCTTTGTGGAAAGCAGCGTGCCTCAAAAGAACATTCTGGCCCTGATCGATGGCGCGAAGTCTCGGGGACACGACGTCAAGATTGGCGGCGAGCTTTTCTCTGATGCGATGGGAGCCGCCGGCATTTATGAGGGCACTTACCTCGGGATGCTCGACCACAATATTACGATGGTCGCCAGAGCTCTCGGCGGAACCGCCCCGGAACGTGGCCTTTCCGGCAAGCTGACGTTGCCAAAGGAACAACCATGAGCGGATCGATCACCCAGCCACCCAATAACTCGTTGCCACTTTCTGTGAAAGATCTCACAGTCGCGTGGTACCGCAAGCCGGTGATCTGGGACGTGGGTCTGGATGTCTCTCCCGGGCAATTGGTCGGCGTGATCGGCCCCAACGGAGCCGGCAAAAGCACATTTCTGAAGGCCATCATGGATCTCGTCCCGCGGGCCTCGGGGCGAATCGAGATCTTTGGCCAGTCTTACAAACGCAGTCGTCACCGCGTCGGCTACGTTCCCCAGCGCGAAAGCGTGGACTGGGATTTTCCCGTTAGCGTGCTGGATGTCGTGACCATGGGGCTGTACGGGAAGATCGGCTGGTGCATGCCGGTTCGCCGCAAACATCGAGAAGCCGCTCAACAGGCTCTTGAGCGAGTCGGAATCGGCGAATTTGCGAATCGACAAATCAGTCAGTTATCCGGTGGTCAGCAGCAACGCACATTCCTCGCTCGAGCGCTAGTGCAGGATGCGGACCTGTATCTGATGGACGAACCATTTGCGGCAGTCGACGCTGCGACGGAAAAAGCCATCGTGCAGATTCTGCGGGAGATGAAGCAGGCCGGCAAAACCGCGATTGTGATTCATCATGATCTGCATACGGTCCCGGAATACTTCGATTCGGTCGTGTTGTTGAACATGCGAGTCGTTGCAAGTGGTCCGACCGATACCGTTTTCACTCGAGATAATCTCGAAAAGACCTACGGCGGCCGACTGACACTGCTGGACGAGGCCACCGAAGCGATGCGACGTCGGGAGCGGACGCTGTGAGAACTCTCTGTGCTCTCCATAGCTTTCTCGCATTCGCAGCATCATCTTTGACGGATCGTTCAATTCGCTGGCCCACGTGGCCGGAGTGGCAACGTGTGTTGTTACTTCAGGACTACAACACACGCGTCGTTATGCTTGGGACAATGCTGCTGGGGCTGGCCGCCGGCATGGTCGGCAGCTTCACCCTGCTCCGCCGCCGAGCACTCATGGGTGATGCTCTGAGCCATGCGACATTGCCCGGGGTTGGCCTGGCGTTTCTGATTGCTCCCAGTCTGGGATTGGCAGAAAAGTCACTGCCGGTTCTTCTCACAGGTGCGGCTTTGAGTGGTATCGCCGGAGTCATAGCGATTCTCTACGTTCGCAACCTGACCCGACTCAAGGAAGATGCCGCTCTGGGAATTGTGCTGAGCGTCTTTTTCGGCGCCGGGATCGCGATCCTGTCGATCGCTCAACAGTCCGTCGGACATTCGGCCGGGCTGGAGTCGTTCATTTATGGTAAGCCAGCGTCGATGATTGAATCCGACCGGCTTCTGATCGGTTGCTCCGGCGTTTTGACGCTGCTCATCATGGGCGTGCTGTTTAAGGAACTGACATTACTCTGTTTCGATGAGGGTTTCGCGAAATCGCGAGGTTACCCGGTCCTGCTTCTGGATCTTGTGCTCATGGGTCTGGTCGTGATCGTCACTATCATCGGACTGCAGGCTGTTGGTTTGGTGCTGATGATCGCTCTGCTCGTCATCCCGGCCGCGGCCTCTCGTTTCTGGACGCAGAATCTGAAGCAGATGATATTGATATCAGCAGCGATCGGCGGAGCAGGCGGTTTTCTTGGGGCCGCGATGAGTGCGTTGTTTCGCAACCTTCCCGCCGGCGCCATGATTGTTTTGGTCTGTAGCTCGCTGTTTTTTATCAGCATGATGTTTGGGACGGAACGTGGTGTGGTTGTGAGAGCTCTTCGCCGGCGTGATCTGAATCGCAGCGTTGATCACCAGCATCTGCTTCGCGGGATGTTTGAGCTGCAGGAATCGCGCGGCCCCAAAGCTGGAATCCCCTTTTCCGAACTGCAGACTCTGCGAAGCTGGTCGTCGCACAGACTTCTGAAAGAGATCGAACGATGTCGCCGACAGGGGCTCGTCTTTCGCAACAGTGATCAAAAACTGTGTCTGACCAGTTCGGGGTTGGTTGAAGCATCCCGACTGGTTCATGAGCATCGCCTTTGGGAGCTGTATCTGATCACTCATGCGGATGTTGCTCCAGGACGAGTCGACCAAAGTGCGGATGCGATCGAGCACGTTCTCGAACCCGAATTGATCGCTCAACTGGAAGAATTGTTGCTTCAGAAACGCCGAGTCCAGGGGATTGCTCCCAGCCCGCATCCGGTTGATGCCACGGAGCACGTCTCATGAGCGCGCTCAGCAATTGGTCATGGGACTATGATGGCTGGATCGTGCTGGCTGGAATCCTCTGCGCCGTTGCAGCATCGCTGCCAGGAAATTTTCTGCTGCTCCGCCGCATGAGTCTGCTGGGCGATGCAATCAGCCACGCGATTCTCCCCGGTCTGGCGGTCGCTTTTTTGATTACTGGCAGCCGTTCGAGTCTTCCGATGTTTCTCGGGGCGGTGGTGGTCGGCTTGTTGACGGCCGTCTTCACCGAATGGATTCGCAACTTCGGAGAAGTCGACGAAGGCGCTTCGATGGGCGTCGTGTTTACTACGCTCTTCGCCCTGGGACTGGTGATGATTGTTCAGGCCGCCGATCACGTGGACTTGGATCCCGGTTGCGTGCTTTACGGATCACTGGAGACGACCACCTTCGACATGGTGGATGTAGCCGGAACAGAAATTCCCCGAGTCGTGTTGGTGCTGGCTGCCGTGACGGTCATCAATCTGGTCGTGGTGGTACTTTTCTTCAAAGAGCTGAAACTCAGCGCGTTTGACCCGGCTCTGGCCACCACTTGTGGCATCAGTGCCAGACTCATGCATTATCTCCTGATGATCATTGTGGCCGTGACGGCAGTCGCCAGTTTTGAGTCTGTCGGAAATATTCTGGTCGTCGCCATGTTTGTCGTCCCGCCCGCGACCGCGTTCTTACTGACGGAACGATTGCGATCGATGATCATCGTCAGCGCGCTGATCGCAGCCGTGTCAGCGACTTTGGGGCACGTATCAGCATTGGTCGTGCCGAACTGGTTTGGTTATCGCAGTACCAGCACATCCGGGATGATGGCTCTGTGTGCCGGGATAATCTTTTTTCTGGTTTCGTTGTTAGCACCACAGCATGGAGTATTGATCAGGATCCTGCGTCGCCAGCGGCTGTCTCGCAGAATTCTTTCCGAGGACCTGATTGCTCTGCTGTACCGGATGGACGAAAGAAAATCGGGCGTTGTGGCGTCGATCGACCAACTACGAGCCGCCCTGCTCTCCGGCGGCTTAATGAGTTCTCTGCTGATGAAGCAGCATGCACGAAAAGGCCACGTCATCGCCACAGCGAACGGCTATCAGCTTACGGATTCCGGTCGCCGTCTTGGAGCAGAATTGGTTCGTTCTCATCGGCTGTGGGAACAGTATCTGGTTTCTGAAGGTGGCGTGGCGGTCGATCGAATTCACGGTCAGGCTGAACAATTGGAACATTTCACTGGCCGCGAATTGCGAGACCGTCTGCAACAGGAAACCTCGGCCCCGGTAATCGATCCTCACGGTAGCCCGATCCCGCCGGAGTAGCGGACGTAGAAATGTCGTACGTTCGGCATTCGTGGCCGAGAACAATTCGACGGGCAGGAATGCCCATCGTACGGGAACAACACCCTTTACAGACGGTTTCAGGGTGCCGACAACTTCTTCAGGATGTTGCGAGTGATCTGTTCGACCACCGCGTCACCGCCGCGCAGGCCGTGAGCCCAGTCGGTGGAACCACAGGTGAAGACGGTGCCGCCGTCGGTGCGAATACCCAGGCACGCCGCGCCGACTCGACCCTGTTCCCACTGGTCATACCACTCGCAGTCGTCCGGAGCCCATTGAGCCTGACACGTCGCGAGCACTTCAAAGGACTCGGGAGTCCCGTCGCGATGAGTCGGGGAGGGAACGCCGTCCTTCCATTGCAGCTCACAACCGTCACATTCGTAACCAACGATCGTATGCTGGCCACCGAAGCTGTCGCCGGGCTTCAGATTTGTATCGGCAAACATCCAGTGATCGGGGCGATGAACCGTAAACGCTCCGCTGCCGTCCATGAACTGGCCGTGGCTTTTGTGATATCCGCCGTACAGGAAACCGACACCCGTCAGGAGATTTTCCGGCCGCTTCACCAGATGGTGGCTCCATGTCGTCGTCAGCAAACTATGGTCGTCAGTCTTGAACACCGGGTCGAGATTAAACGTCTGTTTGTAACAGGTCAGAGCCTGTCCGTTCTCTTCGGGACGAACCTGCCAGCAGCAGGTGTTCCCGCTGAAAAAGGCCACGTTCCCGCCCTTCGCGATCCATGCTTCCAGGCGATCACGCATCCCGGCAGACCAGTATTCGTCATGGCCAACGCTTAGAACCAGAGAATAGTGTTCGAGTAGTTCCGGCCGCTGCTCCAGATCGAGATTCGAGCAATAGTCGATCACGAAGCCGTTTGATTCTGCCCAGGCGACAAATGGTTGTTCCCAGTTGGGAAACAAACTGCTTTGAGGTCGCTGAAAGGACACTCGATGCCCCTGCAGATTGGCTCGACCATGGTAAGCGTACAAGCTGCTGCCGCCCCAGTTGTTGTAAGCGTTGTAGGTGTTCGTGGCGAGCTGAAGCAGGATCTTTACGTTCTTGTCGAAGCTCGAAGGACGAACAACAAACCATGATTCCGTCTCGGCTGTCCGGCGGTTACGAGCGACAAACTTGCCGCCTCCATCGGTGACTTTAAATGTGGCGGTGTAGTATCCGGACTTCCACTCGGAAGGAACCGGCATCGAAAAGCTAATCGGCCAGCCACACCCATTGGCGCTGGCATGTTCGGGAATTGGATGAGCTCCGCCACCTGGGATGCCGGACTTCTGAAACACGACCTCGCGTTTGGCACCGATGCGAGCAATCTCCAGGCTGTACTCGGCCGCAGTGGTGGACGTGTGAAAGGCCAAGTCTTCTTTGGCCGCGACGCTTGTCCGATCCGGATACGCTTCGATGTACAGGCTGGGAGGCAACTCGGACTGAGCAACCGCGGTGGGATAAGAGCCGGACAGGATCGTCAGTATCACCATCAGACACAATGTCTGAAACACAGGAACTCTCATTGCAGCGTGTCCTTCATCGGAAGTCGGGGAATGGGTCAAACATCCAAGGTCCAGAGTATCCTGAACAGAAAAGAGACCTCGGAGCGAGTCCAAAAGTGGTGACGTCTAACCCATGATCATGGTCGCATCGTACTGATACAAGCCAATCACCATCCCGACGGCCAGCTCTGCCAGGATAATCAGCCAGAACTTGACAGGGGATTTCTCGCGGTAAACAACCTCGTGATTTCCCGGCCTCCCCAGGATCGCTATGCCAAACCAGAGCTGAGCCAGGAATCCCAGCAGAAACAATCCTTGTACCAGAAAGGGAATCAGATCTCTGAACATGAATCAGCTTCTGGATCGTGAGATTTGGGTGCATCTGTCATAGCAACGATCGCTATCAGCGGGGTAACAACACATCCCAGCAGTGTGGCGAAGGCGACTTTGACCAGCAGGAACCAGAATGTAGCGATCGTGTCGGAACCAAACAAACTCCAGGTGGCCATCACGGGGCCGATCAAACTTATCAGGCCGGTCAGACCAAACTTTGTCGCCCGCCAGATCAGACCGCCTCGGAAGAACCGAACCCACGTTCCGGTCATGTCAACGGTGAGTGAAGCAGCTTCACCCCGAGCCACCTGACCTCGCACGATCGGCGTTGCAATCAGACACGTTATCGCCGGGAGCAAATAACAAGCGCCCAGAAAATCGGTGACCGCTCCCTTATCGAGAACCCAGACAGTGACGGTCGCCTGCTGGCGAAAAGTGATCCAGCCGATGCCAAACGTGATGGCGGCGTTAATGAAGATCGGGATGACCACCTGCCCGATCAGCAGATAGCGAATAACGTCAGGCGGCAATTTCATCGGTATCCCGCAGGAAAAGAGCATTTCAGGTCCACGGTGACCGGCAACAATTGCCGAAAGTTCTCCGATTCAACGGACAGTCCTGGAAGAAGAGTTTTCGGACTGCGTGGAATCGGACAAGTATGCCGAAAAGAGAAGACAGGAGAAAGCAGGAGTCCCAAATCATGACAGAAGCTGAATTCGTCGAAGTCTTACGCACCAGCGTCAATGAGCTTCTGCGCTGGGTTGGTTTTGGCACCCTGACCGGCCTCGCCGCCAAGGCTGTGATGCCAGGCCGCGATCCTGGTGGTGCAGTGGCGACCATGCTGACCGGCATCGGGGGCAGCGTGATCGGATGCGGAACCGTGCTGTTCTTCTGGCGCGACGCCACGGTGGATCCGATCAGTGTGAAGGGCTTCTTCGCTGCTGTCTTCGGAGCATTCACACTGCTCTTCTTCTATCGCCTGCTGGCCGGATCGTTTCTCAAAGAAACAGACGATGGCGAAGATCGCTGGATGCATAAACTCCGCCGCCGGTCCAAACGCCGTCAAGTGGTTGAAGACATCATGCGAGATGCAGCGTAGCCCTATTCCTTTGGGATGTAGTGCAGCGTGTAATACGCGG
>CAIXQV010001213.1 GCA_903921605.1 uncultured Planctomycetaceae bacterium | reverse complement strand
TCGCGAGTGCTGTCATGTTCCATGCCGCGTGGGGCAGGTCCGGACGCAATAGCCATGCCTTGCGGAAATGCAGTGAGGCCGCAGAACCACCGGCCTTGATTGCAGGCAGGTTACTTTCCTTGACAGAATCAATAAACCCCAGCCCTCTGAGATTGCCCGCGACTTGTTTGTAATAGAAGCCTGCCATCAGATGCAGGATATAAGGGCTTGTTTTTTCGCTGGCCAGCAGGTGGCGGTAGAGTAGTTCACGTTCACCATCATTGAGGATCCCGGCCGCGTTGTACAAATTAAAACAGCTGACGCGGTCCAGTTCCTTGTTCGACGAGTACTCATCCATGCAACGACCCGTGGCCCGAACAATTTCTTTGACGACCAGACGTCGGTTCATGGCATCGTTTTGATCGATATGGGCAAAACGGAAGATCTGAACTAACAATGGAAAGATTGGAGCATACCCAGCCGCAGTGAGTTCCTCCGGCAGCTCGGCGAGGCGTTTCAGTCCTGCTTCATCCAGCGACTGTAATTGATACCGCAGTGCCATCGTGTGAATCAGTGGATCCGTTGATCCCGCTGCGATCGCTTCATGAGCCGACTTCCCGATTTGATCCAGAACATCAAGGTTCGGCTTATCCACATCTATGTTCGCCCAAAGCTTCAGCAGTTCCTGAGCTGCCGGTCGGACTGTTTCCGGATCTTTTGTTTTGTATATGTATTGCTCCACCTGACTCGTTCGAAAGGCGTTGAATACATCACGTACCTGGGCATCCTGTCCGCCAGGTCCTGCAGCCAGGATTTCCGACAACGTAGCCCCGTGAGTCCAGCCGGATTCCTGCATTAACGTTTCACATTGACGATGAATCTCTTCGTCATCGAGCTTGCCGAAACGGAGTGTTTCTAGTTCGGTAGTGGTTCGTGGATCGTTAAGCTCATCGGGAGCAGGCAGAGCGACTTCGTTCTCTGGCACGGCGAAGTATTGATCAAGGGCAAATTTACCGCCCACGAACAGGATCGCAGCCACTGCGGCGTATAGATACAGCATCCGTGAAAATTGAAGCTTCACAATTAGTCTCCAGTCATCTACAAAGCCCGTACGGGATTGACTCCCTCGGAGGAATCGTATGTTCACCTTTTGCTAAATGGAATTGAACAGCGAATGGCTTGGTCTTCCCGCATGCGCCTTGGTTGGAGTTGCGTGGATTTCGTTTCGAGTGGCCACTTTGGCGTGAGTCAGTCAGAAACTGTTTATTCGTTTGCTGAGTGGACGTCTGATTCTGGGTTCCAACGCATAAGCTTCTCGCGGAGTTTGTTATGACAATTGTGGCGACCTGTACCGCATGTTCTCGCGAATATCGCCTGAAGGACGAAATGGCGGGGAGAACATTCTCCTGTAAAGACTGTGGGGAGAAGGTTCGGGTCGGTAGTGGAGCAGCGTCCGCTCCTCCAAAACCCGCGGGAGGACGAAGAAGCCGGGAGGCGGAAAGTGATCCATGGTCCGAACCGCTTCCCCCGCGTCGCCGAACGTCAGGCTCTTCAGGGAACCCCGGCGCATCAAGGCGTACGGCGAGTGCTGGCAAATCTAGCAAGGCTCCGGTCTACATTGGTATCGGTGTTGGTGTGGTCGCCTTGATCGTTGCGGCAGTGCTGTTCTTCCCGAAACGGGACAGCAGTGATTCCGTGGCCGGAGATTCTTCGACGTCGCCACAGGCAACAGATTCCGGCAATGCCACTGGAGGCACCGCGGCAGCAGCCGGCGGCGGCACATCAAACAGTTCATCGCCCGTTAGATTTCCGCTGGAGTCCGATCCTGTCAATATTTCGTGGGCGGCACCGCGTGAGATCACGCTGGCCATAGGCTCCGAACTTGAGTATCCGCCGACGGGAACGCCTGTTGTCGTTGTCAGGGACCTCGTGGCTGGCAAGTACACTTTCACCAGCTGGAATCTGGCGACCGGGCAAACTATTGGTCAGTTGAAGGGATTTCCGATCGTCACCGGAGAACGCAGTCTCAGCCCCGATGGGAAAACCGTTGCCGTCCTGGACGGGCCCAGAAAGAATGTGCAGATTTGGTCCTTCGAGACTGGAAAAATGATTCAAACGATCGCGGCGGAACAGGGAACCGCAACAGTCAATGATATGATCAGTTTGTCCTCCAGCAGAGTTCTGACTTATACGCTGACACAGAACGGAAGTTCCTTCGAAAAGCAATTGAAACTGTACGATGCAGTCACCGGGCAGTTGTTGAAAACACGGAGCCCGGAAGGAATCATCGACCTGAATTCCCTGGCCGTGAGCTTTGGGGGAAAGTATTTCGTGTCCAGCGAAGTCAACGAGGGATCGACGATTTATCGGACGGAGACATTGGAAGATGTCATCCGAATTCCTGTCCCGTCCCTTCAATTCGCGATGCCTTCAGGAGCCGCCTTTAATGCTGCAGGAGATCAGTTGTCGGTTGCGTGGACTGACACAAAAACAACTGTGATCGTGACGACAAAACTTATCGACGGATCGGTCTCTGAGGTCTCTGTTCCGGGGCATCTCAATTTGTCCCCGATCACCGGGGATTCGTACAGTGGTCCTGGTTTGGAATGGCTACCGGACGGGACAGGCTGGTTGTTGTCCGGGCGAACAATAGTCGATGCGAATTCGAAGTTGAGAGTCTGGACGATCGACGCAGGGGGTTTCAATGGCACCATACGTCGCCAGCTCCTGCAGGACGGACTGATGGTGTATGCAGGTGGAGTGAACCTTAACACTGGCGCGGTCACAAATGTCAGTTTAAAGGTTGTCAATTGGCCTGACGCGGAAATAGCCAGATCGATTTCTGCGACGTTGTCCGGAGGTGATGCAAAGCTGAAGCGAGGATCTGTTGTCGCACTAAAAGTAGAGATCGGAACTCTAAAGTATGGAACTCCGGAAGAAACGCAGAAAAAGCTGGAAGAGGCGTTTCAGAAACGTCTGGCCGCAGACGGAATGACTTCCACCGGAAGTCCAGCC
>CAIXQV010001212.1 GCA_903921605.1 uncultured Planctomycetaceae bacterium | reverse complement strand
GCGATTGAACCGGGGCGAAGTGACACCAGTCTGCTGATCCAGAGAGTCTCGGCCACCGACGGCAGCCAGCGAATGCCACCGGAAGGTCAGGGAGAAAAGCTGACCAACGAGCAGATTGAACTGCTGAAACAGTGGATCGATGCAGGTGCTACTTCTCCGCAGAACGAAGAAATCCCGGAAGACCCGGCTCACTATTGGTCGTATCAGAGCCCAATTTCACCCGACATACCAAGCGTAAAAAACGTTGATTGGGTCCGAACTCCGATCGATGCGTTTATCGCAGCCCAGCATGAGTCTCGAGGACTACAACCATCGCTGGAAGCACCACGCGAGGTGTGGCTTCGCAGGGTCTATCTCGATCTGATCGGAATTCCTCCGACGCAAACCGAGCTCCATGCCTTTCTGAGTGACCATTCCGAGAATGCTTATGAAGCTGTCGTCGACAAACTTCTCGCCCGGCCTGAATACGGCCAGCGCTGGGGACGACACTGGATGGATGTCTGGCGTTACAGCGACTGGTATGGCAGCCGAGGCATCAATGAGATTCGCTACAGTCAGCGTCACATCTGGCGGTGGCGGGACTGGACTGTTGAATCACTGAACGAGGACAAGCCTTATGACCGAATGGTCATGGAGATGCTGGCGGGTGATGAACTGGCTCCAGCCGATCCCAATGTGCTCCGTGCCACCGGTTACCTTGGTCGGAACTGGTATAAATTTGACCGCAACGTGTGGATGTTTGACACGGTCGAACAAACTAGTCAGGCGTTCCTTGGCCTGACCATGAAATGTGCTCGCTGCCACGATCATAAATTTGACCCGATCACTCAGGAAGATTACTACCACCTGCGCGCGTTCTTTGAACCGCATGATGTCCGCACCGATCCGATCGGCGGCTCCCAGGAGACAGAGAAGGACGCGACTCTGGGCCCGGTACTTCGCGAGGGCGTGGCGCGGGTTTATGACAAAGAACTCGAAGCCAAAACGTATGTCTTTGAGCGAGGCGATAACCGCTATCCTGATCAATCAAGGCTGATGTCTCCAGCGGTTCCCAGGGCTCTGGGTTCGCTCGCGGAAGAAATTCAACCCGTCGCACTTTCGGCCGACGCGTGGCAGCCGCACCTTCGCACGGCAGTGGCTGAGGGTCTTGTGAAGAATGCAGAATCGGAGATTACTCTGGCAGCAGAAAAGATTCGCACAACTCAGGCCGAAGCGAACACTGCTCAGCAGGCGCTGGCGGCATTCGAAGCCCGGCTGGCTGAACAGAAGTTGTCCGGGGCGTCGGGCGAAGCCATCGCGGACGCCAAACCTGTTCTCAATGATCAGTTCGGTACTCCCACAGAAACGTGGAGGGTTGTTTCAGGGCAGTGGGACTGGAAAGACGGCCGCCTTATTGAATCATCAGTCGGAAACTTTTCGACAATCGTGGCTGATGTGATTCATCCCAGGAATTTCCAGGCGCGCGTTCGTTACCGCACAATGCAACCGGGAACAATTCGTTCGGTGGGGTTTAGTTTCGACTATATCGATAACGGAAACTCCCAGGATGTCTATACCGCGACGGGCGATTCGTCGCAGTCGGTCCAGGCCTTTCATCGCAAAGGCGGTCAGCAGTTTTATCCTGCGGCTGGGATCGTTCGAACAAAGCTGACCGTGGGCGACGAGACGGTGGTTGAAATCACCGTACGAGAGCAACTGCTTCAGCTCAAACTGAATGGCGAACACAAGCTGGACTACGTGATCCCGGAGGCGCGTCGCCAGGGTAAGTTTGCTCTGTGGGTTCATAGTGGCTCGGCTGAATTTCTGGAGGTCGACATTCGGGAACTGGTCCCCAGTCTGACCGAACTTCAACTGGCTCAGCAAACAGCACTGCACAATGTCAAAGTTGCCGAGCAGCAACTTGTGATCACTGAGAAGCAGAAGCTGTCGCTGATGGCACGGCTGGCGGCTGAGCGAGCCAAGTATTCTGACGAGCCCGCAGAAGACGTCCGAGAGAAGAGCCGAGCTGCCAGCCGAGCCGAACGAGAAGTTGCGGCAGCCAAAGTTGCGGCCGAAGTGCTCGCAGCCGAACATTTGCTGGCCCTGGCGAACGTTTCTTCCAGCCCGGATAAAGCAGTCACAGATCCAAAACCTTCATTGACCGACGCTGAAAAGAAGCTGACAGAAGCGAAAGCAAAATTGGCGGATGCGATTAGTACGATCGATAAGGCCGATGAGACCTACACAGCGCTGGGGCCCACTTTTCCTTCGACCTCATCCGGCCGACGCCTTGCTCTCGCACGCTGGATCGTCGGCCCGAAGAATCCACGAGCGTCACGCATTGCCGTGAATCACATCTGGTTGCGACATTTTGGCGAAGCCCTGGTGCCGTCTGTGGCCAACTTCGGACTCAACGGTCAACGTCCGTCGCATCCTGAACTCCTGGACTGGCTGGCGACAGAATTGGTGCGTCAGGAATGGAGGATGAAACCGATTCATCGGATGATTGTGCTGTCTGCAGTCTATCGACAAACATCGGCCACAGGGCCAGAAACGGACGTCCTCGCGAACAACAGTACCGTTGATCCAACGAATCGATTTCTGTGGCGAATGAATTCCAGACGCATGGAATCGGAAGTGGTCCGAGATTCGGTATTGGCCGTTTCCGGCAAACTGGATTGCTCCTCGGGAGGCCCCGAGATTCCAGAGACTGAGTCATTATCCAACTTTCGTCGCAGCCTGTATTTTCGCAGCACTCCGAATGAGAAGGCTGGCTTTCTTGAGACCTTCGATGCGGCGAATCCCAACGAGTGCTATCGTCGTCAGGAAAGCGTGGTCCCGCAACAGGCTCTGGCGCTGATGAACAGCAGTCTGACGCTTGATCTGGCACGTCAACTGGCTGAGAAATGGAGCACCGCCGCAGGGGAGGACGACAGCCGGGAAGTCCGGACGGCCTTCGTTACGACAGCGTTTGAGAATTTGCTGACTCGACAACCTACGACGACCGAGCTGGAAAGCTGCCTGATGTTTCTGGATCGAACGATGGCCACGATCGCTGATCCGGATCTCAAAATGTTCCCGGCAGGCGGGCAGACGTCCAGTCGACCCGCCGCGAAAGACGCGTGGTTGAGAGCCCGCGAGAACCTGGTTCACGTCCTGTTCAGTCACAATGATTTTGTCACGATCCGCTGAGGCCTCCATGCACTATCAACAACACTCTCGGCGACATTTTCTTTCCGACATGGGCATGGGTTTCACCGGCCTCGCGCTGGGCTCGATGCTGTCTCGCGACGGCATCTCCCGTGCAGCAGAGTCGGACGATCATCGCAACGCCGCTGCGCAAGCGATCGCAGAGAACGTTCGTGAGCAATTTGCTCCTAAAGCAAAAAGCGTCATATGGTTCTTTATGCTGGG
>CAIXQV010001211.1 GCA_903921605.1 uncultured Planctomycetaceae bacterium | reverse complement strand
ATCCGTGTTTATCAGCGTTCATCTGTGGACTAATAGCGTTTAGTACTCGGATCATGAGTCACGGCAGAATCGGACTTCGCAAAGATCATTGACTGCGTCTTCTGCTGTGACGAGAGTGATTGTCCACAGATAAACGCAGATGAACACAGATAAGTGCAGGACAAGAGACGGACGACATTGCCGCGAAAGTAATACATTGGAAAACGCAGTTGATTCAGCAGCCGTGGATTTAAGGTTCCGTGCTATCAACACTGCGATTTCATCCGTGTTTATCAGCGTTCATCTGTGGACCATTTTTGATTTACTTCTCAGGGTATTCGCTATGTCAGAATCAGGTGTGAACAAGATCACAGAAAAAATCATCGGCTGCGCATTTCGAGTCTCGAATACACTCGGTGCCGGGTTTCTGGAAAAGGTCTACGAGAACGCCCTGGCCCATGAACTGCGGAAGAGTGGGTTAGCTGTTCTGCAGCAGCATCCAGTCACTGTCTTCTACGATGATGTCGTTGTGGGTGAGTACTTCGCAGATCTGCTGGTCGAAGGATGTGTAATTGTGGAACTCAAGGCCCTTGCAAAGCTGGACGAATCTCATTTTGCGCAAAGCTTGAACTATCTGAAGGCGACCGGCCAGCAATTCGGGCTCCTTCTAAACTTCGGCACTCCTCGTATTGAAGTCAAACGAGTTGTTGCCAGTTCGCAATGGAACGAAAAGTAAACCGCCGACGGCTTGCAACGACGCTTTCAGCGAGAGTCATTTGTCGCAACGGCTGCGCCTATGTCCAAACGTCAGATCAGGACACGCAAAAAAAGCACCCGGGACCAAGCAGTCCCGGGTGCTTTAGTGTTCAATAATCTGACGACTCAGAAGTCATTATTCTTCTGAAGACAGCAAGTAGATCTCGAAGATCAGAGCCTGATTAGGACCGATGGACGGTGGTCCGTTTTCGCCGTAGGCCAGTTCGCTCGGGATGAACAGTCGGTAGTGAGAACCGACCTTCATCAATTGCAGAGCTTCGGTCCAGCCTTTGATAACCTGAGTCACTCCGAAGGAAACAGGAGCGTCGCCTTCGACCGGCTCTTTACCGTCGTAAGAGCTGTCAAACTTGGTGCCGTCAACCAGAGTACCTCGGTAGTGAGTGCTGACGGTGCTGGCCTTGGTTGGAACGGCTCCGTCGCCTTCCTTGATGACCAGATACTGCAGGCCAGACTTCGTGACCTTCACGCCTTCTTTGGCCTTGTTCTCTTCCAGGAACTTTTTGCCGTTGGCGAGATTGGTTTCGCCCTTCTTGGCTTCCTTTGCGGCCATTTCTTCGCGAAGAGCACCGAAGACTTCAGCAATCTGCTCTTCAGTCAGAGCAGATTCCTTGCCGGCGATGGAAGCAGCAATGCCTTCAGCAATGATTTTTGGGTCAAGTTCGAGTCCCTGACGCTTCAGGTCTCTGCCAATATTGAAGCCAATGGCATAGCTGGCTTTGTCTTTGGTGGTTTCCAATTTCGGAGCTTCTTCTTTGGCAGGTGTTTCATCCTGCGCACTGACTGAGATGGCGGACAGAACTAGAACGGCAGAACAGAGAACAAACAGCGGGCGAATCAACATGATCCAGAGAACTCCAACAGCGCGGATACTCACTATCGAATTGACAGCGCACAGCGGTTCCGCAAGTGGCAATTAAGGTTCAGATTGGCGACAAGAAGCCAAACTGTGCAGTCGAAGCATCGGACGGGGAAGCAGAGGCGGGAGCCGCAGGAGCCTGTCGAAGGAAAACCGCAGAATCTCTTCACTATGACGAATTTCCGAAGGCTTTCAATTCCGGACTCTTTCAATTTGCGGACGATCTCGAAGTCAAAAGACAACTTTGAAACCATCTGTTACATTTTTCCGATGTTGCCGAGGCAGAGGAACCGCCACCTCCTGGTCCAGGCAAGAATTGTTCATCGAAGTTGCATTTGTGCAGGGTTATTCAGTGCGCGGCCACGAGTGAGGCGATGCTCCTGACGACATCTCCCGCGAAAACCCTGCCAAAATTATATCGAGTGGGAAAAATCATGCGTTTCAAGATGTTTTGTTCGATTGTTGGGCTTTTGATCATCTCCGGGGTCAGTGCGATTGCGGGAGACTGGCCGTCCTGGCGAGGTCCGAACAGAGATGATGTCTCGACAGAAACCGGACTGTTGAAGTCATGGCCTGAGGGTGGACCGACGAAGCTGTGGACTTCCAAGGACTGCGGACTTGGTTATTCCGGAGTCTCGATCGTCGGCGATGTGCTCTACACGATGGGTGCGGACGGAACGACTCCCGAGTCCCATGAATTCATCATCGCGATTGATGTTAAAACCGGCAACAAGATCTGGCAGACCAATATCGGTCCGTATCTTGAAAACGGCTGGGGCGGCGGGCCACGTAGTACTCCGACAGTCTCCGAAGGATTCGTTGTCGGAATCGGCGGCAAGGGCGACGTTGTTTGCCTCTCAACCGCGGACGGTTCAGAAAAGTGGAAAGCCAGCCTGACAGAAATGGGTGGAAGTATCCCGAGCTGGGGCTTCTGCGAATCAGCTTTGATTGATGGCGAGAAAGTTCTTGTAACACCAGGCGGTCCCAACGGAACTGTCGCTTGCCTGAATCTGATGACTGGCGAGAAACTTTGGCAGTCCACAGAGATGACAACGAACGCTCATTATTCGTCGGTGATCGTTGTGGAGCATTTCGGCCAGCGTCAATACATTCAGTTGACCGAATCCAAAGTGTTCGGCCTGAATGCTGCTGATGGCAAGCTGTTGTGGCAGGGTGACTTTCCAGGACGAGTTGCGGTGATCCCAACTCCGATCTACAAGGACGGCTCAGTCTATCTGACCGCCGGATACGGTGTGGGTTGCCTGTTGTACAACGTCACGGCCGACAACAAAGTTGAAAAGATCTATGAGAACAAAGTGATGAAGAACCATCACGGCGGTGCCCTGCTGGTGGGTGAGCACATCTATGGGCACAGTGATGCGACTGGACTTGTTTGTCAGAACATGCTGACGGGCGAACAGGTCTGGTCAGACGACCTCAAGAACAAGAGCAAAGGTGCGGTCGCTTATGCTGACGGCATGCTGTACTGTCTTGAAGAAGGCTCCGGAGAATGCTTTCTGGTGGAAGCAACTCCTGCGGGTTACAAGGAAGTCAGCCGCTTTAAAATGGATCCTCAGACGACACAGCGAAATCCTCAGGGACGAATCTGGACTCATCCAGTGATCTCGAACGGTAAGCTGTATCTCCGCGATCAGGACATTCTGTGCTGTTACGAAATTAAGCAGCAGTAATTTGCAGAGTATCAACGCCGGCTGCGATTTATGACGCTGAATGATCATCAGCCACTTTTGCGACTCGTTCCCTTCGGGACGAGTCGCTTCTTTGTCGGTGACGAAAGGGAAATCATGATACTGTCCGGACGACATCAGGAGTTGAAAGGCTTCGCTCTGCTCACGGTCGTGATTGGTCTGCTGGCCACCCTGTCAGCAGTCAATGCACAGGGACAGGCCGACAGCAAAACGCACTTCGTGGATTGTTCGCTCTTGGTGGCTCCCGAGTATCCAGCGACGTGGCCGACTCATCCGTTTCCTCGATTTCAACTCATTCACGAACAGGCGATTGGGCCAAACAGTCCGCTCAATATCGACGTACTGCTGATTGACGGAAACACCGGCACTCAAATGGACGTTCCGCCGCATTCGGTGGTGCGACCAGAACTCAATCGCGAAAAGTCAGGACCATTCGGCCTGGCCTTTACCGACAAGATCGAAGCGTGGCAGTTTGGTGGTGAAGCCTGTGTGGTAGATGTGCGAGAAATGCTCGACAAAGCTCCCAACGGCGTTAGTCCGCTCATCATGCCAGCTCAGGTGGAAGCGTTTGAGAAGCAGCATCGACAACTCAGATTCGGCGACGTTGTGCTGTTTCGCAGTGACTACTCAGACAAGTACTATCGCCCGTTTCCGGATGGACATCGCTATATCGCCGATGTGGCTGATCGACTTGCTCCGGGATATCCGGATCCAGGCCCCGAGACAATGGAGTTCCTGGCGACTCGCGGAGTCATGACCCTCGGCACCGACAGTGCCAGCATGGGGCCGATGCCGAATCTGGCCGAGCCAACTCATTATGCTGGCCTGCGTCACGGCATGATCTGGACCGAAGGTGCAACGAACCTGAGTCAGCTTCCGTCGACCGGTGCTTTCTATTGCATGCTGAGTCCGAAACATGCGGACGGGATGTATTCTGAAACTCGCGTGTTTGCGATTGTTGGCGGTGAGTTGCCCAAGCGGCTCATCGAGTCGACTCGAAACAGGCGGGCTGTTGATTTATCGCCGACGCTGTCAATGAAGATGCCGGTGACCAATCCGGGAGCATTGGCTGGGCGACATCGCCAGGTCTACGTGAAGGTCGATTTTCTGTATTCGCCCGATCTGGATTTATGGCATCACACGCATTTGATGGATGCGACGACCGGAACTCATTTGATTACACCATCGTTTGCCTTGCCACCGGAAGGAACGGTCGTCGAGTATTCGCCTCAGGTGAGAGGATGGCTCGAAGAATACGAAGCGCACTATGGCAAACGTGGAAGCAGTTCACGAACGACAGAACAAGTGCCGCTGGAATGGACATGCGGGGATGCAAGAGTTGTCGATGTGCGATCTTTGGTCGGGACAACGGATCGCGCAAAGTGGCCTTCTTCACCGGAAGTGACCGTTGACCATTTGAAGGCCTACGAGAAAGCTCATGGGGAATTTACCCCGTGGCAGATCGTGATCTTTCAGACGGGACACATCGATAAGTATTTGAAACCAGCTCCGGAGGATAAAGGAGTCTGGATCGATCCGCTCACTGGAAAATCGGAAGGCTGGCCGGCTCCGGGACCGGACGCCATTCAATACCTGCGCAGCAAGGGAATTCGGTGCGTCGCGACGGATGCTCCGGACCTGGGCGGCGTGGATCCACGACGAGCTTTGATGACCTATTGGGCGATGGGAAGTGCCGACATGGTTGGGATTGAGTTCCTGAATAACGTCGGCAACGTTCCTGAAAAATCGTATTTTCTGTTTGCTCCGGTTCGTATTCGAGATGCTCACGCTAGTCCTGGCCGAGCGATCGTGCTGCACTGAGAATATTCCGGAAAGAAGACTGTTCAAACTGTGCGGAGTAGTTAACAAACCCCAGCATTTTCGGGTTCTGGGGCGTAGGACATGGTGAATTCAGGCGTTTTTATTTGTAGGTCCTTTCTGCCGGAAAGGACTTTCGCCGATTAGGCGAACCGTAGGTGCATGTCGTCTACAATTCCACCGCATTTCGACTGTTCCAGTGTGTGCAAGTCGCGGCAAGCCGCTAAGTCCTACCCGGCAGGCAGGACCAAGAAAAACAGTGAATCGCCACGCAAGTGACGCGAAACAATAGACCTTTCAACACAGACGATATCATGACCAACGACACAAAGTTCACGATTGTCCGCAACCCAACTCGCAGCATTGCTGTCGGAGATCGCTTCATTGGTGGCGATGCTCCGATTGCGATTCAGAGCATGACCGCGACCAAGACCACGGACATCGACGCGACCGTTCGTCAGATTAATGATCTGGTAGCGGCTGGTGCGGATGTTGTCCGCGTCGCGATTGATAATCAGAAAGAAGCTGAAGCGCTGATGGAGATTCGGCGGCAGGTCAAAGGCAACCTGTCGGTCGATCTGCAGGAGAATTATCGCCTCGCCGAAGTGATCGCTCCGTATGTGGACAAGATTCGTTACAACCCCGGACACCTCTATCATCACGAACGATCAAAACCGTGGCAGGACAAAGTTCGGTATCTCGTGAAGGTTGCCCAGGACAACGATTGCGCAATGAGAGTTGGCGTGAACTGCGGTTCAGTTGACCCGGATGTGAAATCGAAATTTGATGAGCACGATTCGATCTCGCCGATGCTGGAAAGTGCGTGGGATCATTGCCAGTTGCTGGATGATCTCGGGTTCACTCGGTACTGCGTTTCCCTGAAGGACTCTGATCCGCAGAAGGTGATTGAAGTCAATCGGCGATTTGCCGAGAAGCGTTCGGATGTTCCTCTGCATCTGGGAGTCACCGAAGCCGGGATGCCGCCTGATGGTATCATCAAGACTCGCATTGCTTTTGAACAACTGATCAGTCGTGGCATTGGTGACACGATTCGAGTTTCTCTGACTGTCGCTAATAATCGTAAGGCCGAAGAGATCGTTGCTGGCAGAAAGATTCTGGATGACATTGCGGCTGGTCGAGTTCGCAGCTTCGTGGATTATGGCCTGAAAACGCTCAATATTATCAGTTGTCCGAGTTGCTCGCGGGTTGAGAACGAAGCGTTTATCGACTTGGCCGAGCAGGTTCGTGACATGACTCGCTATGCCGAACAGTACAAAATCACGATCGCGGTGATGGGATGCCGCGTTAATGGCCCGGGCGAGACCGACGACGCTGATCTCGGGCTCTGGTGCGGCCCGACTCACGTCAATCTGAAACGCGGCAAGGATAGCTTGGGAGCCTTCCCGTACGATGAGATCCTGCCGAAACTGAGAGTCGAGCTGGATCAGTTGATTGCTCGCCAAAGCGGCTAAGATTTCCGCCGTAAGAACATGTCGCGGAGGAAGCTCTGGCATTCTATTCGCAGTAGGCTTTAATCGGATCATCGTGTCATCTAAGATCCAGCCCGCATGTTTCGGCAAAGCGCAAAGACGAGATGGGAATTACCTCAGGGCAGTCGGCTGGCGATCTGGCAAAAGATCACGCCGCCACAGATGTTCGTGGCATCGTTTGCGCTATTGATTGCAGCCGGCGGGGCCGCTTTAAAACTGATTCCGGGCAATGCGACCGATGCACCTTTGGGTTGGGTCGACGCGATGTTTATGTCGACCAGTGCGGTCTGCGTAACAGGGCTTGCTGTCGTCGATCCCGGCACGGTACTCACCTTTCAGGGACAAGTGGTTCTCCTGCTGCTGGTACAGTTTGGAGGACTTGGCATTCTGACTTTTACCAGTCTGATCATCGCCGCGTTGGGCAGACGGTTATCGTTGCGCGAAGAATCGTTGTGCATTTACACGCCCGACACGGCTCTGCATCTGACGGCCGGTCAGGTCACGATGAACATCGTGCGTTATACTCTGATCTTTGAGGCTGTCGGGGCTATCCTCCTGTATGTGTTCTGGGTTCCGAAGCTGGGATGGCAGGGGGCACTTTGGCCTGCCGTATTTCATTCGATCAGTGCTTTTTGCAATGCTGGGTTCTCAACGTTCTCAGACAATTTGATGGGGTTTCAGCAGTCACCGATGATTTTGATCACCGTGTCCGGGCTGATCGTGCTTGGAGGACTGGGCTTTCTGACTCACGAAGAGTTATTGCAGATCGTGAAGTCTCGTCGTGCTAAAAAGGCTTATCGGCTGTCATTGCAGAGCCGAATCGTGATCGTCACGACTGCGGTTTTGATTGTCGGCGGCTGGATCGTACTGACAGTTCTGGAATGGGACAGAACACTCAATGAACTGCCGGTGCATCATAAGATCGTGAATGGTCTGATGATGAGCGTGACGACTCGCACAGCCGGGTTTAACTCGATCGACTACGGCAAGGCCGCAGAAAGTTCGAATCTGGTCACAATGTTGTTGATGGCCGTCGGAGGTTCACCAGGATCGACAGCGGGCGGAATTAAGACGACCACGCTGGCATTAATGATCATTATGGCGTGGTCCAAACTGCGAGGTCAGCAGACGACATCGATCTGGTACCGTACTATTCCGGAAGAAACGTCGTCGCGTGCTGTGGGATTATTTACGATTGCTTCGGCGGTTTCGCTGCTGGGGATTCTGCTGCTGACAATGTCAGAAGGCCATCTAAAGCCAGATGGCAGTGTGCTCACTGAGTGCATGTTTGAAGCCATCAGTGCTTTCAACACGGTGGGACTGTCGATGGGAATCACACCAAAACTTTCTGTGGTCGGAAAATGGACCACGATTCTGCTGATGTTCTTTGGACGAGTCGGCCTGTTGACTCTCGCGGCAGCACTCACAGTGCCTCGCGCCGGGGCCAAAGATTTTCGATATGCTTATGAAGATGTTGTGGTGGGGTAAGTGATGAAACGATTCGTTGTGGTAGGACTGGGGAACTTCGGTTCCAGCGTGGCAGAATCTCTGTTTTCGCAGCGGCATGAAGTCATCGCCATCGACATGAACGAGGAGTCCGTCGATCGAGTCGCCCCGTATGTATCACGTGCGGCTGTCGGCGACGCCAAGAATATTCATACTCTCGAACGGCTGGGCGTCAAAGGTGCGGATGCGGCTGTTGTCAGTACCGGCGATGACATTACGGCCAGCATTCTCACGACGATGGCCCTGCATGATCTGGGAATTCGCGATGTGTACGTGAAAGTCATTTCTCGGGACCATGCGCGAGTTATGGAGCGGCTGGGTGTTTCCGAAACGATTTTTCCGGAACGTGAATCCGCACTGAGCCTCGGCAAACGCATGTCAGGAGTCGGCCTGCTGAATTATGTTTCGATCGGGACAGGCTTCAGTATTCAGGAAATGGGTGTGCCTTCCAGTTGGAATGGCCAATCGTTGCGAGTTCTGGCTCTGAGGCAAAACTACGGGATCACAGTCGTGGCGATTCACGATGTTCTGTCAGACAAAATGTCATTCACATCAGACCCGGACACCGTCCTGAAAGAATCTGACGCGCTGATTGTCGCTGGCAAAGACGAAGATCTCGCCAGAGCTGCCGAAGTTGTTTGATGCTGGGTCGCTCGTTGAAAGTGCTGCAGTTTATCCCTGAGCGACCACGTACTTATTAAGCACTTTCTGCTGAAGAGAAATTCTGCCGCAAATCAAACCTGTGTGCACAAGCCACTGGCAGGGACACGCAGGGGCGAGAAAAAATGGCCTCAGGTGACACGCTCATGAAGAATCCGCAACTGCGCCCATGAAGAATTGATTGCTTCGTTCTGATTGACGGCGTTCCGGTTCCATGGTGCAATGCTCGCATGTCTTTCCACAGGCTCGCTTTTAATATGCCTGTCACCGAAAGTGCGAACTGCATTTTTTGAGTCGGGGAGTTGTTTCCATGGATCTGCAGCCCAGACTGAATCGTCGCGATATCCTTCAGAGCTCCGCCTTTGGATTTGGCTCGATCGCTTTAAGCCAGATGCTTGCCGCAGATGGACTCTCGTCGCCAATCACGGGGCCGCATTTTTCTCCTCGTGCGAAGAACGTCATTTTCATCTTTATGTCGGGCGGCCCCAGTCATCTGGACCTGTTTGATCCCAAACCCAAACTCAATCAACTCCACGGACAAGCGGTCCCATCCTCGTTTCTTGAAACATTGGCGGACCCTGTGATCAAAGGCGATGCTCGCTGCTTTGGAAGCCCGCGCACGTTTCGACGTTATGGGCAGTCGGGTATGCAGTTCTCAGATTATGTGCAGCATCTTGGTTCTCGTGCGGATGATCTGTGCATGGTTCGATCCATGTACACAACGACAAGCAATCATGATCCCGGTCAGTTGTTGATGCAGTGTGGATCGACGCTGTTTGGTCATCCCTGCATGGGTTCATGGGTCACGTACGGCCTTGGCAGCGAATCTCAGAATCTGCCAGGCTTCGTGGTGCTGTTGTCCAATTCCGGCGAAGGCGTTGACGGCGGCACGGCACTGTGGAGCAACGGATTTCTTCCATCGAACTATCGCGGCGTCACATTCCGAAATCAGGGCGATCCGATTCTGCATTTGTCGAATCCGGATGGATTATCCGCCGAGATGCAACGTCAACGGCTCAAGGCGATTACTCGACTGAACGCAGCTCGATTCGAAAAGACCGGCGATCCGGAGATTACGTCCAGAATCGAAGCGTACGAACTTGCCTACCGTATGCAGTCGGCCGCACCAGAGCTGGTTGATTTTTCAAAGGAAACCGAGGCGACTCGAACATTGTACGGTCTCGATCAGGACATGACTCGGCCCTTCGGATCGAACTGTCTGTTAGCTCGGCGAATGGTCGAACGTGGCGTGCGATTTGTGCAGTTGTATCATTCGACCTGGGACGATCATTCGGATCTGAATAATCATCTGAAGAAGAACACCGACATGACCGATCTACCGGCGGCCGGTCTGATTCAGGATTTGAAACAGCGAGGTCTGTTGGATGAGACGCTGGTGATTTGGGCCGGTGAGTTTGGTCGAACGCCAATGCATGAGATTCGACGGGGTATTGTTTCGGGAAAAGAAGGCCGAGACCATCATCCGTTTGGGTTCTCGATTCTGATGGCCGGTGGGGGCATCAAAGCAGGCACGACAATTGGCAAGACCGACGAGTTGGGCTATCACGCTATCGAAGATCGGATCCACGTGCATGATTTGCAGGCGACCATTCTGCATTGCCTGGGTTTGGATCATACGCGTCTGACCTATCGCCATCAGGGACGCGACTTTCGACTGACCGATGTGGCGGGTAACGTCGTTGAGAAGCTGCTGGCGTAGTAATCTGTCGGTCTTCATTCTGGGGTAGGATGGGCATTCTTGCCCGTCGCCGTTTGGTCGGACATGAATGTCCAACCTACGTTTATGGCAAGCCCACAGGTTGCAGCGGGCAGCGGCTGGCGACAAATGTGTGAGTCTGGCCGTCGTTTTCGAACTGAACGCTGATCGTGGCTCGGCTTGAACCGCCGGAGAGTTCGGTCACAACGCCTCGACCATATCGCGGATGACGGACCTGCATGCCCATCGCAAACTGAAATGCGCCGGGTGAGTCCGTGGTGGCTGCGGCATCGGGAAGACCTTTCTTCGCTGCCAGCTCCGCAGCCGTCATAATCAACTTGCGATCACCGATCTTCTGAGCTGCCTCAAACCTGCGCCGAGCCTGCTCGAGGCGTTCGTCCAGCAGCGCGGCGGTGACTGGTGGAGGTGTCGCCATGGACGCCTTGCGATCAATTACGCCGTGCAGCTCCGCGATGAAAGGACTGGAAATCGTGGTTCGCCGCATGCCGCGAAACGTTCGCTCCGACGTCTGCGTTAACGTCAGATTCTGCATCGCTCGAGTGATCCCGACGAACAATAGTCGCCGTTCCTCTTCGAAACTGGAAACATTGCCATCCGTGACGGCACGTTCGTGAGGAATCAGGCCACTCTCGATTCCAATGATATAGACTGACGGAAACTCCAGCCCCTTCGATGCATGCAGAGTCATCAGCGTCACATTGCCCTGACTTGCATCCAGATTGTCAGTTTCATTGGCCAGCGTGGCGAGCTCCAGGAATCCCTGCAATGACGTTCGGTCGTCTTCGGCGAGAAACGCCGGCATGCTCGTTTCTTCTTTACGCTCTTCATCCAGATGTTCGGAGAGAGCGTCATAATGCCGGGCCGCTGAAATCAATTCGTGGACGTTGGCAGCTCGATCGACATCCGCTTCCTCGTCT
>CAIXQV010001210.1 GCA_903921605.1 uncultured Planctomycetaceae bacterium | reverse complement strand
GCCGACTGATGTTCACTCTGTCTTCTTCATTCCTGCGGGCATCGTAGTGAATAACGCCGCACCGACCATTGGTGGCGGGCAGCCATTGCTCTGGCAGCACCTGTTCTGGTTCTATTCGCATCCGGCGGTCTACATCATGCTTTTGCCGGCGATGGGGATGGTTTCCGACATGCTGGCTTGCATGTGCCGCAAGCCTGTGTTTGGTTACAAGCCGATGGTGTATTCCATGGCCGCGATCGCGGGGCTTGGCTTCATCGTCTGGGGGCATCATATGTTTACGAGCGGGATGAATCCGGCTCTGGGCATGACCTTCATGACATCCACCATGATGATTGCTCTCCCATCTGCGATCAAGGTTTTCAACTGGATCGGAACAATTTGGGATGGGAACATTAAGTTCAATGCGGTCTTCCTGAATTGTGCGGCGTTCGTTGCGTTGTTCGTAGTTGGCGGATTGAGCGGGATCTTCATGGCTGCAGTGCCAGTGGATATTTATTTCCATGACACCTACTTCATCGTGGCTCACTTCCACTATGTGTTGTTCGGAGCCACGCTGTTTGGTGTGTTCGCCTCGATTCAGTTCTGGTATCCAAAGATGTTTGGTCGTGAGATGAACGACACGGTGCAGAAGTGGCATTTTGCATTGACTTTTATCGGAATGAATGGGACGTTCTTCCCGATGCACCTTTTGGGGATTGCCGGCATGCCGCGACGTTATGCGGACCCTTATCTCCATGGCTACCTTGAGCACTTGTTGCCAATGAATCAGTTCATGACGATCTCAGCGATCATCATGGGATTTGCTCAGTTTTTGCTGCTTGGAAATTTTGTGCTGAGCTTCTTCTTCGGAAAGAAGGCTGGACGAAATCCATGGGGTGCAAATGGTCTGGAATGGTCGGCTCCTTCTCCACCGGGACATGGGAACTTCGACGTACCTCCAGTTTGTTACCGTGGACCTTACGAATACTCGTCTCCGGAAGCTGACGCGATGGGGCAGGACTTTATTCTGCAGACGTCACCGCCGCCTGCTGGGTACAAGGCTTCTTCGAACCACGGTCACTAGTTGTTGGACAACCCCCGAAAGCTACCAGTGTCAGTTTCCCACGAGACAGTTCATCCCTTGATTCGTAAGCTGGCGACGACCACCTGCGTCGTCGCCCTGCTTCCGATCGGGATGGGTGCGCTTGTGACGACGCTGAAAGCCGGGATGGCATTTGCCGATTGGCCATCTTCTGATGGTCATAATATGCTGCTTTACCCGTGGTTCCGCGACTTCGCCACGAACCCGGAGAAGTTTACGGAGCATGGTCACCGACTTCTTGGGATGCTCATCGGATTCATCAGCATCGTTCTTGCTGCGGCGGCGTGGCGGTTGAGCAAAGGCTGGGTTCGAGCGTATGCGTTCAGTATCCTTGTCGCCGTGATCCTGCAGGGACTTCTGGGCGGTGCTCGCGTTCTTTTTGATAAACAGCATTTAGCGATGGTTCATAGCATCACAGGCGCTTCATTTTTTAGCATGTGTATCGTGTTTCGTTTGATCTGTTCCACCAAGTGGTCGGAATGGTTCAGCCAGCGTGATGAGCGTCTGACACCAGTTGGCGCGGCTCTGGTTGCGTTAGCGCCTGCCGCAGTACTCGGGCAGTATGGACTTGGTGGGTTGCTTCGACATCTGCACATTATGATGAATGAACACCTGATCGGTGCTGTCATCGCGACGATCGTATGTACAAGTGCATCGATCTGTTTGCTTCGCTGCCAGAGTTCATTATTGCGGAAGTCAGGCGTTGGTATCGCGGCGGCTTTGTTTGTTCAGTTGCTGCTCGGAGCAGGGTCTTATGTCACTCGTTTCGGTTTGCCTACGATTGGCTATGTGGCGATATCTGGATCGCTTTCACAGGCCGTGATTTGCTCACTGCACACCGTTGGCGGAATGTTTTTGTTCGCGTCCACGTTGGTTGCGGCTGTCGCCATGCTGAAGTTGTGGCGAGCCGGTTGTCTGTCTGGTCTTCGGCTGGATTTTGGCGTTGCGGACGGAAGGGGGACAGCGGTATGAGCGCGTTGTCTCCTGTGGTGGAATGCAAGGATTCGACCCGAGCAGTCGGCTATCGCGGGCTTGATCTGAGCTTGCGAATTGCAGATTACCGCCAGATGGTTCGACCGCGAATCATTGTTATGGCCGCTGCCGCTGTGTTTGCTGGATTTTTGCTGGCGTCGCCTATCACAGTTGCGTGGCCACAGTTAGTCAACGCGGTCTTCGGGATTTGCTGTCTGGTTGCTGCATCGAGCGTGTTGAACCAGGTGTGGGAGTCTTCAACGGATTCTCGAATGGATCGCACTGGTGATCGTCCGATTGCTTCGGGGCGAATGACTCGGTTCGAAGG
>CAIXQV010001209.1 GCA_903921605.1 uncultured Planctomycetaceae bacterium | reverse complement strand
GCGGTGGAGCCGATGGAGGTGTTAGAGTTCAGGTCTCGCCTCATTTCCCTCCTGTATTTCCTTCCGAATTTTCGAGCCTCCGTGGTTTCGAATCTTCAGAATCCTACCCCACCCCAGCTTTGGTCAGAGTTCAGGCTCCCTGAAGTTTGTCCCCGCCGAGGTTCCCATGTCTGTCTGCTTCCCAAAGAACAGCCCTGCTGAATCGTCACTATTTCGATCCAATGACTCTTCAACATTCTGGACGACGTTTCGCGTCTGGCTTCGCTGGACGGTCATAGGCTTGTCGCTGACCGCTATGGTCGCCGGTGCGCTGTTCTTGATCCCTGAGACTGTGCCGCCCCAATTACTGACTGTAGAAAAAGCTCCGTTCAGGATCGAGATCACCTCGGGAGGCTCTCTTGAACCTCTTCGAACCGAACGCGCAATTTCGCAATGTCAGTGGACCGTTCAGATTCTGAGCCTTGTTCCCGAAGGCACATGGGTTCGAAAAGGTGATATCGTCTGCGTTCTCGACTCGTCCGAGATCGAAGAGTTCCGGCGAGCCCGCGAAGTCTCCCTGATTAAAGCTCAGTCGTCTCTGGAAGCATCGCGACAGCAGGAAGAGATCGTCCGAGCAGCCAACGAACGCCGACTTGCAGAGGCCGAACATCAGCGGCAGAACGCAGAGATGGATTTGTTCGAGTACACAAACGGGACTCATCCCAATGCGGTCGGAAAACTCGACGATGATATCGGTATCAACGCTGATCGATTGCGGGCCGTTGAGTATGACCTGCAGTTTGCGGAACGCATGTGGATGCTGGGATACGCAAGCCGTCCCGAGGTTGCTGCGGAGTCACTCAAAGCCACGACTCAATCAGAACAACTGCGGAGACTGGAGGCTCAGAAGAATCTTCTGGAGCAGTATTCTCACCCGCGGCAGGATGTTCTGATGAAGCACCAGCTAACGAACTCACGATTAAACGTGATCCGTACGGAACTGGCGAATTCACTGGCTCTTTCCAGAGCCGCGTTAGCTGAACTTTCAGACGAGCGTCGACTTGCGATTTACGAGCGTTATGCGAAAGCAGCGACCGACAGTATCAAAGCCTGTGTCCTGCGAGCCCCTCGCGACGGTCAGGTCCTGCATTGCAATAACTGGAATCTGCGAAGTCGCGGGATCAAGACGATCGAAGAAGGAAAATCGATTTATTTCTCGCAGCCCGTCTTCGAAATCCCGGACCAGGATCATTTGAAGATCAGCCTGCCGCTGAATGAATCTCTGATTACGAAAGTGGCCGTCGGAAACGAAATCACGATCCGCCCCGTGGGTTTTGAAACATTAGATGTGCGTGCTGAGATCACTCGAATTTCACCGTATCCCGTCGTGCGAAGTTCGTTTGCTCCGGATCTGAAGGAATACTTCCTGAATGCGGTCCTGAAACCAGATGCGACTCAACAGGAGTTCCTGCATCCTCGCATGGAAGCCGAAGGAATTGTGACGGTGCTGGACAGGACCAGCGCGATCAGCGTTCCAAAAGAAGCGGTGGCACGTTGTGGAAGTGTGAATGTGGTCCTGATGAAATCCGGTGAAGACTTCCTTCCTTGCCAGGTGACCCCGGGGGAAGTCTCTGAGGGGAAGGTTCTCATTGAATCCGGCCTGCATGAAGGCGATCAGATCATCGCCTCGATTTCAGAACTTCAGCGTCAGAAACTTCAGGAAGAGTTACTGAAGTAAATCGGGCTGACCTGCGTTAGTTCCGATCCTGACTGTAGTATCTGGTTCCCTGGTCGGCTACAACATTTCTTTCCGCTCTTCCTCGGTGAAGTTGTTATCCACAGTGTTACCATCGATCAAGGCTTTTCGCATGCGGGACATCTTCTTTGCTGTTGCTCCCCACGCTTCGCCGACGTTGGCCGCAGTAAAGTTTGCGATGCCGGCCTGAGCAATCCCGAGCGTTGAGCCTTCTGCAAAAGCGTCCTGATTCGCAGCCAGAAAAGTGAACTGCCATTTGTAAACGGACTGCTGGTGTTCAATCATCTGACGGATCTTTTCCCGAGTGAACTCCTTGCTGGAGTTTTCTGCCCCGTCGGTCACGATCACAAACACGACCAGACCTGGCCGCCGAGTTTCTTCCATCGCCGCCAGACGAGCCCCGGTTTCATTGATGGCACGCCCAACGGCATCGAGCAACGCAGTGGAACCACGCGGCACCAGTTTGAAGCGAGGAACACTTCCGATCGGCACTCCCTTGTGGACGAACTCGTAGGCTGTGTCAAACTGCACAAGTGTCAGCAGAGCTTCGCCGGGTTCCGATTTCTGCGAGTCTACAAACGTGTTGACGCCACCTTCTGCATCCGTGCGAATAGATTCCATGGATCCACTACGGTCGATTACCATCGTAATGTCTGTCAAATCTGTCCGCATGATTCTGATCCTTTGTGATGAACCGTTGAAAAGGTCACACTGCTCTCGATTGTGCTAAGCTGTCATCGATAAAGCAAACCCAGCGACCAAAGACACAAAGAGTGTTGATATGGTTCGCCCCCGAATTTCTTTTTTCCGCCATCCGCATCGCAACTTACGTTCTCTCACGAGATCGACGTCGCTTGCTTTCGAGCATCTCGTCCCGTGTAATCTCGCATTCACGATAACGCTCAATGAACTGCGCCAAAGTATCAAGAACAGATCTGAACAAGGACTCACGAACAAGCGATGCCATCCGTTTCTGTTAATGGAAAAGTTTACCTTGCCGGAGCTGGCCCCGGAGATCCGGGGCTGATCACGCTCCGCGCGGCAGAATG
>CAIXQV010001208.1 GCA_903921605.1 uncultured Planctomycetaceae bacterium | reverse complement strand
CAATTGTCGCAATTTTCCCTGTGTTGGGTGACGGGTTTAAGGCTTCCCGAATGGCATCGAAAGCAGCAAAACATGCCGACGAAGGGATTGCGGCAGTTCGAGGAGCTGCTGCGGCTGCAGATGAGGGGGCAAACGAATTGTTTCAGGCTGCCAACAAGGTTGATGAAGTGGGAGGTTGCTTCCTGCCGGGCCAGTTCGTTGCGGATCTTGAGATTCGCCCGGAACCACTGCTTGCCGCAGGTGTGGCAGGCCAGAAGAATGATTCAGAAGATGATCGCTTGAATGCATGGATTCTGTCGCTGATCGCAGCAGGCGTTGCGATTGCCGCGATCAGACTGGAGAAAAGGCGGCTCCAGTCTGGTCCTGTTGCTGCACAGCGGCGGCACGTGGTCATGCTGGATGAATTGTTTTCCTCTGAGGCACCCTGGGAGCCTCAAGCGGTCGATCAACGCGGAGAACCTGGGTTCGTTTGAGCTTTGTATTCCGAGTGAACTGACAACTATCGTGTGCTATTATCAGTGTTCGTTTTCCGGGAGTGATATCAATGTTGGGAATGCTTCGACGGTATCGTGAGATGCGACCGGCTTCAGTGCTGGTAATTGTCGCAGCTTTGATTGTTGGCAGCTACAACGTTCATCGAGCGTTGGGGTTCGGTTCGCGTACTGAGCAGGCATCGCTCGCTGCAGAGAAGTTGCGATCGAGCGGCGACATTAGCTTGGATTGGTTGGGCGATCCGGTCCTCACGAAGGCGGAAGTTTCGACGCTGAAGTCAGTGGAAAAGCTGACGCGAATTGAAGAACTTCAGGTGGGCGAGCGGATTCGATCGGACGCTCCGACTGAGGAATTCGATCTGCAGTTCGGCAAGGACATCATTCGTTCAGACTGGCGGAAACTGACGCTGGTCGCTCCCAAGCGAGATGGCTCTTCGGCTGATGTTGTTTTGCTAAGGCCGCTGCAGTGGCTGAACGAGCAGCAGGCCGAAGTTGGCGGAACTGTTTTCATTTCTGTGCCGGAATGCGGTATCGATGGTCATGCTGATGTGCTGGCGATTGAGCCTTGTCCGGAGATCGAACCTGCGGGTGATCTCGGTGGCCGAGTCATCACGGGGACGTTTCGGCATCAGGTGTCGGCATCGATCTCGCTGAGCATCGCCGGGCAGCCGGAGCCGATACTCTGCACCGGCAACCATCCGTTCTGGAGCGAAGACCGCCAGGACTTCGTCCGAGCCGACTCGCTGCAGCCCAATGAAACGCTCCGCACCACCACCGGCACGACAACCGTCACGTCGTTGAGTCACGTCCCCGGCTCAACTCCCGTCTACAATCTCGAAATCCACGGCACACACGTCTACCACGTCGGAACCAGCGGCGTGCTGGTGCATAATGGAAACGATCTGTGTCCAGATGCAGAGGCGCTTTTCAATCCGTTGTTGCGGACCCGCCCCGGACTTGAAGTCAGTGCGAGGAATTTGCAGAAAGTCTTTGGCAAGCACGGTGCTGATTTTGGATTGCAGGGCAATTGGAACCCGTCGAGAGCAATGGAAGTATTCAACGCGATACTTGGGCATATGACAGCGACCGGTACACGACGCATCCCCGGGCTTTATCGCGGTCAAGATGTGATTCATTACGTTGACCCCGTTTCAGGGCTAAATGTGTTTACCGATCTTTCCGGGAACTTCGTTGGCGGCTGGAAACTTCACCTTGATCAACTTCAAAGTGTCCTTTCCACTGGACGGCTGTTCTAAATCATGGAGTTCCAATCGTGAAAACAGCGGTAACTATCACGTTCACAAGAGATGAAGCTGTTGTATTGTTTGAGTTGCTCACACGACTCGATGCCAATGCGACAGCACTGTTTGAACATCCTGCGGAGGAGCGGATCGTCTGGAAGATTCAAGGACTCCTCGAGTCGGAATTGGTCGAACCATTTCAGAGCAATTATCACGAGATCTTGAATAACGCTAGAGCAAACGTCGACCTCCCCGAGACCTGATTTGGGTGATTCCATCTGCCGTATTCTGACAATCCAAGCGTCAATGAGGCGAGACAGAATACAGAAGACTGCTTGAAACAGCGCTTGGACAGAAAGGAGTCAGCAATGCAATCAACGAGGCAAGAAAGAAGGGCATTACTACGAACATACCAATTGATGTCGTCGTCAATGGACAGTCCATGAGACTCTGGGTGAACATGCAAGAACTCACGATCAAGACCTTTCATGCCTTCGGTAAACTTGGTAAGAAGTTTGGGACGAGGTGATTCGATGTATGAATTCACGCTCCCGCTAGTGATTCGGCTAGCATCTAATGGCTTACCCGACGATGACGGCCTCAGAGAAATTGCTGCTTTAACAAGACTCGTTAAGCATACGGTCAACCTTCAAAGTGTGTACAAAAGTACGGCTGAGGATTTTCAGGTTGAATACCGCGGGTGTAAGCAGCGACTGGCTCTAAAGACGCTGCCTGATTTGCGGAAAGACATATTTGATTCGGGCTTGCTTCGCGCAGCTGCGCTGCTCTCACTTCGAGAATCTCTGAAAACCGGAGATACACACTATCAGTCTCTGCTCGGTCATGACGGTGTGCCGGAGTCCGTCAAAAGTGCTATCATCGACTTGCGGCAGATTACTGGCGCGTATGATGTCGCCCGCATCTATGAACAGATTGAAACCGAATGGACTCCGAATACTAGCAATTCTTTCAGGCGAGACGTCGTTGTGCTTTACATTATTTGGGCGCTTTCAGCAGTACGCCCGCATCACAGTGTAGGTATCTACGAAAAAGCAAACTCCTGTCTAGCAATGGCGGGTTCTTTTCTTCTCTGTTACCTCGCTTCTGGATGCCTAAAACTCGAAACTGTGAACCGAATGTATCCAGAATTGCATCAGACCCGCGATCAGTTCCAAGTCATGCAGCTTTTCAGTACTTTCAAAGACTTGCCGGGATTAGATTGGTGACCACGCCTGTTTCCAAGAGTCTCAACGATGCTTGAACTACTTCGTCGTTATCGCGAACTGCGACCGGTTTCCGTGCTGGTGTTTGTCGCTGCATTACTTGTCGGGGGCTACAACGTTCATCGAGCGTTGGGGTTTGGTTCGCACGTTGAGCAGGCATCGCTCGCTGCAGAGAAGTTGCCATTGAGCGGCGACATTAACTTGGATCAGTTTGGCGATCCGGTCCTCACGAAGGCGGACGTGTCGACGCTGAAGTCACTGGAAAAGCTGACGCGAATCGAAGAGCTTCAGGTGGGCGAGCGGATTCGATCGGACGCTCCGACTGAAGAATTTGATCTGCAGTTCGGCACGGACATCATTCGTTCCGAGTGGCGGAAGGTGACGCTCGTCGCTCCCAAGCGAGATGGCTCTTCGGCTGATGTTGTTTTGCTACGACCGCTTCCATGGTTGACTGAGCACCAGGCCGACGTTGGCGGGACCGTGTTTATCTCTGTCCCGGAATGCGGCATTGATGGACATGCCAATGTGCTGGCGATTGAGCCTTGTCCGGAGATCGAACCTGCGGGTGATCTCGGTGGCCGGGTCATCACGGGAACGTTTCGGCATCAGGTGTCGGCATCTATCTCGCTGAGCATCGCCGGGCAGGCTGAGCCGATTCTCTGCACGGGTAACCATCCTTTTTGGAGCGATGATCGTCAGGATTTCGTCCGAGCCGACTCGCTGCAGCCCAACGAAACCCTCCGCACAACATATGGCACGACAACAGTCACGTCACTGAGCCACATCCCCGGCTCAACAGCCGTCTACAACCTCGAAATCCATGGCACTCACGTCTACCACGTGGGCACCAGTGGCGTGTTGGTGCATAATGGGGATCCAGTAGACTGTATAAAATGGGTTGCACGAAACGCAGAGCGGATCGGAGGAGAAACTTTTTCACTGATCCCAAACGGGGCGACACTAGGAAAGCTCCCTGGTTACCCAGATATTCCTGCGGTCGTGTTAGAGGGTATTTCCAAGGGTGGCAGCTCTCGGTGGATCGGTTGGCCTGTGCATGCTTTCATTCTGAAAGGCAATACTTTGTATGATTCGTTCTTCAAGAAGGGTATCGATTTCGATGAATGGCTCGAACTGTTTGCGAGCAAGAATGGAATCACAAAGGACGAGGTCCTCGGAGTTTGGGCACGCATGTTGGAAGGCTTGAAGGCAGCAAGGAATGGTGGCTGACTTGAAAAACGACCTGATATCGACAATGGATTTGATCTACGGAGCCATTGTCGCCAAGTTTAGTTCGGCCGAGTACGAATCCACCATTCCCTCGCACATCTCTCAGGCGGTCTTTGCGGCTGATGAGTACTTCTGTCGTTCAGTCGAGCGATTGCCACTTGAACCAGTCTGTTCACTTAATGCGTGGCACGACTCCGGTGGTAGAGTTGTGCATACGGGCGACTTCGCTGCGTTTTTGGAATGGAGATCTAATCGCATCCGTTCAGCTCTGGTTGACAATCCGTTTGATATCAATCGGTGCATACTTGCAGACCAGATCAACGAGGGTTTTCGAATTTGCTGCTTCGCTCCGACTATGCTTAACTCCTTTCGTTTGGGGGCTCAGCTGGTAGTGGCTGGATTAATTGAACAACGTATTCTGTACGATCAGGGAAACAGTAAGCGCGATCTGGAAAGTTACTTAGATGCAATCGGCTTGCCGCAATCCGTTTTTGTGCATTTTGCAGACGATGCTGTCAAGGGAATCAAGGGAGGCGATCTTGATCGGTTTAAGCTATTCTGGCGCGGGTTCGTCCATTGGCGATCCCCGGAGCTTTTTCACCAATGGATGACTCAGCACGCTATGCAACTCGAGAATTACAGAAGTATATCGTCGAACACGAGACGGACAGGGCTTCGTCCGACTTGACTTGTATAGGTTGTTTCGCCATGGCCACGGATAGAACAAAGGTGCCATTCACCTTGGTTGTTTTTCGGGAGTTTCATCGATGTTTGACTTGATTCGTCGCTATCGTGAGCTGCGTCCGGCTTCGGTCTTGGTAGTTGTCGCAGCTTTGATTATTGGCAGCTACAACGTTCACCGAGCGTTGGGGTTCGGTTCGCGTACTGAGCAGGCATCACTCGCTGCAGAGAAGTTGCAATCGAGCGGCGACATTAGCTTGGATTGGTTGGGCGATCCGGTCCTCACGAAGGCGGAAGTTTCGACGCTGAAGTCAGTGGAAAAGCTGACGCGAATTGAAGATCTTCAGGTTGGCGAACGGATTCGATCGGACGCTCCGACTGAGGAATTTGATCTCCAGTTCGGCACGGACATCATTCGTTCCGAGTGGCGGAAGGTGACGCTCGTCGCTCCCAAGCGAGATGGCTCTTCGGCTGGTGTTGTTTTGCTACGACCGCTTCCATGGTTGACTGAGCACCAGGCCGACGTTGGCAGGACTGTGTACATCTCTGTTCCGGAATGCGGCATTGATGGACATGCCAATGTGCTGGCGATTGAGCCTTGTCCGGAGATCGAACCTGCGGGTGATCTCGGTGGCCGAGTCATCACGGGGACCTTTCGGCATCAGGTGTCGGCATCGATCTCGCTGAGCATCGCTGGGCAGCCGGAGCCGATACTCTGCACCGGCAACCATCCGTTTTGGAGCGAAGACCGCCAGACCTTCGTCCGAGCCGACTCGCTGCAGTCCAACGAAACACTCCGCACAACTACCGGCACGACAACTGTCACGTCGCTGACCCACGTCCCCGGCTCAACAGCCGTCTACAACATCGAAATCCATGGAACTCACGTCTACCACGTTGGTTCCAGCGGCGTGCTCGTGCATAATGGGGATCCAGACCTCTACGCCCTATGGGCCGCGAGAGAGGTGATGAAGAGCCTCGGACTTGAAGGAAACCTGCTGAAGGAGTTCAAGTATTCTCCGTTTGGGTTCTTTGGATTTGGGCGAGGAGACGCATTTCATCGTGCGTCGGGTACAATGTTCGAAGGCTCGTTACTGAACTTCGGTGCTATTGAAGAGCTTTCGGACGAGATGCTACAGCACAAGCTCGCCCAATTAGAAAAGTACGCAGAGGCATTGCGTGACCCCGATTCAAAACTTAAGAGCGTATACATTTTGCTCAACAACCCATTACCGGCATCAGGAGCAGGTGCGGAATATACTAATCTGCTCGTGAAGCTCAAAGAGGAAGGGCTGCCCATCGCGGTGCGAATAATTGAAGATTGCAGGTGATTTTCCCATGTCAGTGAAAATGTTTGTGAGTGAGTTTTCGAGCTTTCTGCAGCTACGTGAGTTCTGGGATGTGGAGATTCATTCCAACAGTGTGAATGCGAAGAGCGATGCCACTGTCTTCGTGCGAACTGGATCATTGCACGGAATTTTCGAGAGAATTTCTTTTGTTCTGGATGGAAGTCAGATTTACGTTGATCTTGGAGCACGTCCAGTGCCAGGCGTGACCGGATGGCACACAATGTCTATTTCCCGTCGGCTTACGGATGTTGAGACAAAGATCCCTCGTTCTTCTAAGAGACTGAAAGAGTGGACAGACGCTTTGGCAAGCGTTGCCGAAAAAGAGTGTCGATTCTTCGCAAGCGATGAGGGTCCATCCCTTCTGAACCGAACAGTGCGAGCGAGAGCGGCAGCGAGATACTACCTGTCGCAACTCTCAGCTTCATACTCGGACATTCGAAGTTACCGTGACGACCTTATGTTGAGTGCCACTGGACATCAACGTGAATTGGCACGAAAGAGTCTGACTCCTGCCCTGCTGTGCACTCGTGGAAAAGGACAAGAGTTTGAAGATGAGGCAATGGCAGTTTATCAGACAATTGCTCTCACAATAACACTTGACGAAGATGGAGAGCGGCTAGGATTCTTTGCCCCTGGAACGTCTCCGCTCGAAGACAAATCGTTGCCTGTCTGTATTCAGATAATGGCGAGTTGCCTGTTCAACGAAAAAGGAATTGATTGGATTCGATTTGATTGAGGGACTATGACGCTGTCCCAGAGAACCCTCGATCCATTTCGCGGCATGCGGTTGTCGTCAATCCTGACGATTTTCGGCGGTCTGTTGCTGTGCGGCTTCAGTGTTTATCGAGCCGTTGACGTTTCGACGTTGGCGACGAGTGCCACCGCGACAGTCGCTTTGGACGCGCAACAATCGGATTCGCAACCCTCCGATAAGACGCAATAAGGGCCAGCCAATGTGGCGGCCAGCATGGCGGGAATTCGTGTCCGTCGAACCGCAGTCGGACAGGAATGCCCAACCTACGTTTCAGCGTTTGAAGACGCAACTCCCTCCGGTGAAACCGACCGACGCGTCGAAGCACGATGTCGTTCACTACTCCGGTCACATCGACCTCGGCGGCGAAATGCGTTTCGTCCGAGATGGTCCGGCAGGCACGAAACCACGGTGCTGGAGTGGGGCCGGGGACGCCGATTTTCTGCGTGACTGCCGATGCCAGCGAATCCGATTCAGCTTAATTCAGTCCGAAAATGCGTCAGTTCATAGTGAAGGGATCGCTTATCCCTTTCAGATAGCGGCCTCCGGGGGCTTGTGTTGCCTTTGAACTCAAGAGTTTGAAGCAACGCGTGCATTCTTCCCGCAGGTCCAGAATACATCTTGGCTTCGTGTTTGATTCTACTGCATTGCAGTTGAGTGAGACACGGAGCTTTTTTCTTGCCTTCGCATTGTGCGAGGGCGGTTGTGACATACCACGACCGCCCTTCGCGGGTGGTCATTGCGCGGAGGGAACATCATGAATCGATCGATGCTGAATCTGTCGCCGGCGGAATTGATTGCCATGGCGACAGGCCGACGCGGCGCTGATGCGTATGCGGATGCTCATCGGCTGGTGGAGAAACTGGGTCTGCGGAAACTGGCGGATGCCGGTGAGGCCGAAATCCTGGAGGTCTGTCGCCGCATGTCGACGGACGCGATCCAGCGGCTGATGGCCGGTGTAGAAATCGGGCTTCGAATTGCGGAGCTCAAAACGGAGTATGGTCCGGATCCACGGATCACCAGTCCCGCATCGGCGATTCGGTTCTGTAAAGAACACTTCAGCCGGTTAGCTCGTGACAGCATGCAGGAAGAATTCTGGATCGTCACACTCAACACCAAGAATGAGCCGATCGAACGCCATCAGATTACTGTCGGCACATTGAGGAATAGTCTTGTGCATCCTCGAGAAGTGTTCCGGCCGGCGATTCGCGATGCCGCCAATTGCCTGCTGGTGCTGCATAACCATCCGAGCGGAGATCCCAAGCCCAGTGACCAAGACATCAGCGTGACTGAACGACTGGAGCAAACGGGTGAAATCGTCGGCATTCCGCTGATCGACCACATCATCGTGGCCGGTGAGAAAGCCATCAGCATTCAGGAATGGCGATCAGGAAATCATTGGTAACTTTCTGAATTCTGTTCTGCCCCGCAGTTGGGGCGGTTTCACGTTTTGTGCGACCGCTCCGAGTTCGGTGTGGTCGCTTTGTTTTTATGAAAGAACTCAAAGTCATGACCCAATCCGAATTGAATCACGCGATTGCCAAACAGACGGGCGAGCCTGTCACGGAGATCGCTCGGCGCGGCTTCACGATCCTGGCTGAATTACCGCATGACGATGACGACGAGCCGCTGCCAGGGAAAATGGTGGCCAGAAAAGCGGATGACTAGCGGAAGTTGTCAGTAGTCAGTTTTCAGTGTTCAGAAAATCGCAGCTTCGTCGAGGTGCGATCTGTTTTTCATAAGGGAGACACTATGTCAGTGAAGCTCAATATCGGCCTCAGTCGCAAAGTCGGCGAGGCCAGCTTTGGTTCCCGAGGTGCCAGTATCAATCTGGAAGTGGAGCTTGATAACGGAGTGTTGGATGATCCCGGTCTACTGCGTGATCGGGTTCAGGATTTGTACGTGCTCGCGCGTCAAAGTGTAGATGAAGAACTCCAGCGACCGGCAGAGGCTGGTCCCAGTGAGCCTTCTCAAACGAATGGCAATGGGCATCGCCGCATCAGTCACGCAGCAAATGGCAACGGCCATAAGAACGGACAAGCCAACGGCCGTGTCACGAATGGCCACAGCCCAACCAACGGCAACGGACGAATCGAGGTGGCGCGGGCGACGCAGAGTCAGATCCGCGCCATCTTTGCCATCAGCAAACGCCAGGGACTCGATCCACACACGGTGATCAACGATCGCTACCGAGTTCACAAGATGGAAGATCTCACGATCCGTGAAGCCAGTGCTCTGATTGACGACCTGAAGATCGCTGCGGGGGTTCGTCCATGATCACAGCGACCACGCCCAAGACTCGGGACTATCTGTCGTACAGTGCCGTACGCACATTTCAAAGTTGTCCGTTGAAGTATCGCTTCCGATACGTCGACGGACTCGCGGAAGACTGTGTGTCGTCCAGCCTGATCTTTGGTAGTGCCATTCACTCAGCCATTGAGTTCTTCTTTACGCAGCAACTCAACGGTGCGGAGGCTCCGAGTCTTGACCTCCTGCTGGATGTCTACCAGCAGAGCTGGCAAGACAGGTCGGAAGACAACATCGAGTTCGGAAAAACCGAAACGGCGGATGTGCTGCATGATCTGGCCGATCGGATGTTGCGGAAATTTCTGGATAGTGAACTGATTCAGCCAGAAGGCCGCATCATCGGGATCGAAGAAGAATTCCGGGGTGTGCTGATTCCCGGACTGCCCGATTTGCTGGGCTATATCGACCTGCTGCTGGAAACAAACGACGCGGTGATTGTTCGAGATTTCAAGACGTCCCGTTCGGCATGGGATCAGCAGCAGGCGGAAGATCAGTCGGACCAGTTGCTGCTGTACGCTGATCTGGTCCGCAAAGTGATGCCCGGCAAGCAGCTGCGGCTGCAATTTGCTGTGATCACGAAGACTCGCGAACCGAAGGTGCAGTTGCTCGAGACCCCATTCGACGAACGCAAACTGAACCGCACGAAACGCATCTTCGAAACTGTGTGGTCGGCCATCCAGTCCGGCCATTTCTATCCATCTCCTTCACCCATGCAGTGTCCGTCTTGCGGCTATCGCGCTCAGTGCGCGGCATGGCGAGGGAATACTCTTTAGAGGAGCGTACTTGTCAGCGAAACACAAACTGAATGCAGCACATATCAACGGTGCGTTGTTGATCGCTGCGGTGTTCGGAATCGCCTCCGAGAGCTTCATCGTGTTTCTGTTAGTGGCGAGCTTGCTAATCGGTGGCGCACTGCATGACGGTTCGATCCGCAAGTAGCGCCCGCCGTCACCATCGTTCAAACGCCCGTCTTCTTCGTCTCGGGGAGGACGGGCATTTTCATGCACTCACGGAGTTGCGTTCGGCTCCGGCTCTGTTTCTTTCATCATCCTTTTTGAGGAATTCCTGCGTGTCACACATTGTGGAAATCAAAACCGAAATCCGTGATCCCGTGGCAATCCATGCCGCATGTCAGCGGTTGACTCTGCCAGAACCGGTCTTCGGCGAAGTCAAATTGTTCAGCACGTCGGCCACTGGCTGGGCCGTGCAGTTACCGGACTGGCGTTATCCCGTTGTCTGCGACGTGAATACGGCGAAGATCGCTTACGACAACTACGAAGGTCGCTGGGGTGATCCCAAACACCTGGATCGGTATCTCCAGAGCTATGCCGTAGAGAAAGCCAAATTGGAAGCTCGCAAAAAGGGGCACTCTGTCTTCGAGCAACCGCTCAATGACGGTTCCATCAAACTGACGATTCGTGTGGGAGGTGTCGCTTGAGCAGTACCTCAAAAACCATCGAAATCATCGTCGCTCCCAACGGTCAGTCCAAAGTGGAGACCAAAGGCTTCACGGGGTCTGAATGCCGTGAAGCCAGCAGGTTCATTGAACAGGCCATCGGTCAGCTGACCAACGAGATCCTCAAATCTGAGTTTCATCAGACGGCTACCGCACCGCAGCAGGTTCAGCAGGGCCAGTAGCACAACGCGTGCTGCATCACATTTCACCATCACCTTTCAAAGGAGAATTCTACTATGTCATTGATTGAACGGTTCAGTGAGTACGTGCGAGCGTGCTTTACCGGACTTTGGATTGAAAGCCATGAGCACCAGGATGCGCTCATGGCCATCACGCGACTCTGTCGCCAGGAGCAATGGCGGCTGGCGACCTGGGATATTGATCAGGGGCTGCGCGTGGATGGATCATCCATCGAACCTAACGGAAACGATCCGTTGGCAGCAATCAGATTCATCAACTCATTGGCCACACCAGACGGCACGTCGATTCTGGTGCTGAAGAATTTTCATAGGTTTCTGCAGTCGGCGGAGATCGTGCAGGCTCTGTCACAGCAGGTGATCGCCGGTAAACAGAACCGCACGATTTTGGTGGTACTGTCTCCCGTGGTGCAGCTGCCTGTGGAGCTCGAAAAGCTGTTCGTGGTCCTGGAGCATGAACTCCCGGACCGCACACAACTCGCGGAGATTGCACGGGGCATTGCGACGGAAGATTCGGAACTGCCGGAGGGTGCCGAACTGGCCACGGTGCTCGATGCGGCTGCTGGCTTAACCCGCCTGGAAGCCGAGAACGCTTTCAGTCTGTCACTGGTTCGACATGGCCGGATTACTCCGGATGCTGTGTGGGAATTGAAAACTCAAATCCTTCGCAAATCTGGTTCCTTGGAACTGCATCGCGGCAAGGAAGATTTCCAGAACCTCGGCGGTCTGGCGTCATTGAAATCGTTCTGTCAACGTGCCATGCGACGACGAAGTACGGAACAATCGACGCAGCGATCTCGTGGTGTGCTGCTGTTGTCGCCGCCTGGCTGTGGCAAGTCGCAGTTCTGCAAAGCACTGGGACGCGAAGTCGATCGACCGGTGTTGATTCTGGACGTCGGTAGTCTGATGGGCTCGCTGGTCGGTCAGTCCGAAGAGCGAACACGTCAGGCTCTGCGTGTCATCGACGCCATGGCTCCGTGTGTGGTCATGATCGATGAAGTCGAAAAAGCCTTCTCGGGAGTCAACGGCAGCGGTGACTCTGGAGTATCCTCACGAATGTTCGGGACTTTTCTGTCATGGCTCAATGATCATGAGTCCGATGTGTTCGTCGTCTGCACAGCGAACGATGTCTCGAAGTTG
>CAIXQV010001207.1 GCA_903921605.1 uncultured Planctomycetaceae bacterium | reverse complement strand
CGAATCGTCCCCCGCAGTTGAGGAGATCGTCGTTGCTCCCAGGACCTGAAGGGTCTTGGCATTGTTCACGAACAGATCGAATTCGAGGTCTCCCTCTCCATTGGTCACTGTCAGGGAACTGTTGATCGTCGTGTTCCCGAGTCCGGACACAGACGTATCGGCATCACCATTTCCGGTGGAATAGGTCACAGAGCCACCGATCGATGCGTTGCCGCCCGGCTCCAGGAAAATCTCATCGTCGCCGTTCGCGGCAGTGACGCTCAGGGAGCCGCCCACGGTGAAGGCCCCTGTCGGAGCGAATTTGACACGCGAGCCACCGGCTCCGTTGTTAATCGTCACTCCGCCCGTGACATTCAGCGAACTCCACGTTCCCGAGTCGTCACCGATCGAGTCCTCCCCATTTCCGTTGGTGATCGACAAACTGCCTGTGATCGCGATAGCACCCGTGAAATCAATTTCGCTGCCCCCGGAGCCATTCTTGATAGTGACATTTCCGGTCACAGACAGGCTCGAGAATTCCAAATCGTCAGCTCCACTGCCGTTCGTGATACTGACTGCACCGGTATATGTCCCACGGAGCTCGATCTCAGATTCTCCATTGCCGGTAGTGATCGTCACGGCTTTTCCAGTCACTGTCCCCGAATTTCCGATACTGATCACATTGAAATCGCTACCCGTGGTAATCGTCAACGCGTCTCCCAAGGTCAGTGTGGTGACCGGAATGATATCCACATCGGCCTCACCGTTTCCGGTCGTCACTTGAGTCGTTCCCAGAATTGAAAGCGTCCCCGACCGAAGATCCAGATTGTCTTCACCGTCTCCGGAAGTGTATTTGAAGCTGCCCAAGACGATATCGGACGCCGCATTGTCACCAAGGTCGACATCTCCGTCCCCCTCGCCATAGTTGATCGTCAACGCGCCCGTCACCGTCAAATCGCCAGTCCCCGTGACGTTGAAGTCGTCATTGCCATCCCCGTTTGTCACGGCAATGCTGCCATAGGTATGTCCAGTGGCACCATTCATGATCAAATTGTTGTTCCCATCCCCGCCCAGGTAGGTCAGCGCCCCGGTGATCTGCACATTCGTCAGCGTGGCCTGATCATTCCCCAGCTTCAGGTCGAACTTGATCGCGGTCACACCGGAATAGAACCCGGCCCCGGTAACCGTGGTCCCCACCCCAGCGACTGTGACAGACCCCGCTCCTCCGCCGACGATGGTGATCACCTGATTGTTCAGCCCACCGGTGATCCCCGCAGGTGTCAGATCGTCGACCCCCGTGATCGTCAGCGTCCCGCCCGACTGGGTCACGACCGCAGTCCCCGCCAGCAAGGCCCGCGACTCCAGTTGAGGCACCCAGCTGCGGTGTCCGCCTCGCACTCGTCGCGTCTCTGTTCCCGAGATCAGTTTTTGAACACTCTTCCACAGACGCAGAGACAGAGGACGCATGCTGGAACTCCCGAGAGACGTTTTGGGCTGTAGTGGCTTTCGGCCAGTTTACTTCCAAGTTGGGAGGCGAGCTTCCTTTTTCCTTGCGGAACCTGGAATTGGCACCGCAGTCTCAGCCTGCCAAACCCGAGAGCCAGAGCAGCAGCTGCTCCAGCTGCAGCCGCTCCGGCAGGCGGCTGCCGCCTTTCAGGTCCCGGTCGGCCTCGGCCAGTCGACCGAACAGCTGGTCGGCTCGGGCTCTTCCGAGGCGTTTGAGATACCGCTCAGCCTGGTCGTACTCGCGAAAGAAGACTCCCGCTTCTTTGAGGGCGTCTTTCATCCCCATCTTCTGGCGGGTCAGTTCTGTCACGACGGCGAACTTCTTGAAGATATAGACCAGCCCACCCAGGATCTTCTGCGGCGCTTCGCCCGCATGCAGCAGCTTATTGAGACACGTCAGCGCGGTGGCGATGTCGCCATCACGCACGGCATTCGTCATCGTCCAGGTCTCTTCGGCCTTCCAACCTCCGACCAGTTGGCGGACATCGTCGGGCTTGATCTGCGGACGATCGCCGACATAGCTGACGAGCTTGCCCAGCTCCTGGGACAGCTGACCGAGCCCGGTTCCCGCGAGTTCGACCATCAGGGAAGCTGCGTCGCGGCTAAGCTGTTTCTGGTACTCCTGAGCGGCCTGATCGACGAGCCACTTCTGCAAGGCCCCGGCGGCAAGTTCTCCGCAGTCGAGTTCGAGCCCGCTCTCGGCAATCTTTTTGGCCAGACGCGTGTTCGACTTCCATGACTTGCAGTCGAGCACCAGCACCGAGCGTGATGCCGGTTTCAGGCAATAGGCTTCGAGACCTTCGCGGAACTTCGTGACAAAATCGTCCGCATCCTCAACCACGACCAGCCGCGAACTGGCGAACATCCCGACCGTTTGCAACTCTGTCTTTACAACCTTCAGCTCGACATCTTTGCCTGGGAACTTCACCAGCCCGACCGCAGCATCGGGGCCGGTCCCCAGTACCAGCTGACTGAGCTTGGCGAGACATTGCTGCTTGAGGTGCGACTCCTCACCAAACATCACTGCCACCGGAGCGGGCCGGTCGGTGGTCTTCAGCGGGAGGAACTGGGTCGCGTGCATACTTGGCAGATGGCGAATGGCGGATGGCCAGAGGGATCAGCGTTTGTGGGATTCTTTGAGGATCGGGGTCAGCTCCTGCACAAAATCGTTGACGTCCTGGAAGGAGCGATAGACCGACGCGAACCGGACGAAGGCGACCTGATCGATTCGCTTCAGGGCCTCCATCACCTTCTCCCCGATATAGCGGGAGGGGACTTCGCGATCGAACTGGGCGTAGACCTCGCGCTCGATGTCGCCGACGATGCGTTCGATCTGATCCGGGCTGATGGGACGTTTGTAGCAAGCCTTCTCAATCCCCGCGCGGATCTTCTCGCGGTCGAACGGGATGCGCATCCCATCTTTCTTGATGACCTTGAGCGGGGACTCTTCGAGCTTCTCATAAGTCGTAAACCGCCGACCGCATTCGAGGCATTCGCGTCGACGACGAATCACGAACTCCTGGCTGCCGCGGGAATCGACAACCTTCGTCTCCCCCTTCTGGCAGAATGGACAGAGCATCGTGAAAACCTCCTGGTGACGCGGGAACTGTCCGCTGCCGTATGATAGACGGCGGTGGCCGATCTGTCAGGGACACGGGGAAGGGCGATTCCGGCTGACTCGAAGGTCCCTGGGAAAAGTGCGGGCGGGCGAGAAAATGCGATGTCCCTGAATAAATCATGTCTGAACTTCGCTGGGCTCTCCGCCTCTTCCAATCTGCGTGAATCTGCGAAATCTGTGGATCTCATGTGCCGCCGTGATCACGT
>CAIXQV010001206.1 GCA_903921605.1 uncultured Planctomycetaceae bacterium | reverse complement strand
TCGCCGTTCGAGCCTTTATTGAGGAACTTCCAGCACGATCTCCGTGCCTTGATGAGGTCGAACATGAGCCCGTCCAGATGGTCCCAGCACAGCCGATCGATCATCGCCAGGTCATCGGCAGTCTCGCCTCCGACCAGCAGGAGTTGGAATTGGACTTCTCGTTTCGGCTTTTGAAGTACCGAGGGCTGTCAATGCGTGGCAGAACTATACAGACGGCAACGGATCATTGTCCGAAGCCAGTTTCCGAACAATGACTTTTGCATCAGGCGGATCCTTTGCGGTATCTGGAGTTACAGCAACGCTTGCAACCAATATCAATGCGTCCAGTCGCTCGGCAATGTTGCTGGGACGCGTAGGCAAGACGGCAGGGCCCTTGGGCGCTGCGCTGGCAGCGGGCTCAATGAGTGTTCGCGGTTATCAGTGGTATGCCGGCGAACTAAACAATCGACAATTCACCACCGAGGTCACTTCGGCAGGTGGCGGAATTGCGGGCGCACGGGCCGGAGCTGGCGCAGGGGGCTGGGCCGGTGCGAAGCTCGGGGGTGTCGCTGGAGCGTTCGTTGGCCCGGAAGGGATTCCCCCCGGAGCTGCGATTGGAGGCTTCTTTGGTTCGATGGGCGGGGCGATAGCCGGAGCCTGGGCTGGTCAAACCATCACAGGAATTGGCATCGAATCCATCTATTCACGTTTGGAAGAAAAGCAGCAAGATGAATTGCTGATTGCCTTGAGGCGTATTTACGAATCGAAGGCAAGATAAGTCGGGCATTTCCCACGTGACGCGAAGGGGACGCGTTTAAATTCGGAGGCGACAGACGACTGCGATCGACTCTGAACCTCAACAAGCAGTGCGGTCCGCATTTCTCGTTGGCCCATGATTCTCCAATGGCTAAAAAAAAGCCTCTTACTGAAGTGTTGAAAAGAAGGCCACGCCCAGCCATTGAATCTGCGGTTAGCAGATTCAGATGAACTGGGCATGGCGGATCACAAAGTCGAAATCACATCGCGACATGATCAGGCAGAGGCATCGACAATAGAGCCGATATGACCCGGCGATGCTGTTTCTGATTTTCGGCTTGCTCCGGATGAGGCAAATCGCGATCGCGAAAGTCACTGGCGGAAATCATTCCGGGAGTTCACGTCTTCACGGAGCATTTGAACATTCAGTTTCAAGTGAAGTCTCCGTCGTTTCCCAGTGCTCAACCCAGAAACCAGCGGATCATTGATCCGATCGGATCGCATGGAGGGCGTTGGCGGTTGGTTTGTGGCCTGCTGTGAGAGTTGTTGCGGGAAACTTTGCGATCGCCCGTTTTGTGCTCAATCCGGGCGACTTCACGCCCTTGCAAAACCGTACCCACGACTTCGATGGCTCCCAATTCCTCACCTTCGTACCAGCGTCCACATTGTCGGCACTGGACGCGGGTTTGCCGCTGGCCGATGTGAAAATCACGACCACACACACATGTCACCTGTCGAGCCATAGAATTTCCTCCCGTGTTGCTGAAGTTTCCGACACTGGATTTCTGCTGACCAAGTCCGTGCTGTCGGCGACCCGACGGACAGCCATTCATGAACGCACGTTTTCGTTTCTTCCCTTCAATAATTGAGTCTCCTTCAAAGAGTCATGATTCTTTGCCGCGTCAGAACACCTGAGGCGGCAATGAATCGGAAAGCAAGATTCCAGTGCGGTCGCCGGTTCGCGCCGCCTCTACAAAAAGTCACGCGACGAATTCAAACTGGGCCGGGCACTGCCATGAGGTCGTCTTCATAAAGCGACTCCGCATCGCAGTGCGCCAGCCATTCACTGGAAACGGCTGCGCGGACGTGGGGGTCCTGCAGACCGTGGCCAAAGTTCGGGTCGAACCCTCGTCGGAGTCGCCCGTGGCGGTCAAGCGATGCCTGCAGAGGATCAATGACTTCCACATTGTCGGTGTACTCAGAATGCCACGCCGCGAATTCTGTTTGACGGAATTCGGCCGAGTAGTCCACATCCACCTGAAGTCGGCGAGAACAGCCGGGGCCGAGATTGAATTGCAGTCGTGCATACGTGTCGCCATTGGCCGCGATGATGAACATCACGGCCCAATGGACAGACTGCAGACAGCGTGCGAAGGTCTCTTCGTCGGCGTCGCTGGGTAACGCACAATCGCCAGGATGCGTGTGAATCCAGATGCAGCCCGATTGTTCGTCACGCATTCGATCGGGTGTCGCAGCCTCCAGCAGTTGTTGTGCGGCCGCGTCGGAGAACTGAACACTGGCACTCGTACACTGCTGGTTCACCAATCGTACGTCTTCGATGAGCAGCAAATCGTTCTTGGCGTTGATGCCAAAGCCGCTGACTTCGGTGCTGCCGCAGTCTCGTAGGAACAGCAGCTTGGACCAGGCAAAGGGCGTGAACCGGATTGCGGGTCGCTCACCGCGACATTTCCGCGAACGACGACGCTGCTGCTTACCAGACGTCCGGGGATGTGTTTTCTTGCGGTTTGCTTTTACGCGTGTCACCATGTTTGATGCTCCTGAATGGCATTTGTTGATTTGAGGTTGATGGGCCAATGAAAAATCCGCCGCAGGTTCTGACACTCTTTGAGGTTCAAAACCTTGCGACGGACAAAAAGAAAACTATTGCTCGCCCTGTGGCGGCACAAATGGTCTGAGAAATCACGTTTCCTGAGGTCACGCGCCGATGTGTTCCAGTTGTTTCAGAGTTCGCAACGTTGTTTCCACGAGGCGGTTCTGTTTCTGGTTACGTTTGATGGCGGTGATGAGTTCCCGCGTGTCGCTCAGGGCCTGACTGAGGGATTCACGCAAAGTTTCAGCCTGTGTCAGCAGGTTGGGATTGG
>CAIXQV010001205.1 GCA_903921605.1 uncultured Planctomycetaceae bacterium | reverse complement strand
AGGGAGCCTGAACTCTGACCAAAGCTGGGGTGGGGTAGGATTCTGAAGATTCGAAACCACGGAGGCTCGAAAATTCGGAAGGAAATACAGGAGGGAAATGAGGCGAGACCTGAACTCTAACACCTCCATCGGCTCCACCGCTCCAGGGAATTCTGCTAAATCCGTTGATTCCTCAATGTCTCGAAATCGCGGAAAAATATGGGAAAATAGACTTGAAATGGAGGCTTTTCGGGAGAGTTGGGCATTCCTGTTAACTGGTACATTCCAGCAATTCCTGCCACTCGGCTGCCGATGTAAGTGTCACCGGGGCCGTTGCCGCATCATTTTGGTAATTCAATGCCCTGCCAACCTGACTCGTGAAACGGTGGCGTGGTCGAAAGACTATTCTTTGGGCGACATAAGTTGTGGCCGGTCTTTCGCGGTGTACGTCATTCCGATCAATACGTGAATCGTGCACGCGACCAGAACAAGCGGCGAATGCGTTCCATGCCCGAACTGCAACTCGGACGTTGATGATCCGAAGCGACCATGCAGCCAAGGCCGACGATTTCTCCGGACTTAAACTGCGTTACACCAGTCCCCACTTATGTGACTCTGCCGACGATCTCATGGCCCGGAACGTACGGGTAAATTGTTGGCATCATGCTGTGCCATCTGTCGCGCGCCGTGTGTAAGGTCGGATTGGCAGATACCGCAGAACAGGATTTCGATGTTAACATCGCGTTCGGTCTCATCCCGACGCGAAATGGTGGTTCCGGCAAGAGCAGCAGTGGGACTTGAGGCAGCAAAGGCTTTGGCTGTTGGCATGCGAAATGATCCTTCAAAGGAAAATGTTGACCAGCTGCAGGAGACGGTCAGGCGAATGTCATTAAGCGATCTGAATTGCTGCCGGCATGTCCACCTATGTTCACTGTACTGATCAGCTTCTCTCAACCAGAGATAGCATTGACCGCACGTTCTTTATTCACGGCCAAAACCTGCCTCGGCCCCATTGGTTGCAGTATGAGCCTTGTGTTCATTCCTTTTTCGCGGCGGTCGAAGTGGGAGCGGCCAGCGTGTCATTTCCTGAGTGTTTTGGGGCTTTGCTGGAAGGTCAATCTGTGGGGAGGATTCAGGCAATCTGTTGGCAGAATACAACAATCGGCTAAATTTGTGATGATTTGCCGCTGGCAACAGCACGAGCAGGACTTGTGAGATTCAGGCCGTCCAAACCGGGACATCGAATCAGCGGATTCTGTTCGCTTACGAATTCACCAGATAAAAGTTAACCTGATCGGGAACTTTTTACGTTCTGATCCAGCCAACTCACTGAAATTGGATTCTTGCCTGAGTTCTTTGCAGGCCGTTTGCTTTAGTCTCATTGGTGTCGCGACATTCGTAGCTCACTGGCTTCCCGGCGGGGAAAGTCTAAGATGTTTGGCATGTGGAAGTACTTAGGGACTTTTGGACCGAACTGATCTCCTCGTGAAATCTGTGTCGTGAGTCTTTGTTCGTTCCGGGCGGTAGCTCGAGTTTGAGTCAAGGGCCTGTCCTGACTGGGGTTGGGCATTTCGTCAATGACGTTCGTTTATTTGCTGGCGGCATTTTTTCTGGTGTTGCTGAACGGATTCTTCGTTCTCGCGGAATTCGCTGCGGTGAAGATGCGACCATCGCGCGTCCGTGAACTGCAGAACGATGGAGTCAGCGGCGCGGCAGCCGCAAGGCACGTCCAGGATCATCTCGATGAGT
>CAIXQV010001204.1 GCA_903921605.1 uncultured Planctomycetaceae bacterium | reverse complement strand
GGCAGTTTTGTGGTTTAACTCAGATTTTGAGAGGTGGAGAATTGCACTTAGAGAGGTTGTTTGTGCGTGGATGGTTTGAAGGTTTATTATCGGTTTTGTAGTGGTTGGACAATGCCGAGGAGGTCACAAGTGGAGACCTCAATATGGCAGCGAGTCGGTGATGATTGTTTTGGATTATCGTGGGTGCGGCAGTGTGTGTCCGGAGGGCGGGACGGAAGTGGCCCGTCGCGAAAGCGCAATCAACTCCTTTGATCCCCTGCATCGTGTATGCGTTCAGCCACGGCAAGATTGCCACTGGTCTTGGGTAAAACGTTTTTTCCGGTCACCACTCGACAGGTGGAGGGGGGCGTGCGAAGATTGTTGCCTGTGACGCTCTGCTATCGTGATTTGGTGAGGGACTTCCTGTGATAACGAGAGACGACATCCTGGCGAAGGCGTTGGCGTTGCCACCCGTCGATCAGGCGTTCGTGGCAGATATGCTGGAGCAGAAAATGGCAACAGGGCATTTCTCGTCGCCGGAGATTGGCGAGGTCTGGTCCAACGAGATCAACCGCCGAATAACGGCCTATGATCGCGGTGAGACTTCGACGGTAGATTTCGATAAATCACTAGAACATTTGAAACAAGCGATTGCAGAGCATCGTAACCGTCAGGGCTCGCCGTGAATTTTCGAGTGCTGCCAGCGGCGGATGGCGAGGCGATCGCCGCCGCGCTCTAGTATGAAGACAGGCGATCGGGGCTTGCTGACGACTTTCTCATTGAAATGCGGTCTGCATTTGACGCGATTTGTGAGAATCCGCGAAGCGCCCCGCAGCTTGAATACTACTCCGGTCCTCACGAGATTCGGCGGCAAATGCTGCATCGATTTCCCTATGCGGTCGTTTACCTTTGTCGTCCCGATGAAATTGTGGTCGTTGCCGTAGCTCATACTCGCAGGCGTCCGCTGCACTGGCTGAATCGCGTCGACTGACACCCATTACAATTCGCTACAGCAGTCCCGCTTTCTGATGGTCTCAGCCCGTGTTCGAATAGAGTTGGCTTCAAGCCCGCGAAACAGAATGCGTGAGTCGCACCGCGCCAATTGCCTTTTTTACCCGGACGACTTCAACGATCGACAGTTCACTCGTTTTCAGGGACTGCCTGAAAAGACGTGGGGCAAGGATGATGCCGGCAGAGAGCTTCTGTTCCGGTAATCCTCTGCAACTCCACGACCTTCGTTCAATATCACACCGGCCCGACGGTGGCCAAGTGCTCAGATGTTGTCTAATCTCCAGCCCTAAGGCTAACTGATCGTTTGAGAGGCCCAGAACATTTGCCCAGCCGAGATGTTTATTTAATGCATGGAACCATCCGAAGATACAGCGTCTCCATCGGCGTCATTTTGTTACTGGTCTCCACTTCTGCAAATGGCCGCGCTGCTGAAGAGCTGAATCCGCACCCGTTCGGTGCTGAGAATCCTCGTCTTGATGCAGACGCGACGGGAGACTGGTGGAAGCCGACAACGGTGGAGCGAGGCGCCAATAAGGGCAAGCCACAGGAGCCGAGGCTATTGGTGCCTCGCAACGAGGTTGTGGCTTTTGCGTTGTACACGCATGATCATGG
>CAIXQV010001203.1 GCA_903921605.1 uncultured Planctomycetaceae bacterium | reverse complement strand
TTTGGAACGAGTCGCCTTCTTCGAAGCCAGATAGCGATCGGCTTCGATCTGTTCGGACAGCGAATGCTGTTCGACGCTGCCGGAGTCACCAGAAGCCTTGGCCGGCTGCTGAGCGTTCTCGCGGATCGACTGTTCGAGTTCTTCGGGCATAGGTCACCTGCAAACAGACAACACCACGTCGTCTATTAGTTGACCTATCCGGTTCCGAGGCAAAGTGTCGAAAAAACGGCGAGGATTTCAGAAGATTCTTACTAGCTTTTAGTCTCCTGTGCTGCGAATTCACACGCAGATCAATAGCAAGAGCCTCGCGATTCTCAGGCCACATTAACCACAGCCACGCGGCTCAGATGTCGAGACTCACTCAAGATGTTAAAGTGCTACTCTGGATCATTTGCGATTCTGGAAAATTGCAAAGGCCGAAATATTCTGACGCGTATTTGAGCAAACACATGAGAACTTGGTTGATGCTGACTCTTGATGACTCAGAGCGTCTTTATCAAGGTCACCTCGGCTACGATGACGACATTCGTACCGTGTATCGTTTTGACAATTCTGTTCCAAATAGTTCTCAAGTTGCGGCCGGAGATGTTGCTGTCATACGCGGAAAGTCAAATGTGCATGGCTCCGCAGTAGTGGCCACAATCGCAAGTGAACAAGGCACTAAAACGCGACGACGGTGCCCAGCGTGTGGCGAGACGAATCTGAAGCACCGGCGAACGATGTCTCCCCAATACCGATGTCAGTGCGGCGCGGAGTTTGAGAGCGCATTAATTGAGGAAGTAAAAGCAACACAATACACAGTGAATTTTGGGAATTCATTCATATCTCTTGCAGAAGATACTGACATCCGCATGCTGTGGAGTTTCGCTCCCCGTCTAAACAAGCAGTTCTCGATTCTTGAACTCGACACGGGGAAAACTCAAGCGTTCCTTGCGGAAGCGAAGTCGCAATCGGCGTTTCCCGATGAGCTACCGCTTGCCGCAACAGCTGGCATCGAGGGCGCGCATGCAACAGTTTCAGTGAATCGCTTTGAACGCAACGACCGATTAAGGCAAGCCTGCATCAATCATTATGGTTCCGTCTGTATCGTGTGCGGCTTTGACTTCGCCAGAGTATTCGGAAATGAAGGCAAGGGTGCAATTGAAGTCCACCATTTGAACCCGCTTTCTGATGGAAACGGATCGCACATGGTGGATCCAATCCGAGATCTTCGTCCACTATGCTCAAATTGCCATACCATGGCGCATCGCCGACGGCCTCCTTTCACGCCAGAAGAGCTGGCCACCATGCTTCGCGATGCTCAATGACATAAAGCGGGGAATCGTTCAATTCACAGGCGTGAAGGGAATACGATGTCGAAGGATACTGCCATAACAGCAAGTGGGATCCTCGGTAACGAGCTTTATCAGCAGCTTGCGAGGCGAGCCTTCCCGTTGCTGGTTCGACAGGCGATGACTCAGAAGTCGATTCGATACGAGGATCTGGCTAAGGAGTTACATATGCCAAATTCTCGGAATCTGAATTATGTGTTGGGGAGCATCGGCACGTCACTGCTCGAATTGAGTCAGGAATGGGGAGAGGATATCCGAGTTGTTTTGGCGATTGAAGGGAAGTTGCCGACCACTCTTTTGAGCCTTCAGAATGCACTCGGTGTGGATCTCTTGGAATCAGTCGGTGATCGTTGGTCATTTTCATCCAAATAATCATTGCTTGCGATTCTTCAACGCCGAAAGACGAACGCGATGTCTGGGTTTGCCGTCCAGGCTCTCCGTCCCAAAGAGCACGCACCCCTGAATTGACGCAGCCACTGCACAACCAATCATACCGTCGAACCAATGGTTATCCGCCTGCTCAGGGCGAATCTTCCATTCGTCGACTGTGCGACCTCGCCCCTCTGTCCGAATGCGATATTCCGACGTGAGATGTTCTGCGAATAGTCTGTGCGATTCAGGCACCTCTTCGAACACTGACAGGCATCCCGGATCTCCCTGAGCCACGACGAGCCGGGCCTGCACAAAGGATTTCCAAAAGTTTGTATCGAAAAGAACGTGCCGAATCGTGCGTTTGCCGAGGTTGTTGGTGACTCGCCAGTTCAGTCCGACCCGTTCTCCGGGCTTGCGTTTGTATTCCGAAAACGGTCGGCTGGCAGCGCCGACGAATCGCCCGTGCGACGGCAGAACGACGCCGGCATGAGGAGACTGTCGGCAGAACTGGTAGACCACATCGGTCGATGATCCCCAGTTGGCATCGATCAGACAGCGGTCAATCCTGAGCTCGGTGCCGTCTTCTCTGCGCCAGCGACGATTGAGCAGATCGGCTGTCAGAGATTCGAGTCCCGAATAGATGGAGCCTTCCAACCCAGTCCCTTTGGCGGCCGTGGCCAGCGTACGGGTTGCGTCTCGCAGTGTGAAGTACGCTCGCCGCTGATCTGGATACGATCCGTAATCGATCACGTAGCCGGTGAAGTCGTCTTCCCAAGCACAGACGACCCAGTACAAGAGCTTTTGCTGGACGTCGACGAACATGGTGACATGACTGCAGCCCAGAGGAATCGTGCCTCGAGGCTGGCCATTCGTCTTGGCACAGATTTGGTCAGCCGTCAGCAGATCGTCTTCGGCGGCAACTTCCGGAAGTGGCTCGTTCTGATATTCCGCGAAGAACGCAGCTTCGTTCTGCAGCCGCAGATTCATGGCATGCTGAAGAGCAGACGCTTCGTCCTGATTGTAGCGCTCCGGCCAGGCCACGATGGAACCTTCGTCCATCAGCTCGCGGTTCTGCTCATAGAACGCCGTCGCCTCGGTCAGCCCCTTTTCCTGTCGTAAACTTTCCGCACGGATCTGCGCGTATTGCTGCCACATTTTTTCGTTGGTTGGGAAGGCATACACCATCTTGGTTCGCTGGCCCTGCCATTGCGGATGTTTGTCGCGATTCAGAATCCGATCGGCCATGTCTTCGGGTCGGATGACCGTGCAGGGCATGATGCCCGAGATCTTCCGCCCGGGCCCGGCCAATCCCAGCACCGCTCCGGCCAGAATGCTCTCGCGAGACGCGCACTGCGACGGTGACCGAGCGGATTCATCGGTCTGTGGGTCGTCGAGCACCACCAGCGATGGACGGACCGTCTGGCCGTCCGGACGTTTGAACTTCATGCCGCGGATGCGACCGGTGATTCCAGCTACGCGAATGATGGCTCCGGAGGCGTGGGATCCGCTGATCGACGGCAACACGATTTCCCGGGCTGTCCAGGAAATGTGTGTGCGTTCTCCTTGATGCAGCTGGCCAGCACAGCGATTGGCAATGCCATCCAGACATTGGATTGG
>CAIXQV010001202.1 GCA_903921605.1 uncultured Planctomycetaceae bacterium | reverse complement strand
CAGCCATGTGAAGTTGGAACCCGGTCGTTCCAGCATGCGGCTTTCCATCTTGAGCAGATTTGTCGCGATGATGGATGCCGTGGTCTGGCTCGCTTCTTTAGCCACAGAAATCACAGCACCTGAGTTTGCGAAGCCGAGAGGCTCCTTGTTGCCCACACCCCAGAACACGGCACGGGCCACAGCGAACGACAATTCTTCCTTCACAGCATTGCGAACGTACTGTTCGATGGCTGCAGGATTCTCGTTCATGATCTCGTTCGACATGTAAACGAGAATGACCAGTTTCTTCATCTCCAGCTTTGTGAAGGCAAAGTCGGGTTGGCTTTCGGTGATCGCGCCACCTTCATCCACCCAGTAACTCGTAATACCACCGTGGCGATAGCCATCGGCACGGTTCGTATCCTTGCTCCTCGCCCACTTAAACATTCGGCCGCTGATCGTCATCGTGTCCAGGCGACTGGCGATGTCGTTCTGAATGAACAGCGACTCGATCGAGGGAGCCAATTCAGGCAGCATCAGGAAGCCACCCTGCTCGCCAGACGTTCCCGCAAGACCACGAGCCTTAAAAAAGTCCGCGTCGCAGCGTTCGAATGACTCCCGGTGCTTGATACGGAAGTCGTTGTTTTTGAAGTTGAACCAACCGTCTTTCAGCAGAGCGCCGAAGCTGTTCCAGTGGTTGGTCCGCTTGTAGCCTACGTCTTCGAGGCTTTTTGTCAGCATCGACTGGTAACGTTCAGCCGACAGATCGGACGCCGGCCGGTACGGGTCGCTCCAGTAGGAGTGATTCACCTGCTTGTTGCCAGCTTGCGGTGCAAAGGCCTCAACGCCAACGGCCTTGCTGATGGCACTGGTTGCCGTACCGATGTCTCGCTTGGGAATGGCGTGGTTTCCGCCACCTTCGTTCTCACGTTCCATGGAACTCACGAGACGGTCAATCTCGAGGTCGCTCATGTTATTGAGCCGGTTGATCATAGCCGGGGATAGTGTGCTCATTTCATTCTCCTCTGGATTGCAAGCCCCCAGCGGGCCTCAAACGTGAGGTGCATAAACCATACACGTTTGAATTTGGAATCTTTACCTGAGCCACCATCCCCGGATTGTGTTTCAGATAGTGCCTTTACAATAACCACTACGAATTGTTCTGCAATTCCAAACGTCGCTTTGATGCCTCAAATCTTTGGAGGGCAAGACGCTGTCGAGCCTGCTCCACGCGATCCGCTGCGGCAACTTCAGGCGGTTCAGGCACCACGTCCCAGGAGTTGACGCCCTTCAGCAGACTGCGTGTGAGGAACTCACGGGCTCGATCGATAGCATCCTGCCCTTCTCCAGCGGCGATGCGATTGATGGCACCGACCAGAGGTGATGGGACAAAGACACGATCGTGATAGAACATGGCTTTGAGTGTTTCGGCATCGAGTTCCTTCTCTGGCGGCTTACGCGGGATTTTCTTTACCCCGGGTTCCTGTGCGTCGTCACCAGTCTCGGCACCTTCGACCTCAGCCAATTCACCGTGAGTTCCTCCTGCTTCATCGGATACTTCGGGATTGGTGGCAGACGGATAGACCTTTGATGACAGATCCGCCAGCACAGTCTGCAGGTCATTCAGGATGCCCAGTGACTTCCCGGCTTCTTCGATGACTTCTGGCCGTTCCACGTCTTCGAGGGCAGCGGTGGCCATTTTATGGAGTTCAGCAAGTCCTGAACTCATGGCCGAGCACCAGCGTGCTCCCGGTTTAGCCTTCACGATTGGAGCCTGAGGATCAGCAACGACCGTTGGCCGATCATCTGCTGGTTCGGATTCCTCTTCTTCCTCTGGCAGTTCTTCGTCATCCTCCAGACCGGCATCGGCCTTTTCATCCGTGTCCATGGCTTTGGCGATGATAAACCGCACGCCGGGGAAGTCTTCGTCCTGAATCTGTTGCTGTTCGCCGTCGTACTCCACCTGAAGGCTCTTGAGCATCATCGTGTGGGGATCGAGTTTAATTGGCGTTTCGATCAGGAATGAGGAACTGTCCTTCAGGAACTGAGCCGCTTGT
>CAIXQV010001201.1 GCA_903921605.1 uncultured Planctomycetaceae bacterium | reverse complement strand
CTCATCCGGCCTAACGGCCACCTTCTCCCCCCGAGGTGGAGAAGGGACTGCGTTTACCCAGAAAACATTGATCAAAAAGGCAGCTTCGGTGCATCCGACTCTTCGAACATGGCGCTGTCCAGTTAGCTAAGCCAGAAACTCTCTGACCTGTTTCAGAATGCGTTCGGGAGCATCTTCAAATACGTAATGGCCGGCGTCAGCGATCTCGAGGGAATTGGCTTTCGGGAATATTCGTCGGAACTCAGTCAGGAAGTCCTTCGGAGTAAAGCACCAGTCCTTCATGCCCCAGATCAATTGGACGGGATGATTGCGGAACTGCTCCAGAGACTGTTCTACGCCGGCCAATGTTGCATAGCTGCGATGGCTTTCCTGAAGCGGAATGTCCTGAACGAACTCATGCACCGCGACTCGATTGCTCCACGAATCATAAGGGGCAATAAAGCCGGCTCGTGCGGCGGCCGTCAGAGGTTTCTCGACCGCCATCGTCAGGGCCGCTCGGGCGAAGAGATTGAATCCTCGATCACCAATCGCACCCAGCAACGGAATACGACACAGCGAAATGCGAAACGGAATGGCCTGACTTCGAAACGCACCGGTATTCATCAGGACGAAGCGTTCGAAGCGATCGGCCATCCGACCAGCGCAGCCCATTCCAATGGCTCCGCCCCAGTCGTGCCCGAACAGGACGACATTCTGCAGATCCAGCAGTCGCACCAGCGCGGAGAGACGCTGGATGTGGCCATCGAGCGTATACAGATTCTTGTCCTGAGGCTTCTCGGAAAAACCACAGCCCAGATGATCAATCACGATGACTCGATGATCGCGACTGAGATCCTTGACCAGCTTTCGCCAGGCAAACGACCATGTGGGATTCCCATGAACCATCAAAAGGACGCGTCCCTGACCTTCGTCGATATAGTGCTGAACGTAGCCGTCGACTTCGAACCATTTCGACACAAAGGGATATTCGTCGGCAAACCCGGCTCGGTTCTCCGCGCGTTTGCGGAGTTCCGGATCAATCTGCTCTGGAAGCAGCAGTCGAGCAACAGGTTCTGATGATGTCATTGGAATCGGTCGACTCAGAAGCAAAGGAGACGCGGCACGTTGAAAAGCACTACCCTTTGATGACATCGTTTAACGGCAAGCCGCAGGCGTTGGCGGATAAATTCGCAGTCGCCTTCGGCTTGCCGTTAAACGATTGGCTCGCAATCCGGATGCTGTCGATCCGTAAGGGATGAATGAGCCCTGCCAGATTTACGGCCTCCGGCGAGCGGGAGACTATGCGGAGTTCCCCCGCGATTCCAGCGTCTCTATCGCTCGGACCTCAGAACGTCTCGAAGCTGATACGCGGCGCCCCGAATCATTTCGAATGTATGGTCGCAGCAGACCGACATTCGCAGTCTGGCCGTGCCGGGAGCGACCGTTGGCGGTCTTACGGCTGGAACAAAAAAACCGCATTCAAGCATCCGTCGACTGACTCGAACCGCCAGATCATCATCGCCGATCAGAACCGCAATGATCGGACTGGATTCCGGACTTATTTGATCAAACAGCACCGTCAGCCCGCATTCCTGCAGAGTCTGCCGGGCAAACACAGCCGCAGTAGCCAGCTTCTCACGCCGCTCCGGCTCCTCAATAATGACTCGTAGTGATTCGGCCGCCGCAGCCGTCACCGCAGGCGGCAGCGCCGTTGAAAAGAACTGGCTGCGGGAATTATTCCAGAGCCATTCACACAGCGTCTCAGATCCGGCGACAAATCCCCCGAGCCCGCCGATGGCCTTGCTAAGCGTTCCGATTTTTACGGCAATTCGATGCTGAACATCCTGCAGTTCACAGACGCCGCGTCCCTGAACTCCGAACACTCCGGTTCCATGGGCTTCGTCGACGATCACAGTGGAATCAAAACTCTCTGCGATATCACAAAGCTGCGGCAGCGGGGCCAGAGTTCCATCCATGCTGAACACAGAATCCGTCACGATGAAAGAGTGCTCAAAATCTTTTCTCCGCTTCGCAATGGAATCGCTCAGACGCTCCAGATCCAGACGATCGTAGACAAAGAATTTTCCGGCGCTATGTCGGCACCCGTCGATCAAACTGGCATGATTGTCGCGATCACAAAACACCGCGTCATTCAGCCCGACAAGAGTTGTGATGGCACCGGTATTGGCCGCATAGCCGGATGGAAACAGAACGGCTGATTCTGTGCCTTCAAATTTCGCAAGGGCTTTCTCCAGCCCGGCGTTCTGTTTCGATCGTCCCGCAATAAGAGCACTGGCTCCGGCCCCGGCTTGTACCGCCGCTGTCTGAGCAAACGCGTGCAGAACGCGAGGATGCCTCGTGAGTCCCAGATAATCATTCGTCGCGAAACTAACACACCGATGACCGTCGACCAAACATTCTGTCGTGCTGATTGATTCAACGCACCGGCGAACTCGACGACGATGCGTCAGTGTGAGCCTGGCCAATGCAGCACGGATGCGTTCGTTGAATGATTCGGACGACATGCGAGCGGAACCTGTCACGACTTGTTGTAGCGGATAGGGTCCGCAAACCCGGCTTCACGAAAGCCGCGCAATCGCAACTGGCAGGAATCACATTCGCCGCATGATGTCCCATCCGGCAGCGGGTCGTAACAACTATGAGTCAGACCATAGTCGACTCCCAACGCGACTCCACGTTGAATGATCTCGGCCTTGGTCAAAAGAATAAGAGGCGTGTGAACATTCAGTCGCTGCCCTTCCACACCGGCTTTCGTGGCGAGATTGGCCATGTCTTCAAACGCCTTGATGAATTCCGGCCGGCAGTCCGGATAGCCGCTGTAGTCGACGGCGTTCACTCCAATAAAAAGATCGTTCGCTCCGACCGATTCGGCGAGCCCCAGACCAACGGAGAGAAAGATCGTATTCCGCGCGGGCACATAGGTGACGGGAATTCCATCCGCCATCTGAGATTCATCACGGTTGTGCGGCACCGGAATGTCATTGGTCAGCGCGGATCCGCGAAAGATACTGGTGTCGACCTTGAAGACAACCAGTTCCGAGACGCCCTGACTTTCACAAACTCGACGAGCCGCCTCAAGCTCGAAATGATGTCGCTG
>CAIXQV010001200.1 GCA_903921605.1 uncultured Planctomycetaceae bacterium | reverse complement strand
TCGGAACTGAAAAAGAACGAAGAGTTCATTACCTTCATCGTGAATGAGATGCCGCCAGGAATGGTAGGCTTTACAATTGCGGCTGTGTTCTCGGCCGCAATGTCGACACTCAGCAGCTCCTTGAACTCTTCTGCCGGGGCCGTTGTCAGCGATTTCCTCCATAACGCCGGAACTCCCGAGCATCAGATTCGGATGACTCGCTGGATGACTTTGTTCTTCGGCATCCTCCAGATCGTGCTCGCCATTATCTTTGTTTCGATCAGCCTTGATCGGCTTATCGTTGATCAGGTGCTGGCGGTGGCGGGATTCTCCAGCGGTATTCTGGTGGGGGTCTTTACGCTTGGCGTGACAACTCGTCGCGTCGGCCAGATCAGCGCGATGTGTGGTATGATGGCCGGCACAGCGGTCCTGTGTTACGTGAAGTTCTTTACGGCGATTGCCTGGCCGTGGTACACGCTGATTGGTGCTGTCATCACAATCGTCTGCGGCCTGCTGGTGTCGTTGATGCTCGACAAGCCCGCGACGGATGCTCAAACTGAAGCGACTTGAGCCCGGGCATACCGATCAGTTTGTTACTCCTGGTTGCGCCTGGCACTTGCAGTCTTCATTTCCCATCTGACCAGGAATCACTGACCGTGCCTAACCGCTATTTGTTTCACCGCGCCGCGCTATTACTGGCTGTTTGTTTCCATTGGGTCAGCAGTCCCGCGGCACACTGCGATGAGCCGATTCGACATTCGTTCTTTATCGCTGGTCCCACGTTCACCGGGATTATTGATGAGGACGACAAGGAAATCTGGAACGCAGGCCGTCCGGCCGCTCGAGATGGCTTTGTGCTGGCCAATGGTAACGTGCTGATCGCATGGGGCGATGAAGTTCGTGAGCTGACTCGGGAAAACAAAACCGTGTTTCACTACGTCAAATCCGTCGAGAATAGCGAGATTGGTACTGTCGAACGTCTCGACAACGGTCACACGCTGATTACAGAACTGGGCAGGAAACCAAGACTGCTGGAGGTCGCCTCTGACGGGAAAATTGCTGTCGAAGTTCCACTGCAACCGGAGACCGACAACGCACACATGCAGACGCGGATGGCACGAAAGCTTGCCAATGGCAACTACATTGTGCCACATCTGCTGGCCTTCAAAGTGAAGGAGTATTCACCGGAGGGAACCATCTTAAAGGAGTTCCCTACCGACGCCGCAGAACTCGGCGGCCGTGCGGCAGAGAACTGGCCGTTCACGGCAATACGACTGGAGAACGGCCATACGGTGATCAACTTGACTCACGGCAACAGGACGATTGAAGTGGATGCCGACGGTAAGGTGGTCTGGATGATCGGCAATTCAGACTTTCCCGACGTAAAGCCATTTGCGGATCCCTGCGGTGGTCAACGTCTGCCGAACGGAAACACCGTGATCGCCAGTTATGCGTCACAGCAGGCAATCAAAGTCTTTGAAGTGACTCAGGAAAAGAAGATCGTCTGGAAGTACACGGGCCCGCATCGAGCACACGAGATTCAAATTCTGACCACGAATGGCAAGCCGATCGCAGGCAAACCGTTGAAGTAAGCTGATCCAAAGCGGAGGACACTCTTTTCCATCAGCGAAACGAAGAAGGCCCGGCAAATGCTGAAAGCAATTGCCGGGCCTCGCGAAAAGATGAATCAGATCGACAGAGTTAACGGTTCACAACGTCTCTTTGTCGACCGCATTCTGCCAGATCAGAACTCGCCAAGCACTTCGCCACCCTGGAGTGTAATCAGGCCGACGAGTGTCGCGCCGGACATGTTCTCGCTCAGGAAACGGACAGAGCCGTCAGCCAGAAGAGCTTGTACGCCGCCAGTGTGGAAGGAGTACATTTCGCTGTCGTTT
>CAIXQV010001199.1 GCA_903921605.1 uncultured Planctomycetaceae bacterium | reverse complement strand
CGATTGGCAACGGTCAGCCAGTTCGAGAAGGACGGAAAGTCGCGCGAAGCGCTGAGACAGATTCGAGCGGCGTTGTTGGGATTGGTTGCAGATACTCAAAATCAGGTCGTCGAAGGGCTGACGGCTGCAGATGTCCGGCGAATTCTTCAGGATGTCGGCGTCTCTGAGGTCGATCAACACGCCGCGAATCAGTTACTAGAAACCAGCGAAGGCACCGAGTATGGTGGAGTTGACCGCGTCAATGTCACGTCATCTCGTGAGATCGCTACCAAACTGATCGACAGTATCAGCCCCGTGTTGCAGCGGAGATCGGTGCGATGAATTGTCTTCAACAAAGTCCAATGTTCTGCAGCCATGATTTGACGTCACGACAAACGATCAATGTTCTTCGGCTGCTGCTCTTGTCAGTAATTTTCTGCCTTTCGAGTTCGCTTGCAACGGCCGCAGAACCGGGTGCTCACGAGCGTGCCTTCGTGAAGGCGCTCGAACTTTTTGATCAGGCAAAATCGCCCGATGATTATCGAGCCTCCGCGACGGAACTGGAATCAATCGTTGCAGACGGCGTTCACAGCGGTGCGGTGTATTACAACCTCGGAAATGCCTGGTTCCGAGCGGGCGAATTCGGACGAGCAATCCTGAACTATCGAAAAGCGAAACCTTATCGTCCTCGCGATCCTTATCTGGCGGCCAATCTTCAACAGGCTCTTGCGTCTGCTCCCGGACGCCTGCCGGATCCGCCTGTTCCATGGTGGAGTCACGTCTTGTTCTGGACCGACTGGTTCTCAGCTTCTGCCAAAATTCGGCTGGCGAGCTGTAGTCTTTGTCTCGCGGCAATGCTGTTTGTCGTCGCCATCGTTATGCGACGCGGGAGCCTGCTTTCCGCGATGGCAGTCGCACTTATTTTTGGTATAGCCTTAAGTGCAGAATGCCTGCTGCATGATCCCGTTCAGGCTCATCGCGCCGTAATCATCACCGAAACAACTGCTCGAAAAGGTACCGGCAAAGACTATGAACCGGCCTTCGATCAACCGCTCCGTGACGGTGCGGAGTTCACGGTTCTCACGGAGACCAGTGACTATTTCTTTGGTCACTTTGAAGGGATCGGCGACGGCTGGGTTCGGAAGGAAGATGTGGCTCGATAAGCCTGCGTCGGACAATCAGTTTCCGCAAGTGACTTCCAGGCAGGTCAATTCCGGACAACATCGCCACCGCATCGGATCTTTTGCACCAACACCTCTTGAAACATGCATCGTGAGTCTGCCCTGGTGGAACAATCCAGAGACGTAACTGACTCCAAACAAGCTCGGTGAATAGATGGGGCCGAACAACGGCAACACAACCTGACCACCGTGAGTATGTCCGGACAACATCAGGTCATAGCCGAACCGCTTTGCCAAAAGATGCTGATCGGGCGAATGACTTAACAAGACTCGAAGATCACATCCCGCATCACGCACAACGGGCGGAGCCGGTCCGATCCACGGCTGTTCTGATCCGGCGAGCAGGATCTGATATTCTCCGACTCGCAGAATCTCCGAACGCCCCGTCACGCATCGCCAGCCTGAAGCGGCAAACTGTGAGCGAATCTGTTCG
>CAIXQV010001198.1 GCA_903921605.1 uncultured Planctomycetaceae bacterium | reverse complement strand
GTTGCCCTCGTCTCGTACTTGTTCGATCGGAGTCACAGTTGGTATGCTGCCTTCCAAAAGATCTTCGTTCTCGTACAGGGGACTTTCACCCCACAAGTCATACGCCATGACAGGCGTACCAAGCCGTTGCACACGGAGCCGCGGGCCGCGCGGGATCTGTAGTCGATGTCGTTCGCCGCGGCCCGGTGAACGGGGGCGTTATGCTACGGAAACAATGGGCACCTCATTTGTCACTGAATCATGGGGCCATCCGTCTGTTGCAAGCAGTTTGGCGAACATGTACACTTGGGTCAACGTTGCTGGTGCTTGAGTTCAGTTGGGGAAAGAGAAATCGGAGAATCGCATGGCACGCATGAATCGGCGGGATGTGTTGGCGGACGGTGAGATTCAGGTGGTTCACTGCATCAATCGGTGCGTGCGACGAGCCTATCTTTGCGGGCAGGATCCATTCACCGGGACGGATTACGAGCATCGGCGGGAACTTATTCGCCAGCGGATGGAGTTTCTCGCGGGAATCATGGGCGTTGAAGTGCTCGGCTATGCGGTGATGAGCAACCATTTCCACTGCATTTTACGCAGTCGGCATGATGTGGTCGCGACATGGTCGGATGCTGAGATTGCTCAGAAGTGGTGGATGTTGTGCCCGGCTCGTAAGAACAAAGATGGCAGTCCGGCGGAACCGACGGAGTTCGAGCTGAACTCGATTCGCAACGACAAGAAGGGGCTCAAGGAGAAGCGAGTTCGCCTGTCGAGCATTTCATGGTTCATGCGTTTTCTGTCCGAGAGGATCGCGAAAGCAGCGAATAAGCAAGATCAGTGTTCGGGCCGTTTTTGGGAGGGACGCTTCAAGAGTCAGGTTCTTCTGGATGACGCGGCAATCCTGACGTGCCTGCAGTACGTCGACCTGAATCCGATTCGAGCCATGATTGCGACGACTCCTGAAGCCAGCAATTTCACGAGCGTGCAGGATCGCATCGTCGACTTGAAGGCAGCAGCGGAAGAGTGTTCAATTGACAGTGTTCCGTGTTCAGGAAATGCCTCGTCGTTGCCGGATTTTGAAGACATACCGGTCCCTGAACGTCGCCAATTTGACGCGGCGGTGGAGCACGGTTCGCGAGCCGGCTGGTTGGCTCCGATTCCGCTGGAGCCCAGGCGTCAGGCCGTGCGAACAAAGAAGACGGGGCGACGAGCTTCGAATAAAGGCATCCTGTCGATGGGGCTCGGCGACTATCTGCAGTTGCTGGACTGGACGGGGCGCCAGATCCACACTGGCAAACGAGGCGCGATGCCGGAAAATCTGCAGCCCATGTTCGAGCGACTTGGGATCTCAGCGGAGATGTGGGTGGATTGCGTGGTGAACTTCCGCAAGTGGTTCCGTTCGAGCGTAGGTCGCCCGAAATCAATGGAAGCATCCGCCGAAGCCAGAGGCCACAACCGAGCCATCAGCATCAACTCCTCCCGCCGAGCGTTCTCCGCCACTTCACTGAAATGAAAATTCCATCAATATGCCCTTAGCTTGCCTGAAATCAAATAATAGATGGCTGGCCCCGTTATCGCT
>CAIXQV010001197.1 GCA_903921605.1 uncultured Planctomycetaceae bacterium | reverse complement strand
GTCCATGGGATTCAAATCCTGAAAGGTATGTGCGACATGGCCGCCCAAAGAATGCATGGGATGACACCAGCAACGAATTATGATCTTAGGCAGCCCCGGATACAAAGCTGTTCCAAAGCCGGCGACCGAATCCACACCTGATAGACCTGTCTATGATGTTGGCGTTGGCCTAGAATTTCGGTGCCGACGTCAACGCGATGCAGGAAAACTTCTTCTGCTGGATCGGAAGCTTCAAAGTCAGACTTCTGTGACGGCCTGCTCAGAGACATGGAGGTGATCGGTTGAAAACGATTTCGCTAGCACTTGTACTGTTGACGGCCACTGTAGTTGCTGCGCAGGATGAAAACTCACAGGACGATCTGGTGTCGGTCGTGGCGGAACGAGAAGGGATTGACATCCGGGCAATTCGCGCAGTTGTGGACCCGCCGGAAGGTGCGGAAACGCCCGAAAAGGCCCTCGAGAATTTTTCCCGGGCGGCGGTCGATGGAGATGTTGACGCAGCACTCAAGTTGATCGATCCCGAAGTTCGTCCTTTGATCGCCATGGAAGTCTCTATGGATCACGTGGTGATGAACCTGAAGTTGCTGGGTGCTCAGGATAGTAAGGGTGAAGAGTCGAAGTCGGTGTTTCAAGTCTTCTGTTTTTGCCCGCTCTTTGCGGAACGGGAAATCCTGATGCATAAGGAATTCAAGGTTCTTGAAAAGCGAACAATTGACGCCGACAGAGTTGTGTTTCGCGTCTGCCGGACAGGTGGCAAATTCAGTGGTGAAAGTGACTTTCGTGTTGTTGATGAAGTTCTGGCGGTCAGACGGACAGACAGATGGTATTTGTTTTATGTCATCGGTTATCTGAACTCTGCACTCGAATCGGGCCCCTTTGGAAACCTCCCCACGGATCTGAATTCTGCCGCTTCTTCAGACAGATCGACAGTGATGAGTCTTCACGACGAAACGGACAGCAGTGCCATTCCAGAAGGTGTTGACTATGAAAAGGTCTTCCACGTGTCGATTCAAGTAATACATAAGGAACTGATTGTCGCGGCCAGGCACCCTGCAATTAAGGAGTGCCAACAGATTCAACGGCAAGTCGATCGCAGCCTGCGAATCCTGCAGTGTCGGCTGATGCGAGGAGATGTTGACAATGTGGACCAATGGACCGCTGCAAAGCGGTCGATTGATGAGCCTCTTGAAATCACAGCAAACGCTCTGGTAGAAGTCATTGAGAAAACGAATCAGCGACTGTTCAAACAGATCCCGCAATGATCGTCTGAACTCCCAGAAGTGGTAGAATTCGCAACCGTTTAGTGCGGCCGATTTCCAGAGGCCGAGTTGCCAACCCAAACAAGACGACCTGACATCAACCGGCCGATCGCTGATCAAACCTCAAAACGATTTGTGTTATACATCCTTCCGCCGGATTCTCACGCTTCCGGCGTCATTCCTGAACTGCCATCAGCGCAGTGACTGGTGTTGAAGGACTCTCTACCCAACCATCGACCGACCCTTTCCGCTTCTTTGTCTCAAGGAAAGGTCGTCCCATGAAGGTCGAACAATGGCAGCTCGCGCAGCTGCGTCCGTACGAACACAATCCGCGCTTGAATGATGAGGCCGTCGATGTTGTCGCGGCTTCGATTCGTGAATTCGGATTTCGCCAGCCGATCGTCGTCGATGAAAATGGCGTCATCATCGTTGGTCACACCCGGTACAAGGCGGCTCAAAAACTGGGGCTGGACAAAGTCCCGGTGCATGTTGCCAGAGGCCTGACCCCCGAACAGATCAAGGCGTACCGCATCGCCGACAACAAGACTTCCGAGATCGCCGAGTGGAACTACGAACTTCTGCCGCTGGAACTGTCACAGCTGAAAGATGCCGACTTCGATCTGGGACTGCTGGGCTTTGACGCCGACGAACTGGCGGAGATCATGGATCCCGGAGTCAGGGATGGCCTGACCGATCCTGATGACATTCCCGCACCGCCGGACGCCGCCATCACTCAACCCGGTGACCTGTGGATTCTTGGTGATCATCGATTGCTGTGTGGTGACAGTTCCAGTCCACAGGATCTGGATCGCCTGCTGGGTGGCCAGCCGATTCACTTGGTAAATATGGATCCGCCGTACAATGTGAAAGTGGAACCCCGATCGAACAATGCGATCGCGGCTGGCCTGTCTTCGTTTCAGGGAACGACGCATCATCAGTCC
>CAIXQV010001196.1 GCA_903921605.1 uncultured Planctomycetaceae bacterium | reverse complement strand
GTGGCCGGCGTGCTGGAGATCGCCGAGGCCTTCACCGTCCAGCGCCCGGCGCCGGAACGCAGCATGGTGTTCCTGTTCGTGACGCTGGAGGAATCCGGCCTGCTCGGCTCGAAGTACTACGCCGCGCACCCGTCCATCCCGCTGGAGAAAACCGTCGCCAACATCAACTTTGAGATGATCGGACGCCCGGAAGAAAACGCCGAAGGCAAATCGTGGGGAACCGGCTGGACGCGATCTAATCTTGGCGACCAAATGGCCGCCGGCGCAGTGCGGGCGGATGTGACGATCTTTTATCGCGAAGATGTCAGCGAGATGTTGTACACTCGCAGCGACAACTACGCGTTTGTTCAAAAGGGAGTGATCGCTCACAGCTTTTCCGCCGGATCTCTCCACAGTGATTATCATCAACCCACGGATGAAGTCAGCCGATTGAATATGCCGCATATGACTCGAATCATTCAGGGGCTTTTTGCAGGTTCACTGCCAATCGCAGACGGCGATCTGACGCCGTCAAAATCAAATCCGTAGCCCTTCTGAACCGACCGACGGGTCAGGACAAGCTCAAGTACCAGCAACAGCAGGAAGAGGCCCATCAGTACAGCCCACAGCTCCCAGGTGCTCTCTTCGCCATACATTTGACGGGCCAGCTCGCTGAAGGCGGGCACAAAGTGGATCCGATCACTTGAGGCTAGTCGATCTTTGTCCGCTGCAGTCAGTTCCGTCAGATCATCTTCAGAATGGTCATAGTTCACCACAAAGGCATCGCGGGGTGGAGTCGGCCATTCGGCAGGTCCGTCAACACGGTAAACTCCCGGGACAAACGTTTCGTTGAAAACGGCCTCGGCAGACGTGCTATCGCTGGCTCCGGGAAGAGTTGTTTTCGACCGGGATGGATTGGTGACCGTGAACACTGCCGAGGGGGTTTCGCGAGGACTTCCGCTGGCTGAATTGCCGTTGGATTGGTTGCCAGTGATTTCTGCTGTCTCTGGCAAAGAGAATCGAACCACCTGAGGTTCAGCAAACCCGATATTGCGATGGCTTCTGGACGATGCCACGTGAAACACAGCTTCGTGCAGAAACGGCACGAAGTCTGACCGCGTTGGCAAATCTGTCCACGTGCGATCGAGCGTTGACGTAAGCAATAAGACCGTGCCGGCCCCGTGGCGAGCCTCCAGGATTAGCGGAGCACCGTTGCTTAACTGAGCCAGTGCAATCGGCAAACCTGATTTCGATGAGATCGCTGAAGATTCTGACTCTGTTACGTCAGGTTCAACTGTCTTCGTTTGCACCCACGCAGCAAAGCCTGCCTTCAGGAAACTCCGCGATGGGTCGGAGCGAAAACGATCGAGCCAGCCCGGTTGAATCGAAAGAGGTCCAAGCTGCAACGGAACGTCCGTGTCGGAGATTTCCTGGACGCCCGTGACTCGCATTTGCTGCAACAGACCGGTGGAGACAAAAGTCTGCTCAAATGACTCCGGGGTTGTGTTCGAGCCGCTGGCAATGATGACACCGTTTCCGGCTGCAGAAAAATCCGCCAACGCCTTTGCAGCTTTGT
>CAIXQV010001195.1 GCA_903921605.1 uncultured Planctomycetaceae bacterium | reverse complement strand
GTGTAACGCCGACGTGTGTCTTTTGACTTCGATACGGTCTTCTTCCGAGCCATCTTCAAGGTCCTTTCTGTGGCTCAGAATAAGAGATTCACCTGTCCCTGAAACCGGCAGCACCTCAGGGATTATTGGGCTCATTCTACACATCTAACTTCCCTCGCTTACGCTTTTTGAATCTATGTGTCTGAGTGCGTCCAGTGCGGCATCAAATGCAGCATCCCAGTGACCAGCTTGAAATGCAGGTATCGAGACAAAACAGATAGATTGGCCAACGGGAATTCCCTCGAGGGGTGCAATCGTTTGAATTTGCAAACGCTGCGCCAATCGATGAGCCTGCGGCCAATCATCTTTAGGTACGTACCACACGTGACGCCCCGCTGCCGTTGTGTATCCAATTGGAATATGCCCCTCAACGCATCCTGACACGAATTCCTGCCGCTTGCTCTGAGGAAATTCGAAATCCCACATCAAATCCCCTTCCCAGGGACCAACCTCAGTTGTTTCTGGGGCGTTGGCATTTAATCGCACTGGTTTCTTCTTATCGTCATGTCCAAACGCACGGAACCCGAGACCAGCCATTACCACCAGGTAAATCAATGCGTACGTTCTTCGCCTCGTGGATCGCCCTGCGGACAAAGAAGCCGCGTCACTTTCGACTATCTGGTTCGAACGCTGAGTTGTCCACCAATAAGATTGAATCCACGCCTTCATCGATCATTTCCCCGACGCACTTAGAGATAGGGATCAAGCAAGGAAGACTTCACTCCCCCTTTGACTGCAATTCGTCCAGAGCGGCTTCGAGTCGTTGTCTTGAGCGAGACTGCCTGCCACCGTTGGTCGGCAGGTCTTTCAAAAACTCGCGGAATTGATTGGGATTGATCGAGGGGCGATGCACAAGATTCAGCATCATCATCTCGGCGATCAGCTGCATGTCATTTGCGAGCACAAGTTCGGAGAGAAAGCGGTCAGCTTCGTCGATGTCATCGTCGGTTGACGATCTGCGCTGTGATCCTATCAACCGTAGCGAATAGTTCAGATCGTCCTTTGAAAATCCATCGGATGCACGAAAGGTGACGACTTCCTTAAATGGGCAGGACAAAGCGTTTGACTCTTCCTTTGCTGCTTCTTCATCAAGAAACTCTTCCATTTCCAAATCAAATGCGGCCGTCGCGTTTGGGTATTTTGTCAACGCAATCCAGTTGTCCCCCTCGGACCTTCCCAATGGAGTGCTGAGCAACCGGCGGCAGGCATGTTCGCCGTGTTCCCAGGTTGTGATCGCTTCGGGAGTCAGGTCAAGCAGAATTCGAATCGCCTCCGTATCTGGCCAATGAAATCGGTAGCTGCCGTGCCCACGGAGGAAAATCGCTTCACGAATCGATGCAAAATCTCGTCGACGCACAGCGAGTGTCACTGCTGCACTCAGCCACGGTCGCGAATTGAATGCAAGCCATGAATTTTCATCCTTGACGGCTGCAAATTTCTCTCCTGCAGAATCACACACCTTCCGGAGTGCTTCGGCAGTTGCCTCATCGTCAAACCCTGTTTCGCGTAAAGCCTCCGCTGCCAGATGGTCGATGGGAAACGAGTCACCGGACAGACACATTGCCGTCAGATACGTGATTGTGAAAGATCTTTCGTCACTAAGTGCCTCGCGCAGTTTTGATTCCGCGAACCGTCCCCTGACTTTGAGAGTTCCGGTAAGAAGTATCGCCTGTCCTGCAGTCCGGGCCTCTGTGCTGGTGATGAGTTCGCTCAGGACTTCCTTCGCTTCGTTATTCCCCTTCATGATCAATGGCACAAGCAATTCCATTGCCAGGGACTGAAAATCGGACGAATTGTCATTGGCCATGAGAAACAATGGCTCGAGGCTAAGTCCGGATTCAGGCAGGAGTTTCAACGCCAGTCTCCGCACTTCGAAGGATGAATCACCCAACATGTTTTGGAGAGTGTCTTTATCCAGATCGTCCGCTTTCAGCCAATCCGCTGCCACCTTTGCGGCCTCTTCACGAACCAGAGAATCCAGATCCCGAAGAAGGGTAACAACTGCCTGGCAGCTTTCGTCCAGCCCGTGCTCGTCGGCAAAGACGTCGAATGCAAACGTTGGAGGATTCGACTGCAGGCCGGTCTGTTGCCGAAGTTCAATAGTCCGCGCAATCCTCGTACGCATCGCACGGACCAGCACCTCTTCACCGTTTTGATTCCGATCGCCCCCGTTCTGTCCCGGATCCACCTCGTCGCCAGACGGAATCAACGATGCGGAAATCATCAGAACTACAGTGCCAGGGATCAGACGAAGCAATGCCACCATCTCGTCACCTATGTAACGTCGGAAATCACTCACGGGTTTGGAAATGATCGATTGCAGAAAGCCAGGATTTTTCTCTGCGTGTAAATGCCCTCGGTCGCTGCTGCAGACGTTGGAGATCTTGCGGATCGCATGCCTTGTTCACTTAGAGTGATCGGATGTCGAAAGAATACCGCCCGCAGCGAGAATTCCGCAATGGGCGATTTCGGTTTAGTTCTGAGTTAGCGTCACCTTGCGATGACGGTCGACCGACACGGCCAATGGCATTCGCCAGCTGTTTCAAACGTTGCTATTCGCTTCGACCGCTCGCGGCGGGAGGATGCTCCCACTGCTGGTCAGTTCGGCCTTGATTTCAATCTCTTTATCTGAGATTCAGCCGGCACTCTATGTTGTAGCTTTGGTAATCTTTGGGGTAAGTTGTCATCGCATCCATCAATGGATGCCAGCAAAGATCAGGTAAGCCTTTGGCTGCCAACGATCGTTTCCTTTTGGAAGAAGTCATCAACAATGAATCGTTGGCGTTCATTGGCACTACTTTGGATCGGACTTGGCTCTGGGATCCTCTCCCTGCCAGCGACATGGGTTACGTTTCGCCCGGCACGGGGTGGTCCATACACCTTTCTTCCCTGGTTTAGCTCAACCCTCGGAGATTCGACTATTACGGTTACTGGCTTTGCGGCGCGAACATTTTCCCTGTTGAGGCCCCTCTGTGGGTCGTCGTCATTTTCTCAATTGGTGCTTCCGCAGTTCGATTGATTCAGCTTTGTTATTCCACCAAAGCTGGTCTGAGTGCCGTGAAAGGCGTCGCCGTAATCGGGGCGATTTGGTTGCTGCTTGTCTTCGCGATGATGTTTGTCGGGGAGAGAGAAAGCCTGGGAATCGGTGGCTTTCTGGCGATGATTTGTGCAGCAATATCTGTTGTCGGAGCATGCGTCGATGCCGACGATTCGCTGGGTGGCACTTCCACTCAGAGGGAATGTGCCGCAGGCACAAGAAGCTTCAGTGAGGACTCTCATCCGGAAGCGAGCGTGCCATGAGAATTCAACATGCAAACCTGCGTTTCTTGTTGCTTCGCAACACTCCTTATTCAGCCAGTGCCACCCAGCGTGGTCCGATTCGGAAAAAACGAGTATTTCAAACTCCGGTGACGTTGTCGTTGCCGCATACGGACTTCGATCAACGCCGTCGACGACTGGATCGATACACTTCCGCTCTACCAGGTTTGCTATCTTTTCAACATCTTGCCAATCATCATCCGTCAGGTCATATTCACGGATTGCGTTTCGCCGCTTGAATTTTGGATTGATTACTAAGGCAGATCAAGAAACACTCGAGATGGGGCCTAATCAGTGACGTGCTGCCAGCTAATGTGACACTCCGGAAATGCCTTGCGTACACGCTCGATACCAGCTTCGGTGACGCGATTGCCCGTCAGTATCAGTTCTCGCAAACTGGGCCAACGGAGCAAGTGCTCAAGTGCTGCATCGTCTACAGCGGTGCCAGAAACATCGAGACTGTGAAACTTTGGCATTTTGTTAAGCGACTCGAAGGCAGTCCCTGTTACGCACGTATTGTTCAGGGAAAGATGTGTGAGGTTTTCCAGGCCGGTCAGGTTCAGGATTGCCTCGTCGGTTATGCCAGTGTCCTTCAAATCCAAGGATTTCAGGCTGTGCACACTGCCGAGAAATTTAAGACTGTCGTCGGCTAGTTTGTTTCCTCTCAGTTCTAACGACTCAAGTCGCTTGAGTTGAGACAGGTGTTTCAATCCATCACCAAGAATCCTGGTTTTGCTCAGCCTGAGGTCTTGAAGCTCCTTCAAGGTGCTGAGGTACTGCAATCCAGCATCGGTGATCCCTGTGCCAGACAAATCAAGAGTTTCCAACTTGAGACCCGACAAGTGCTGTAGTCCAGCATCTGAAATCTTGGAAGAAGAGACATAGAGTCTCTGCAGACTGTGAAGACCGTTGAGATGACTGAGAGCGCGATCTGTCGCCGTATGCAAATTGAGGCTCCAGAGTTTTGGCATAGCGAGTAAACATCTGAGGTCTTCTGCTGAAGTGCCTCCGAGTCCAAGGGTTTCCAGGTTCTTCAATACCACAAGGTGCTTCAGACTGTCGTCGGTCACACCCCTTCCATCTAAATCAAGATGTTGCAGTTTGGGAAATGCATCCAAGTGCACAAGGCCCTTACCACCCTGCTTGTCACAGTGGACATCCAGGTGTCGCAGGTCCGCAAGTGGTCGCAGGTAGTGCAATTCCGAATCCGCATCAACACTCATGCCAATCGACTGCAAAGGCGTCAACTGTGCTAACAGCTGAAACTCCTTCTCTCCAAATGCTTTTCCATCTGAACTCCGCACTTCGAACGAAAGTACCACGGACCCGCTGCACATCACGCGCGGTTCCCACGATTCGAGTGCTTTAAGCACCTTCAATACCGGCGCGGGCAATTCAGTCTCCGGAGGGTAGATACTGATTTCTGCGTAACAGGGGCTGCAGTGCTTGAGAACGACCGTCGCCAAGATGAACATACGAATGCAGAAATTCAGGGAGTACATATCCCCAGCCTCCTATCCCAATGTTGTTAACGATCTTCAGCCAAGTCGAAAACAACCAGCATACAGTTGGAAGCCGTCGACGCAAACCGCCGATTGTGCTCAGGCTTCGGTTCCAACGGCAGGAGCGTCTCATGCGGCACGTGGCCGTCGTGGAGCGAGCGACCGGCGTTTGAATGCCGATTGCCGTATCCGCTCGACATCGCTGGCGCGGCGAGAGTAGGATGAGTCGCTGAACCCAGGCCAGAACATATACAGCGCACTCCTTGATTTCGAGGCTGCTATGAGACTTTTCTTTGCTGCTGGTCTCTGCACATTGCTTCTGCACTCATTTGACGATTCAATTGCCAATGCATCACCGAGCGATAGCTGGTCGAGCAATGAGCATGGGCATTGGCACGTTGAAGCTTCCGATTCAGGGATCCCTTCGAGCGTTGAGACCGATCACCTTTTGGTCCGATGGAGACCATTGGCGTTTGATCGCCTTGGAAATCATCTGCTGATCAGCGGTGAGATCCGACATAAGGTGAACGATGGCAAAGCGACTGCATCAGCAGGGAATCTTGCATTGACAATTCTCGTGCTCAAATCCACCGACAAAAGCCATGATTGGAAAGGCATTCACAGTGACATCGATGTCGCATATGAGTGCATTGTTGTAAAAGATGAAGGCGGCTTCCGAACAAGAATTGATCTCAGTGAGACGGACTGGGATCGACTCAAATCTCGGCAAATTCAAATCGGCGTGTCAGTGGGAAAAATTACAGAGACGAAAGCAATCTGGGATGCCGCAGATCCACTTATAAGGGGGTCCGTTGTCCTCATGGACCTGCCCGCAGTGAAGAGCTTAGCCCCCGAACTCAGTGCCATTAATTCGGTCCGACGCTGGCCCAAATCCGGGACTGGCACTGATTTCATCCGAGCGATCAATTTACTGCAAAAGTTGCCCGCGGCGGATGCCAGAAACACTTTGCGAGAGTATTGTCGACTTGTGCCCGAACAAGGATTTGGTGACGATGAAGTTGTGTATTGGATTGTCGATGTTCTTTACTCGCAGGCAAACCCAGACGATCCACACGCTCCCATCGGTCAGACGTCCGGTATTCGAAATGCACGATACATGACTTCGCCGATTGAAATCGTTGACGATATTCCATTTGTCGCCGGCCGTTCGGTGGCGCTCGGCGGCTACCTCGAACCACCTCGCGCTGCGGTGAGATGGGCACAGCAATATGGCCTCTTGAAACCAGGCCCGCTGATTCCAAAATCATCCCCGATCCTTGCAGCGGATTCGCTATTGAACGAAGTGGTTTTCCAGAAACTGGATGGTTTTGGCCGAGAGCGAATCTTTGCCTCTGTGCGGAGACAAGCCGTAAGAATGGTTGAGCATTTGATCGGCCCTGAACTGAAGGCTGCGTACATTCCGGAAGAACATTTCACACTACTGCCAAATGATGATGTCTGGAAATTGTTTCTCGAAGATGCACAGAGGCATCCGGTGGCCTGGAACGAGGAACAACAGCAGTTTGAACTCAAGGAAAAGAAGAAGTGAGAGTTCTATCGGCGCAATGACGAAGCCGTTTCGCGAGCGGTAGTAGGTCACAATTTCCCCGCACACCTCAGTGACCGTGCCGCGCCAGCTCACTCGCCATGCGCTGCAAATCCTTCAAAAACTCTAGCCCCCCCTGCGCCAGCCGAGGCAAAAACGGTCCATCCGGGAATTCTGTGCGTTCTGGGGGAGCGAAAGAACAGCAAATTTACAGTAGAAGCGGCTTAGACCAGACTTCACGGAGAAAAGGGGCGAATCGTACTTCCTCTTTCTCCTTGAAAAATCTTCCTGCCGATCATCAGTGACGGGGCTAATCCCACATCCGGCGAGAAGTAGAAGCGTTACTACAATGCATTTGAAGCGATTACCGGACATGCTGAGGACTCACTTTTGTTCTTGCTGATCCAGATTCCAGGCACAGGCATTTTTTCGCATGCCATTCATGTTCGATCGCGTGCATGACCAGTGCGCAATCGAAATTCACGGAACCTGCCGGAAACAATTTCTGATCGTCAAAGAAGCTTGACTTCACTCTCGTCACGTCCAATGGACGAACGTGCCAGTTGAATGTGTGAAGCTCCAGTCCGTCAAACTGGCCCGGAGTGGTCGTGGCGGAATATCCCAGCGATCCACGTTCATAGAATTGAGAAGCATCAGACAATGTCTCAAAGACTGAAGTTGCAGGAAGATCCTCAGCGACTTTTCCCTCCACGAGTAAATGTGTCAACTTGTCGTCGCTGGTTAATTCAACGCGGAGTCTGCCGTCGCCTTCCTGAACTTGAAAGCTGGCATGGTTGTGCATACCAGGGAACAGCCGACCGCCTAAGAGCGTGTTGAGTCTGGACGACGTGTCTCGGCGAGGGACGAACACGCCTTCCTTGGTTTCACCATTTTCGTCCCACTCGACGGCGATTCGGTGGGCTGCATTCTCGGAAGAAACTCCGGTAAATGCAGGAAGAAACCATGGCCGAATGTGCTTCAATCGAATGAGGCATACACCCGCCATTCCCATTCCATTGACCAACTTCGGGCGGAAAATGTTAGGAAGCACACCAACGAGGATATCGGGGTCGACTCGGTAATTGACCAGAATTCTTCGCTCAATGAGTCCACGGATCACAGGAATTCGCATGTCTGGCTCCCTGAAGCTCTAACCGGATGCAGGCGTGAATCTTAACCTCCCACGAATTCATTTGCCGAGTGACCAGTGTGAGTTCTGAAGCATTGGTCAGCTGCGCCCGCTCTGCAAATCCCTCAAGCAAGCCTCTCCCCGCCCCTGCTCGAACCGCGGCCCCCGACTTAATCAGCCCGTCGATGCGAAGCGAAACTCATGGGGCAATGGGCTGAATGGATTTCAGGGCGTGAAGATAATCTGTCGTAATGTGCAGCACCTCAACGTTGTAATAATTCCTTGGAAATATCTCCCTGCCAGCAAGCTCGGCGACGTTGGCATCGGGAGCTACGTGCTTCGACCGTTGCTCGTTCATCTGCATTTCTGCCATTTGATGATTCAGCGACACGGTCGCTGAAAGCCTTTGAGAGAGATGCTGGATCTGATCCTGAACCCTGTTGAAGTCGGGATTGTTCTGCACTCTGGCTCGGCTGCGTTCCACAAGGTTGGTAACGATTGAGCCACTGAGATACGTTTTGAATGGCGTGTAGTGCGCGGGCATCGTCGAATCAAACGAGATTGCGTTTTCCAGCGACTCCTCACCGTGCACCGTATGGTCGGTCAGCGACGGCAAAAGGATGTCGCTTTCAACGCCCGACTTTTGAATGCAACGTCCATTGACACGAAAGTAACCGCCGGCTGTGAGTCGCACGCTTCCGTGACTCCGCAGTCTGGATCTCTCAGAAGTCACTGCATAAATCGCTTGTAGACTTCCTCGACCATTCGTTCTTGAATCGCCGATGACAAGCCCCCTGTGGTAATCCTGAATTGCGGCCGGAAACAACTCCGCGCTACTTGCAGTGTTGCGGTCACAAATCACGATCAGAGGCTTCTGCGTCTCTCTGGGAACCACTGTTTGGGCAAACGCCCAAGACTAATACCCGCAGGAAGGCTCGCTCGCTGTGGGTTTGGCCTGTTCCGAGTACTTTGAGGCAAATCGCTCGACGTAAGTCCAATAACGGACTTTTTAATTCATCTCCACAAGTCATTGCGGCGTTGAGACTTGTGCCTCAATTCATTCAGACGGGAAAAACTTTCAACTATTTTCGAGACGTAGCTCAATCGT
>CAIXQV010001194.1 GCA_903921605.1 uncultured Planctomycetaceae bacterium | reverse complement strand
CGGGTGTAAATCCGACTGCTCTACGGGACTCAGAACACACCAAAATCGATATCCACCGACAGAAAAAGATGGCTTAAGGGGCGTTTTTTGCAGCTTTTGGCATCCGGGTAGTCAGCAACTACGGTTGTAATAGATCTTTTAATCTGAAATCATCTTCAAGATTACCTGAAGGAGCCCCGATGCACTGCCTGCCTGCCAGCCTTTCGCAATTTGAGACTCTCGGCAACTAAACTGCCAAGAGCCACCTGGGAAAAAATGACAAACCCCACCCCCCCGAAAGAATTCGACACAGTTGCTGGCGAATCTTTTCCCGACATTTATGCCCACATGAAACAACTGGCGGCGGCATTTTTGCAAAACTCCGCGTCAACCAGTAATAAGACTCCCTCGTCGATTCTTCATGAGGCCTGGGTTCGAGCCGCTGAAACAGCAAAAGACGTTAAAAAAACAGAGGCAGTCGATGAACGATTGGGCCTTGTAAATGCTCTCTACAGCGTGCTGCGGGATCATGCTCAACAGATGCGTGAGGCCGGCGAGCTTAAGAGTGGTTTTGTGCCGATTTCCTTATCGATGTTCGATGATCTTGTGCAATCGCAGGACGGTTCGGCGTTCGCGATCGATATGCTCCGACTGGACGAAGCCCTGACCAAATTCCGGAAGAGTTATCCGGACCATGCTCAATTTCTGCAGCTCTATTTCTTCAGCGGTATGAGTATGGCAGAGTGTGCAGTGGCATTGCAGGTGTCTCATCGGACTGCCGAACGTTACTGGCAATTTTCAAAGGCCTGGATGAATCGCGAATTGGCGGATAACTCCTAAATAAAGCTCGGGCAACGCCGGCCCATGCGGAGGTAGAGAACACCGCGACCGTTAAGGGCACTGATCCCGGTTTTACTCTGGCCTCAAAGCCTGCGATAGAATCGCTTCTTAATTTTCCCGCCTCAGGAATGCACTCACCGTGGCTGATTCTTCCCCACTCGATGAGCTGTTCGAACAAGCGTTGTCTATTGAATCAGCAGAACAGCGTCTGCAGTTCATGATCGCGGCCTGCCAGGGTGATGCCCGGTTACTTGAAGATCTGCAGTCACTTGTTGCGGCGTCGGAACGTCCGTCGATTCTGGAGCAATTTCGGAACGAGATCACGACTCAAAAGAATTCGCCACAAAGCCAAATTAGATCTGCTCAGATTGGTCCGTACAGGATTCTTCGATCCCTGGGGCAGGGAGGCATGGGAACAGTGCTTCTGGCGGAGCAGGAAGCACCCATCAAAAGAAAGGTGGCTCTGAAGCTGATTCGGCCCGATTTCCTGAATCGCGAGACAATCTGGCGTTTCGAACAGGAACACAAGACACTCGCTCAGCTGGACCATCCGGGAATCGCTCGAGTCCTGGATATTGGCAAGCTGCCGGATGATCGCACATGGATTGCGATGGAGTACGTCGAAGGACTGACTCTGACGGATTACTGCACGCAGAAGAAAGTGCGCGTCAGGGAAAGGCTGGAGCTGTTCCTGCAATGTTGCCTGGCAGTTCAGCATGTGCATCAAAGAGCCATCATTCATCGTGACATCAAGCCCTCCAACGTGCTCGTCACAACAGTTGACGGTGCGGCCATCATTAAACTGATTGACTTCGGAGTTGCAAAACAACTGCAGAGTCAGGAAACACAATCCCAGTTGATGAATACGATGACGATCACGGGATTGCACAGCATTCCCGGCACGCCTGCGTATATGAGCCCCGAGCAATTGATGCGTGGGGACCTCCCGATTGACACTCGCTGCGATATTTAT
>CAIXQV010001193.1 GCA_903921605.1 uncultured Planctomycetaceae bacterium | reverse complement strand
CAGAAACGGCGTCTGCCCGATTCCTCCCGCGACGCAGATCAGGTGACGACATTCCGGCACAGGAAAACCATTGCCGAGCGGTCCCCAAACACTGACTTCATCACCTTCTGACCATTGACTCATCAACGTGGTCATCTTGCCCACCTTGACGAACCCAAACTCCACACCAGTCGGCTGGCCAGCGGCGTCTCGCACGATATCAAATAGAGCAAACGGTCGGCCCAGCAAAGGATCACTGCCTGTGGCTGGACGAATCATAAAGAACTGACCGGGCGTAATCGTCGCGGCCAGTTCCGGCGCGTGGACTTTCACAGCCCAGGTATCCTGAGCCATCGCCCGAACGGCCACAATTTTCGCCTGATGCTGTTTCGCGCAAAGCATCATCCCGGGCAACGTGGAAGAGTACTCACTCATAATTTCTGGTGTTTCCGGTCACGTTCTGGAAAGACGGTGTGACGTATCTTAGTCGCAAACTCCAGCGAGACGAAGTCTGACGAATTCGACTTCAGGATTATTCGTATCCGAGCGAATTTCCGGATGCATTGATCCGGTAGCGGACATTCATCACTCACGGAACGTTGCTTTTTCGCAACATCGCCCGTTGTCTTTCGGCAATCTTCCTGTTGGTCGCGTGATGGAAACCGTTGCCGGTCTTCACCGGGTCCTGACAAACCACACAGGCCCGAAGAAATCTTCCTCCACCAGATCAACAGTCCCGGCAGCCGGCAGAGTGACACACTAGGCTTGCCATATTCCGGACTTCGAGGCTCTCTGCTCATTTCGCAGGCCGCTTTGGTCGCGACGACAGACGCTTCCTGCTCTGCCTGAGGAACCAATCCACATGAAATCACCTGTCTCAGTCCTTCGCTGCGCTGTCGTCGTTGCCAACCTCGCATGCGGTGTTCTTTCAGGGAGCTTCGACGGTCCGTTGGCCATGACGGCTCAGGCTGGCGAATCAACTCGCATGGTTGAGCTGTCAGATCAGAACTCTTCTTATGAAGGCAAGCTGATCGCAAAAACACCCAGCCATGTGTGCATCATGGACCGGTTTGGTCTGATGACAGCTCTGGAAATCAAAAATCTGAAATCGTTCAAAGTCGTAGCCGGGAGTTACTCTCCGGTTTCCTCAATCGGACTGCAGCAGTCGCTGAAAAAAGAGCTGCCCCCGGGTTACGAAATTGCCGCATCCGCCCACTACGTCGTCATGGGACGAAAAGGCAAAGCTGACGACTATGCCAAACTGTTTGAGGAAGTTTTTCGCCAGGTCGATACGTTCTTCAGCGTTCGCGGGTTTGACACTCATCCGCCCCAGATGCCGATGGTCGCCTTTGTCTTTGGCACTCAGGCGGAGTTCAAAGCTTACTGTGAGGCTGAGAACGACCAAACCATGATAAAGATGCGTGGTTACTATTCGTCGAAAACAAACCGTGTCGCGATGTACGAAGATCCGAACCAGGTCATCAAGGTGACTGCTGGTGTTTCAGACGAGGAGTGGGAACCTCAAACGAGTGAGAACCTTTTTGCATCGGTCACCGGCCAGACGGCCGATGTCATTATTCACGAAGGCACACATCAGGTCGGATTCAACGTGGGTATCCATTCTCGTCTGGGAACAACTCCACGCTGGGTTGTGGAAGGTCTGGCGACAGTTCTTGAGCCACCCGGAATTCGCTCGCGAGGAAAAGCCGGAAAAGACAAGATCAACGCAGAACGCCTGTCATGGTTTCAGGAAGACTACTCGCAACGCCGAAAGTCAGGAGACCTTGCAAAGGTCATTGCTTCCGACGACTTCTTTGGGTCGCAGTCCCTTGATGCGTACAGCCTTGCCTGGAGTCTGACGTACTTTCTCACAGACAATCCCGCTCGGGCGGGGAAGTTTGCGAAGTATCTGAAGAAGGTCGCGGACAGAAACCCACTGCACCTCTACTCCGCAAAGGAGCGGTTGGCTGACTTTCAGGAGATCTTCGGAGATATCTCGCGTGTGGAAGTGGAGTTGGTGCGATCAATCGAACGACTTCAGGTGGATTGAATTCTACGTCTTCAAGGGCGACAGTTAAGAGACTACCGTTTGATGATCAGCGGCTGCCCCGTCCTGATATGCTGAGCTCCAGAGCAGTACTTTCTGATGGAATGAATAGCAGGAAACAATCCTCGACCAGATCGCCACATACGCTCGCGCGGAATGGCGTTCAACCTCTTCATCAATCCCGCGATGCGCCTATTTTTTTGACAGATCTATCCTGACAAGCCACTTCTCGCTCCGCAGGTACATCTGGCTGTTCGACAGCACCGGTGCAGCCCACGCTGGATAATCGATCTCGCTCAAAAAGAATCGGCCGCGTTCCACAAACTTCTCTTTGTCAACATCCACGACCGAGATCGTGCCTCGCTCGCCCAGCACAATAAACTTGTTGCCGGCCCTGATCTTGGAGCCTCGTCCGAAGAATGGATACGGGATCACTTTTCCGGTCTTCGCTTCCACGATATTTCCCGTGGTACGGTCACGAGCCAGATCAGACAAGTCCCCGTTGAAGCCCGTTGATGACCACAGCACTTTGCCGTCTGACAACTGAATGCAGCGTAATTCCCCTTCGTTCTCATGCCGGCCGCTGAATCCGTAAATGCAGCCGTCCACATAGATCGGAGTGGACCAGTGGGTGAGCAGATTCTTTTTGTCTCGCCAGACTTCGGTGTAAGACTTTCCGTCGGCTCCCACTTTCAGCAAAGCCGATCCGACCTGATAAGCGGCTGACAGAAAAATCTGATCATCGATCACCAGCGGGCGGGCGGCATTCACGGATTCGTGAACTCGAGCACGGAACCAGTAAGAGAAATTCTGTTCGCCGGTTTCCGGATCCAGTGAAACAAGCCCCTGTCGCACCAGACAGAGGAGATGTCGTTT
>CAIXQV010001192.1 GCA_903921605.1 uncultured Planctomycetaceae bacterium | reverse complement strand
GCCGTCGGGCCTGATCCTTCGGGCCCGTCGGAATCTGCATCGAAGCCGTCTGCGTCTGAGTCCAGCTCCAGACCATCTTCGGCCACCAGATCCGCATCGCCGGGAGTTCTTGAAGCCGCAGCTCGTTTCGCCGACTTCGCGCGGCGAACTGCTCGAGGCGGCGCCGGGAGACTTTGCAGGCTTTGTTCGTCATTCGGTGCTGTTGTGTTTTCGCCAGACGTCCTGCTCGATGCATTCCCGGTTCGTTCAACACTGCAGATCAACTGTCCATCGGCCAGCTTTAAGGCTTGCTCGACTGCTTCGGCCACGCGGGTCCGTTGAGTTCCCCCGGCGACAAGGCGATCGATCACGACTTCGATATTGTGCTTATGATGTTTACGCAAAACCGGCGCATCGCTCAGATTGATCACTTCGCCGTCAATGCGGGCCCGCAGATAACCTTTCTTCAGCAGGTCCTCGAAGAGATCTCGAAACTCACCTTTTTGATTCTGTACGATCGGAGCCAGGATTTGATACTTTGTCCCGGCCGGTTGATTCAGCAGGCTGTCAACAATCTGATCCGTCGACTGCGCTTTGATAGGTTTGCCGGAAACGTAGCAGTAGCCCTGCCCGACTCGCGCGTAGAGAACTCGCAGGTAGTCAAAGATTTCTGTAATCGTCCCAACCGTACTGCGTGGATTGCGGCTGGTGGATTTTTGCTGAATCGAAATCGACGGAGCGAGCCCGGAGATCGAATCCACATCGGGCTTGGGCATCTGGCCGAGGAACTGGCGAGCATACGTCGACAAGGATTCAACGTAGCGACGCTGACCTTCCGCATACAGGGTATCGAATGCCAGAGAACTCTTGCCGGAGCCGCTGACTCCGGTCATCACGATCAGTTTGTTGCGCGGCAGTGACAGGCTGATGTTGCGAAGGTTATGTTCGCGAGCCCCTCGAATCACAATATCTGAACTGGCCATGAATCCTGGTACACCGACAAAGGCAGCGGAATGCGGTTGTGGAATCTCCCGAAGATGGTGCGGGAGCACGCGGGATTATAGACCACAACGGCAAACTTACCCGTCATGAGCAAGCTCAGTTGCTCAAATGTCAATGCTCAGAATATGTCGTCTTCAGTCACCTGCGGCCCGGGTTCCGGGCAATTCCAGCAAACAACGAGGTGATTCAGGATTTCGCCGACTCCTTCGAGTTTCCGGATGGCTCGACAAACATCCACGTCATCACCGTGTACGTGGATGACTCCCTCCAGGCAGACGCCATTCGGAATGCGACGAACGACCAGCGAAGCAATGTCGAGCCCATCTTCAGTCAGCAGGGCCTTACGGACATCCGTCGCCAATTGATGTGACGAATCAGCCTGAGGCGTGCGAGTCGCGGGGATAAGAGCAGCCATGAAATCCTCCTTGCGTGATTGAGAACAACTGCCAGCTCAGAAATTAAGACCTCGGGCAGACCGAAACGCCGGGAGCAATCCTCGAGCGAATATTTGGGGGGGACGGTTTCTGTCCTGTTGGCCAAGCGGCGTTGAGTTTACCCGTGCAAAACTGGTCTGCCAGAGGGGATTTCTTCCGGGGAACGATTTTGAGGGAACTCTGAGTGCATATTTTGGCTGCCGAATTGCCAAGCTTTCCCTGCTTATCGTTTTCGGATTGATCCCAAGGGCCCGATCATTCTCCGTCCTCCGGTTTGGTATCAGTAGCCGTCGGTTGGTTTGAGCATCGAAGAAAATCGCAGATCGCGTAATTCGTCATACGCTACCCGGGCCCGCAGGCTGTCGATTTAATTAGCCGGAACGCGTTAGCGTCCGGTTCTCGTCGCAAAAACACAGCAAAACAACCGGGGGCTAACGCCCTGCGGCTGATCGTGCGACTAAATCAACAGCCTGCCCGCCCCGGTGGTTCATCTGCTTCTGCACCAGTTGTGTTTCAATCCACCAACAGACAACGCGTGAGTATGAGCCGGACGAAAAAAGTCAGTGGAGATCGCCGGCTGAAGTCAGTGGTGCAAAAGCCTGAAGACCACCAAGGTAAACCCGGGTGGGGTTAGATTCTTGCCTGAATCGCGGGACTTGAAACGTCTGAACTGAACCCGGCCTGAAGTACCCAAGGTGTTGGTTACAACCGCGAATTGCCGGAATTCCTCGCTTTGTTGCTTGATGCTCCAGAAGATAGTTCACTCTCGCATTGGGGCGAATCTTGTGAATCGACTTGCTACAAACGTCTGAGAAGAAAACAATCCGTGGGCGTTGAACTGATCTTCGGCTTCAACGGAAAACTCTCCTTCTGTGAATTGAGCTGTCACGTTATGGCATACAGAACATGTCGATGGGCGATCATTCTGGCAGGTGTCTTCGGATATCTGACTGTGGCGATTGCGTCAGCTCCCGCCCAGGCCGATGCAGAGATCGACACGGCGGTGGAGGAATCTCTGGACTATCTGGCAGGTCTTCAAAAGCGACAGGGATATTGGGAAGCCAATGGCGGGCAGTACCGTGTGGCGATGACTGCTCTGGCCGGAACCGCAATGCTGGCAGAAGGGTCCACGACGACTTCCGGCAAGTATTCACGACAAATTCGCCTGGCGGTGGATTATCTGTTGTCCATGAGCCGCCCCAATGGACTCATCGGATACCGCGAAGACTATCACTACACCTACGGTCACGGTTTCTCCATGCTGTTCCTGAGCCAGGTCTATGGCGAAGAAGAAGACGTACAGCGGCGTGAAGAAATACGAGGCGTCCTGACCAGTGCGGTCCAATTCTGCGCGGATGCTCAGACGCCCGATGGTGGCTGGGGTTATGTGTCGGCGAAAGAAGGCAGCAACTTCGATGAAGGTTCAACCTGTATTACTCAGGTGCAGGGATTGCGAGCTTGTCGCAACGCAGGCATTCCGGTTTCCAAAGAGATCATTGATCGAGCCAAGGTGTATATCGAGAAATGCACAACAACCGACGGAGGCGTGCAGTACAGCATTCGAGGCGGTGGTGCTCGACCGCCGATTACCGCCGCATCGTTGGCGGCGATGTTTAATGCGGGCGAGTATGACACCGAGTTAACCCTGCGAATGCGGAACTTCTGCAAGACTCATATTTGGCCGGACAAATCTGTCGCCAGCAACAACGGGCATTGGCACTACATGCATTTCTACTTTGCTCAGGTCGTGTATCGAACCGGGGGTGAAGACTGGACGAAGTATCGTGACGAACTGAATGGTAAGCTCGTGCGAGAAATGCAGGCTGGTGGCGGCTGGCCGGATCCTCAGGTGGGCACAGTTTACGTGACGGCTCTGAGTTGCATCATGCTGCAACTGGATAAAGGCTTCCTGCCGATTTATCAGCGATAGCCGTGTTGTTGACGCGCGGAGGTGACAACTCTTGTTCTTTGCTGGCTGCGTGTATTCCCGTCGGCGGAGCGACGGGTGTACTGTACGCCCGTCG
>CAIXQV010001191.1 GCA_903921605.1 uncultured Planctomycetaceae bacterium | reverse complement strand
GATCACTTCCAGAAACAACCCGAGATCCAGTGCCGACAGGAACTCGTGAGCCTGCACCGCATCCTGACCACGCGAATCCAGTGACAGAGTGAACGCCTTGAGCCTTCCCGGCGATTCTCCGCGCTTGAGCAGGGCATCATAGATTGCGAGGAAAACCGCACCGCTGTCGATGCCGCCGCTGAAGAGTACTCCAATCGGTTCTGTTGTCGGGATTTGGTCCAGCCAGCGGTAAACCTCTTGCTGCATCGCGGCGATGTAAGCGTAACCAATTTCATCCAGATTATTGCTCAGTCGATTTCGTTCCGGAGTGAAAAAGCGAGTACACGCCGGGCTGGGATCCGGACAGCCGATAAGTGCCAGCTCCTGAATATGATGAGCCGGCACCATGCGCGTGTAGGACGGATGAAACTGTTCAGCGAGGCCTTCCTTCTTCAGCCAGTTGGCGATCTCGTCGATTCGCTCCGCCACGATCAGGCAAGGTCCGGCGACTTGTTTGGCCAGAAAATATCGCATCGGCCGACCAATCGATCGAGCCATTCGAATGATATGCCCGTTCTGATGTACCAGCGCAAACTGCCCATCAATCTGACGGACTTTTGCAGGATCGCCAGACCCTAGCCGGGTGGTCGCTTCCTCAACGGACATGTTGAAGATCGTGTTGTTCTTTGGGTCCAACAGATTAACGAAGCGTTCAACGTATTTGTGATTTTGCATGGTCAGACTCTCCGGAAGTGCGGCGTCGCATCAGCTCTGCATATTCGCAGCGTTAGGCATCATCCTGTTTTCAGGGCGTTTAACCCATCAGGGTCATCAGTCCCGATAATGTCCTCGAACGATCAGTTCTTGACAATGATCTGGGCGAAATTCGCGAGGGCGATTCTGTTTCGACTTAATCGTTAATGAGTCGAAAATTGACGATCCAGTTTGATCAAACAGATTGATTTACGGCTTGAATCTCCAAAGTGCTGGAACGTTCTTCGATGACTCGTCGAAAAACGCAGCCAAATCGAAGTTGGAGCTCATTCGCGTGCAGACGAGGCTGTTGAGGGTTCGACACATGTTTGCTTGTGGCGATTGCCTAATTCACGTACGGAGCGACCGCTTCTGCTACAACCTTCATCGATTCATCGATCAATTTCACCGCGTCTTTTGTCTCCGGAGCTTCGGCGATGATGCGGATGATGGGTTCTGTGTTGCTGGCGCGGACCTGGACCCAGCGGTCGGACCAGTCGAGTCGCAGCCCGTCACCGTCGCGGGCTTCTGCGTCGGGGAAGGCTTTTCGCAGAGCTTCACAGGCTGCAGGAACCGCATTCGCCGGGCAGGTGATCTTGTCTTTGACGATGGTGTAGAATGGTAAAGAATCGGCCCACTTCGCCAGAGTCTTCTTCTTGTCCGCCATGCCTGCTAACACATAGGCCATCGAGACCAAACTGTCACGAACGTAACCAACGGCCGGCTCGATGACGCCACCGTTTCCTTCGCCGCCAAGCACTGCCTGCACAGATCTCATCTTGGCACACACATGAGCTTCCCCGACGTAACTGCGATGGAACTGGCAGCCATGTTTGGCGGCGATGTCAGCGGTGACTCGACTGGTGGACCCGTTAACAACGAACGGACCTTTACGACGTTCAAGTACAAAATCGGCAGCAAGTGCCAGAGTCAGTTCTTCGCCGATGTAGCGGCCGTCGCCATCGACGATCGCCATGCGGTCTGCGTCAGGGTCCTGAGCAAAACCAGCGTGGGCTTTATGCTGGATGACGGCTCGGCAAAGGTCGCCGAGATTCTTTTCGGTGGGTTCAGGAATATGTTCGAAGCGGCCGTCGGGAGTTCCGCCCAGAACGACCACTTCACATCCCAGGGCTTCCAGCAAACGAGGTCCACACGTGGCACCCGAGCCATGATTGCAGTCGAGGACAACTCGGTACTTCTTCTTGCGAATCGCTTCCACATCGACCAGTGAAAGAACCTTGTCGATATGCGGCTTTGAAGGATCAACCAGTTTTGTCACTTTGCCGATACCGGACCAGTTTTTCCAGACGATCGCGTCTGTCTCCAGAATGTTGATCAACTGTTGCCCGAGATCTTTGTTGAAGACCGAGCCATCCGGAGCAAATGGCTTCAGGCCGTTCCATTCGATCGGATTATGGCTGGCCGTAATCTGCAAACCACCAGCCGCCTGATAATGCTTGACCAGGACACCACAGGTTGGAGTTGTACAGACATCGGCATCCAGCACTTCGCACCCAGTGGCGAGCAACCCAGAGACAACGGCCTGATGAATCATGGGGCCCGTCGATCGGCCGTCTCTTGCGACGACAACTTTTCCGCCGCAGAAG
>CAIXQV010001190.1 GCA_903921605.1 uncultured Planctomycetaceae bacterium | reverse complement strand
TCTTTAATCTCACGGAGTACTTCTCATTCGCAGCGCGATTCCTGATGTGTTTCGAAATGCTCAGCCGGCGACAGACGGTGCTGCGGCCGCGCGCACAGAAATTGAGCGGCCAGCCTTTCAACCTGCGTTGTGTTACGGATCGCTAACGCTCAGCAGTCGCTATTTGCTGTCGCCTCTCGCCGGATTCACGACTCTGCCCTTTCGCCGCATCGTGCGTCGCATCGGAGGCATCGGACTTGCCACGACGGACCTTGTCAACGCTCGCGCGCTGGTCAGTCGAAATGAACGCACGATGCAAATGGTCGAAACGCATCCGGAAGATCGCCCTTTCGCAGTCCAGATTTTTGGCAGCGAAGCACAGGTGATGGCGGATGCCGCTCAGCTACTGGTCGAGCTGGGCGTTGATACGATCGATATCAACATGGGTTGCCCCGTTAATCGCATCGCCGGCGCTGGAGCTGGTGCCGGGATGATGTGCAACACGGATGGCACGATGAAGCTGGTGCAGACTGTTGTCGAAGCCGTCAAAATTCCGGTCAGTGTCAAGATGCGACTCGGCTGGGACTCAACCAGCCTGACAGCCCCACTGTTTGCTCGCGAATTCGAACAGGTCGGAGTCGCCGCCGTGGCCATCCACGGGAGAACTCGGGAACAAGGCTTTGGCGGCACCGTCTCCCTGCCCGGCATTCGAGCCGTCGTGGAAGCGGTACAGAAAATCCCAATCATCGGCAACGGAGATGTTCGCAATGTCGCAGACGCCGCTCGCATGATTCGCGAAACCGGCTGTCACGGCGTGTCGATCGGCCGCGCGGCTTTGGCAAATCCGTGGATCTTCCGGCAACTCAGCGAATGGGAGCAGACCGGCAGCTATTCACCAGCCGGAACATTCGACGAGCGACTCACTTTGATGCTGCAGCAATTCACCTGCCTCGAAGAACGCCACGGCAGTGAACGAGCCATCGTACTATTTCGCAAGATGGCGCACTGGTACTTGAAGGGGATGAGAATTCTGAAACGCCTGCGAGGAGACTTCCAGCAGATTCGAACGCGGGCAGAAATGGACGCAGCGATCGCTGTCATTCGACAAGCCGGTCCAATCGACGGCAACCGCACGGGAGTACTCACCGACGTCGAAATTCCGGTGCCCAATGGCCCGGTAGACAAATGGTAATGTGAGTCAAACAGGCGATCTAAGAACAATCGAATTGTGAAGTTACACTGGCGTCGCTGCAAATCTCACGCGGGTTCGAGTGAGATTCTTTTCTGTGGCCGGATTCGTGAGAATTCGGGGTGCCACTGGGACGGTAATCGAATTCTCGCGAATCCTGCTACTCTCGAACGGAACCGTTTTGAGCGAACAACGGTGCCAGCGAACAACGGCTCTATCAAATGCATGGCCTCTTGCAAGTGCGTGGCCGCGGTGCCCTGATACTATCTTCTTCTGTAGTGCAATTCACACGGGTCGGTATCTGCAAAACCTTACATTGCCGAGGCATTCGCAAGATGGTACTCCTCTTGATTCCGATTATCGTTGGCACTTTTATTTGGCTTGCGTTCACGGCGTATAAGTCGCTTGTCCGCCGCAATGCGACGGCCACGTGGTTGATGACTTTCTATCTTCTGTTTGTCGTTGGCGCGAGTGCAGGCGTCTATTTCGGATTCTTCTTTAGCTACTTCGTGTCGCCAACTCTGCGCGTCTATTCGTTTCCTGTGCCGGCAGCGTTTCTCGTTCTGGAAACATCCAGCGACGGAAAACAGAACTGGGTCGATTTCCTTCCACCAGCACATATCTGCTGTGCCGGATCAAACATCCCCATCTTTGCATCGATCGCGGTTCTGCCTTTATGGTTCGCCAGCCTCTTCCGCCGCTTCCCCATTTCGTAGCGGACAGCAACATCCGTAGCGGACAGCAACAATGGTGCCGTGCACCATCAATCCCCAGATCGGCTCGCGTCTCAGCCCTGTAGGGCGTGACCAGCAGAACGCAGGCAGACCATTTTTCAGCCAGTAGGTACCTCTTCTTTTAACGCAGCGAACTTTTACACCATACTGCCAGTCGCATTCCGGAGTAATGCGCCGCTGTGCAAGTTTGGAACAATAGCGTGCATTCTGGACCACAATCTGTATCATCCCTCGACGGCAGGAGTTCTATTGAGCTTTGGCCGACTTAAAAATTGTTTGCGGAAGACTAAAAGAACGGCACTCTGATCAATTCAGGTGCAGGTCAAGCGGTAAGCCGATGTGGAGGAATCTCATTGCGAGGTTCGTCCACATCGGCTTTTTTTATGCCTTTAAGAAAACTTCGAACGGATTCGAAATTCAGCCATGACAGACTCAATTCCACTGATTGACGACATCCAGAACTACTCGCAGAACATTGTCGATACGGTGCGAGAGCCGCTGTTGATTCTGGACGCGACGCTGCGGGTTCGGAGCGCGAATCGGGCGTTCTACCAAACGTTTCACGTGTCTCCGGCGGAGACTGAAGGGCGACTGATCTACGAACTTGGTAATGGTCAATGGGATATTCCTGACCTGCGAACTCTGTTGGAAGACATCGTCCCCAAGAGTTCCGTGTTCGACGACTTCGAGCTCGAACACACGTTCCCGGACATCGGTCGCCGAGTCATGCTGCTGAACGCTCGCAAGCTTCAGGCCGGGAAGCACGGCGAGTTGCTGGTGCTGGCGATGGAAGACGTCACCGCTCGCCGACAAGCCGAAGAAGCGCTGGTGAAGGCTGGGGCCTTGCAGAGTGCTATCTTCAACAGCGCGAATTTTTCCAGCATTGCCACGGATGCGAAGGGCGTCATCCAGATTTTTAACGTTGGTGCGGAACGGATGCTGGGTTACATGGCGGCGGAGGTCATGAACACGATCACTCCGGCTGACATCTCTGACCCGCAGGAAGTTGTCGCACGTGCGAAGTCGCTGAGCGTTGAGCTGAACACTCCGATTACACCTGGCTTTGAGGCCCTCGTATTCAAGGCATCTCGAGGAATCGAAGACATTTACGAATTGACCTACATCCGCAAAGACGGCAGCCGATTTCCCGCTGTCGTCTCAGTGACCGCACTGCGAGATGCTCAAAATGAGATTATTGGATATCTCCTGATCGGCACGGACAACACGGCTCGTAAACAGGTCGAAGCCGAACGAATGCTGCTGGATCAGCGAGTCCGCGATCAGCAGTTTTACACACGATCCCTGATTGAATCGAACATCGACGCGTTGATGACGACGGACCCGCGGGGAATCATCAGCGATGTTAACAAACAGATGGAGTTGCTTACCGGGTGTACTCGCGATGAGCTCATCGGCGCCCCGTTTAAGGACTACTTCACTGATCCTGAACGAGCCGAAGCTGGAATCAAGCGAGTTCTTTCAGAAGGCAAGGTCACAGACTACGAACTCACGGCCCGCGCACGAAACGGGCAGGAAACGATCGTGTCCTACAACGCCACAACGTTTTACGACCGCGAACGAAAGCTGCAGGGAGTATTCGCATCCGCTCGTGATGTGACCGAACGCAGTCGACTCGAAAAACAGATGCAGAATCAGGCGGCAGAACTTTCGGACTTGCACCGTCGCAAGGACGAGTTTCTGGCGATGCTGAGCCATGAGCTGCGAAGTCCGCTGGCACCGATCGCCAATGCCGTACAAATGCTGGGACTGCAAAAAGGCACGGAGAGTCTCGTCCAGCGGCAGTCACGTGCGATTATCGAGCGACAGATGGCCCAACTGCAGCACCTGGTCGATGATCTGCTGGAAGTTTCACGCATCACAACTGGGATGGTGCAGCTTCGCCGCGTTCCCGTCACGATCAGCGACATCATCGAAGGCGCGATCGAAACAGTTCGCCCGTTGATTGAAAAGCGTCGGCATGAGTTTTCCGTTTCGGTGCCGTCGGAATCCATCTGGCTCAATGCCGACGCCGCACGCCTGGAACAGGTCGTTGTGAACCTTCTGACAAATGCGGCCAAGTACACGGACGAAGCCGGTCACATCTGGCTGACGGTTGAATTAGTGGCGAGTGGCGAGGGGCGAGTGACGAGTAGCGAGAAGGCCGAATCTGGAACTGATCTCGCCACTCGTCCCTCGCCACTCGCCACTGCCGTGATCCGGATACGAGACAACGGTGTCGGCATCACCGCAGATCTGCTCCCCCGCATCTTTGACTTGTTCACTCAGGCGGATCGCTCGCTGGACCGTTCGCAGGGCGGATTGGGAATCGGGCTGGCACTCGTGCAACGACTGACGGAACTGCACAACGGAACGGTTGAAGTTCTAAGTACGCTCAAGCAGGGCAGCGAGTTCATCGTACGACTGCCGGTGAAGAGTGGCGAGGGGCGAGTGGCGAGTGACGAGAAGGTAGAATCCAGAACTGATCTCACCACTCACCACTCACCACTCGCCAATCCCCCGCCACTCAGAATTCTTGTTGTCGATGACAACGTTGACACAGTCTTGAGTTTCTCAATGCTGTTGCGGGCTTCGGGACATGATGTCCAGACGGCCCATGATGGATTGAAGGCCGTTCAGGCAGCGATCGAATATCGCCCAGACATTGTCCTGCTCGACATTGGCCTGCCGGGGCTCAACGGCTACGAAGTCGCCAAGCAACTGCGAGCACATCCCGACTTGAAGCATGTTGTTCTGGTGGCATTGACGGGCTACGGTCAGGATTCAGACCGACAGACATCCAGTGCAGCCGGTTTCACACACCATCTCGTGAAGCCGGCTCGCTTTGAAGAGCTGCAAAAGATCCTGGCAACGGTTGCCGAGCAGGTCGTGCCGTTCCGGGGCGATGAATTGGGCTTAACCCTTTAAACAGGTCGTTGTTGAAAAGCCCCGCCGACCGTTCGGCTAACAGATCAAAAACGTTAGACCTTCTTCAATGTTAACGAAAGCAGATCATGCTTCTTCAAAGACTTCGCAACGAGACGGCTCGCAATCACGCTGCCATCGAATCGCAAATGCCGTTGCTCGACCCATCGCTGTCGCTCGAAATGTACCGAGATTTGCTGGCTCGGTTCAGAGGATTCTACGTCCCGCTCGAGCAACAGTTGCAGAGCAGGATCAACAAGTTTTGGTCTGATACGGAATACGTCTGGGCCGAGCGTGAGAAATCGCCGCTCCTGGAGTTCGATCTTAGAACTATGGGGCAGATAACTTCAGCGGACGATGAATGTTTGGTGCTTCCCTCTCTGAAATCCCCCGCCGAAGTATTAGGTTGCCTTTATGTTGTTGAAGGAGCAACTCTTGGCGGGCAGGTAATTACGAAGCTCCTCTCCTTGCAACTGGGACTGACGCCCCAGACGGGTGCTGCATTTTTCAATGGATATGGAGCCGACACGAGCTCGCGATGGCAGTCGTTTCGGCAGTTTCTGACACACAACGCAGAACCTTTGGACCAGGACAACGAAATCGTCGCTAGCGCCAACGCGACGTTTGTCACTTTGGCCGACTGGCTATTTCCTTTGGAAACGCGTGACGTTTCGAGTGAAGTGGTCACTCACATCGGCCGTTAGCATTGTCGACGAATTTTCCAAATCCCAGAACTCATCAGCCACGAAATTAGTCACCGAGGGAAGATTCAAAGTATGAGCGAAGCATCACCTCCAGATCCAGCTCCGCCGGCCTTGGGCGACGGGCCCTACAGCATCGTTCGGCATGGACAAACGCTGGCCACCTGCGAAAGCGAACCGGTTCAGGCACCCGGCTGCATCCAATCCCACGGCGCATTGCTCGTGCTAAGAATCACCGATTTCTCGATTCTTCAGGCGAGCGAAAATACTGCTGCATTTCTACTGGCGGCACCCGAAACCTTGCTCGGTAAACCAGTGTCGAGCGTGATTGGAGCGGCAAACGAACAACGCCTTCGAGAAATTCTGGAACATGATTCGATTGAATCTTCGACGAAATACGCATTCACATTGCCAGCAAGTACGGCGGTAAGCACTCTCGACGTCTGCGTTCATACGCAGGGCGACGTATTGATCCTCGGATTTGAAAATACCGAACGAAGAACTTCTGGTGTGACAAGCAATGAAGAGTACGACTATTTCGATTTGATCAAATCGGCTGTTTGCCGAATTCAAGCGACAAGCAACCTGAAGAGTTTTTGCCATCAGGTGGCCGAAGAAGTTCGACGCCTGACAGGCCTTGATCGAACGATGGTGTATCGATTTCATGCCGATCACCACGGCGAGGTCTTTGCAGAAGCAAAACGAGCCGATATGGCCCCGCTACTGGGCTTGCATTATCCAGAAGCTGACATTCCAAAACAAGCGCGCGATATCTTTACACGGATATGGATACGACCAGTTCCTAATGCTGCGGCGCCGCTTGTTGAAATGGTCCCGTTAGCCAATCCGGATACGGGCCGACCGCTGAATATGACGCATTGTGCTCTGCGAGGCACGTCCGTCATGTACACGGAATACCTCGCGAACATGGGCGTCGCGGCGTCGCTGGCGATGTCCATTCTGATCGATGGCCAGCTTTGGGGCCTTGTCGTCGGACATCACAATACTCCAACGCAGTTTCCGCATCGAATTCGAACCGCCTGCGAGTTTCTGGCACAGGTCGTTTCCCTGCAACTTAAGTCTGTCGAGCAGCGTGAGCAATTGGCTTACCGACTCAAGCTGGAGGAAGTTCACCAGAAGCTGGTCTCAAAAGCGGCTCAGGCCGGCGATCTGATGGCTCTGAGCGACAACGAACCATCGCTGCTTGATGCGTTGGATGCAGGCGGCGCAGCTCTGTTCCATCTTAACCGCTGGTGGTGCTCGGGGAAAACTCCTGCGACACATCAACTGGATTTGCTGGCCGAATGGCTGAATCATCGCCCTGAGTTTGAATCAACGACTCGACCTGTCTTTGTGACCCATCAACTTTCGTCAATTTTCCCCTGTGCCAAAGATTTTGCGGACGTCGGAAGCGGACTTTTGGCCGTCAGAGTTTCCCGGCGAACGCGCGATCTGATTTTGTGGTTTCGACCGGAGACTGCGCAGACCGTGAACTGGGCAGGTGATCCGAACACCAAACTCGCAGTCACCGGTCCCAATGGACCGCGTCTCACGCCGAGAGGGTCTTTTGAGCTCTTCATCGAAACCGTCAAAGAACGGGCAATGTCATGGTCCGAGATGGAGATCGATTCCGCACTGCGACTCAGAATGCTGGTGATGGAATTGGTTGTCTCACGCGCGGAACGCCTGACCGAATTGAATGCTGACCTGACACGCAGCAACGACGAGCTGGATGCATTCGCCTACGTGGCATCGCATGACCTCAAAGAACCTCTTCGAGGAATCCATAAGTACGCACATCAGTTGCTGGAGTCGGCGAAGTTCCTGGACACGGAGAATCACAAGCGAGTCGAGAACCTGATGCGGTTGACCGTTCGAATGGACAGTTTGCTCGATTCACTGCTGCATTTCTCACGCGTGGGCCGATCGGCTCTCGAACTGGAAACTGTGGACCTGAATGAGGTGATTCAGGAAGCTCTGGAGATGATCGGCGCTCGCCGGTCGGACTGTGCATTGCAGGTCACGCTGCCTCGACCGTTTCCGCATTGGCGCTGCCCGCGATGTGGGCTTTTGCTACAAGCACGGAGCCAATGCGTATCACCTGAAACCGGTGAGTCATCCGGCCCATTTGCAAATCCTGCAAATCATTTTTTCCTATTGGCTAACGAACACCGTTCTGTCATTTCCCGAAAGCGATGATCGAGTATGAGCATTTCGAATCAGCGGATACTGATCGTTGAGGATGACCCGGACGGCCGAGCCGATCTCAGACAGATGATGCTTCGCGGGTCGGATCGGAAGTACGAATTCTTCGAAGCTGAGCTGGGGCTTTCCGCACTGGCTCTGACCGTGCCCCGAGCTGCAGTTCACGGCACGTTCCATCCGGACGACATCCCGGAACTGCAGCGCCGCATTGCTGAATCTCTTTCGCCGACAGGCGAGGGCTGGTTTGCCATGGACCATCGCGTAGTTTGGCCCAACGGCGAAGTTCATTGGCTACGAGTGCGAAAGCAGGTTTTCTTCCAGGGTGAAGGTGCCGACAGACATCCGGCCCATGCGATGCTCGCATCGTTCGATGTGACGGCCGAAAAGAATGCCTCCGAAATCGTGCGAGCCGGCGGAGAATTTGTGCGAGGTGTTCTCGATTCACTTCCGGAGCACGTTGTCGTCCTTGACGACCTCAGCAATATCCTTGCGGTCAACAAACCGTGGGATTTTTTGGCGGTTGAAAACGGCGGTGCCATGGATGCTTCGTCGGTTGGTCTAAATTATCTTGATCTCTGCCGTAATTCCATCGTTAAAGGCACACCGCACAGTCTTGCGGCCATTGAGGGATTGGAAGCGGTGCTGAACGGTTCTCGTGCAGAATTCGTTGCGGAGTATTCCTGTCCCGCTCCTGACAGAGACAAGTGGTATGCGATGCACGCGAATCGCATGCGTTACGGAAACTCGGGCGTCGTTATCAGTCACGTGGACATCACAGACACGAAACGAGCGCGGTCGAAACTGGAAGACTCGGAAACTCGCTTTCGTCGACTCTTCGAAGGGGCACACGATGGAATTCTGATCCTCGACGCAATCACTCGCAAGATCACACAAGTCAATCCGTTCCTGACGACGCTTCTCGACTATCCGGCCGAACATTTCCTGGGAAAAGAACTCTGGGAAATCGGTTTCCTGAAAGACAAACAGGCCAGCGTGTCGGCCATGCAGCAGCTCGACGAACTCGGTTCAATTCGGTACGAAAGTTTGCCGCTGGAGGATCGTCACGGCATGAAACATCCGGTCGAAATGGTGGCGAACAAGTACGAGGAAGGCCATCACCCCGTCATCCAGTGCAATATTCGCGACATCTCCGAACGACGACGGCTCGAGAAGCAAATGTTGTCGCAGGCCTCCGAGCTGTCCGATCTCCATCGTCGCAAGGACGAGTTTCTGGCGATGCTCAGTCACGAGCTGCGTAGTCCGCTCGCTCCGATCGCCAACGCAGTCCAGCTTCTGGGTTTGCAGAAGTCCAGCGAGAATCGAACTCAGCAACAGGCTCGTGGAATCATCGAACGTCAGGTGGGGCAACTTCAGCATCTTGTCGACGATTTGCTGGAGGTGTGACGAGTGGCGAGAAGGAGAAGAGTGGCGAGGGGCGAGTGACGAGTGGAATTCCCCAAAGAAAGTAGGCGCTTGAAAAGTGTGGTAGAGTAGAGACCACAAGGAGCGCAAGCCCCGCCATGACAGTGCAGCACTACCGAGAACTCAAGGTCTGGCAGGCAGCGATGAGTCTGGCGGAGCAGTGTTACGCGGCGACGAAGAGTTTTCCCAGGGAGGAACTCTTCGGATTAACCAGCCAGATTCGCAGAGCGGCAGCGTCGGTGCCAGCCAACATCGCGGAGGGGCAGGGACGTCAGCACACGAAGGAATTCCTGAACTTCCTGAGCGTGGCGAGGGGATCGCTGATGGAAGTCGAAACACACTTGCTTCTCAGTCAACGAGTGGGCCTGCTCAATCAATCAACCCTGGATTCGCTGCTCACGGTGTCGGCGGAAATCAGTCGGATGCTATCGGGCCTTCGACGCGCGCTGGAGAAAAGAGTGGCGAGTGACGAGTGGCGAGAAAGAGAAAAGTGATGAGTGGCGAGTGGCGGGTGGCGAGAAAGCAACGTCCAATCCGTCCCTCACCACTAACCACTTGCCACTAACCACTCCTGCCCCCTCTCTCGCCACTAACCACTTGCCACTCACCACTTCCTCCGTCGTTATCCGAGTTCGCGACACGGGTGTTGGGATTTCTCCGGCGTTGCTTCCACATATTTTCGATCTGTTTACGCAGGCCGATCGATCGCTCGATCGGTCTCAGGGCGGTTTGGGAATCGGCCTCGCTCTCGTTCAAAGATTGACCGAGTTGCATGGCGGCAAGGTTGAAGCGTTCAGCACACTGGGTGAAGGCAGCGAGTTCGTCGTGCGACTGCCGATGATGAGTGAAGAGTGGCAAGTGGCGAGTGGCGAGACACAGAATGCGTCTTCCCTCACCACTCAGCACTCACCACTCGCCACTAACCTCAAAGTTCTTGTCGTGGATGACAACGTGGACACCGTGCTGGGATTTTTGATGTTGCTCAAGGCCTCGGGCCACGATGTGCGAACCGCACACGACGGATTGTCGGCCGTTGAGAAGGCAATCGAATATCGCCCAGACGTCGTCCTGCTGGATATCGGATTGCCAGGGCTGAATGGATACGAAGTCGCCAAGCGATTGCGGCAGCACCCGAATCTGAAGAACACCGTCCTGATCGCCCTGACCGGTTATGGCCAGGACACCGACCGACAAGCATCACAGCAAGCGGGCTTCGACCATCACCTCGTAAAACCCGCGAGATTTGATCAGCTCAAGAAGATTCTGGCCACCGTTCAGGAGGGCTTGAAGGTGTAGGTTCATCTGAAGTAGGTTCTGCCTGCCGGGCTCATCTTAACCGACATCCTTTCAGGAAATCCGTCATCGCCACAGAGCTTTCCGCGGTTAATCTGGTCCCGGGGCTGGAGCGACTGAGGGGACGACACGCATCTCTGCCACCAGTTCGCAGCCACGTAGGCAAAGCTTCGTCTCGACGGAACGACAGGGCGACCATGGAAGTCAAACGCCAAAACACCTGCGACTCCTGGGACACTGAAATGCCTGGGCAATCCTCCGAGTCCTTTACTTTCAAAACATCCAATTCGTTTCAGAACCGAAAACCTCGGCCGCGAAGCCCGATTCCCCCTAAAAATAACGGTTGAGCTCTCAAAGCCTGCGACTTTTGAAATTGCCCGAGGGTTCCGTTACAGTTCCGCTCCGCAATTGCGGCAATAGAGGTTTTTGTAATCACTCCCTATCCGGAGCGTTCTGGTTCAATGGCTGATCAACACGCACAATTGGTTGTTCTTGGTGGTGGTCCGGGCGGATATCCGGCGGCGTTTGCTGCGGCGGACCACGGCATGAAAGTCGTGCTCATCGATGACGGCGTGAAGCCGGGCGGCGTCTGCCTGAACCGCGGCTGTATTCCTTCCAAGGCTCTGCTGCACGTCGCCAAACTGATCAACGAAGCGGCTGAATCGGAAGATTGCGGCGTCACTTTCTCCGCGCCAGTAATTAATCTCGATAAGTTGCGATCTTTCAAGAACACTGTCGTCAACAATCTCTCCGGCGGCATCGAAAGTCTCTGCAAAGCACGCGGCGTGGAACTGATTAAAGCCCGTGGGACGTTTGTCAGCAGCGATGCTCTGGAAGTCAAAACTCCTGACGGGACAACTCGCACGATCAGCTTTGACCATTGCATTGTGGCTACTGGTTCACAACCCGCGATGCCGCCCATGTTTGCACTCGGCGACGACCGCATCATGGACTCCACCGGTGCACTGGAATTGAAAGATATTCCGAAGCGCCTGCTGGTTATTGGTGGTGGCTACATCGGTCTCGAAATGGGCTCGGTCTATGCCGCTTTGGGTTCGGCCGTGACTGTCGTGGAGATGACTGCCGGTTTGCTGCCAGGGGCTGACCGCGATCTGGTAGTGCCACTGCAGAAGCGACTGGCTCATCAGTTCGCCGCAATTCATCTCAACACCAAAGTCGCTAAGCTGGAGCCAACTCCGGAAGGCATCGTGGCCAGCCTCGAAGGCGACGGCGTGGAGCCGCGACAGGTGTTTGATCGAGTTCTCGTGTCGGTCGGACGTCGTCCGAATGGTCGAGGTCTCGGGCTGGAACTTACAAAGGCGATCGTGGACGAAAAGGGCTTTATCAAGATCGACAAGAACCAGCGAACAGCCGATCCAAAACTGATGGCAATTGGTGACGTCGCTGGCGAACCGATGCTGGCTCACAAGGCGACTCGAGAAGCCAAGATTGCCGTCGAAACATTGCTCGGCGAACCTGTCGAATTCGACAATATCGCGATTCCGGCCGTCGTCTTCACTGATCCTGAACTGGCCTGGGCCGGAATTACGGAAGCCGAAGCAATCGCTCAGGGACGCGAGGTTTCCGTTCATCGCTTCCCATGGGCAGCGTCAGGACGAGCCCAGTCGATCGCGCGAACGGAAGGCATCACGAAGATCATCGTGGAGCCCGTCAAGCAGCGAGTGCTCGGTGTGGGCATCGTCGGCCCGGGTGCGGGCGAAATGATTGCCGAAGCTGTCATCGCCATCGAAATGGGCGCGACGGCTCGCGATCTGGCCGATTCGATCCATGCTCATCCAACACTGTCGGAAACTCTGATGGAAGCTGCTGAATCCGTCTTCGGCCAGCCCACACACGTTTATCGACCTCCGAAAAAGAAGTAGTTGACTGTCTCATCATACGCCGGTGTTCAGGAACGGTAAGCTCCTGAACACCTGCATTGTTTTTGGGGCGGACGCTCTAAGAAATTCTGGCAATTCATGACTGTGAAAAAAACTGGGCTGAGAGCCGATCAGCACTTTGGCAAACTGCATCGTTGGCTCGAACTGGAGGGCGAGGCGGAACGGCAGAGGCTGGCTCAACGCCGTAAGATTCAGTCGTCAGAAGCCGCTGAACGCACCGGGGAAACTCTGCTGGATCTCGTCATCCGGAATCACACAACCGGGCTTGGTGGGCGATATCTGATCACTCTTTCCAAGCGCCGTTCCCCCGATCGATTACCGTGGCACCGCTTCAAAGTTGGCAGTCCGATTCTGCTGTCAGACGACACTGATGAAGACAGTGAATCTCTGCAGGGCGTCGTCAGCGCGCGACGCAATGATACGCTGGAGATAGCGGTCGATGACTGGCCGTCCGGTGATCGTTTTCGATTGGATTTGTCGCCCGACGAAATTTCTCGCAAGCGGCAGTCATCAGCACTACAAGTCGGAGCAAATGCGTCTGGTCGACTAGGGCAACTGCGTGATATTCTGCTGGGCGAACGAGAGCCGACATTCCAGAAAAACGTGAAGCTTCCTGGCCCGATTTCTCAACGTCTGAACGCGTCACAGCATCAAGCCATTGAGCATGTGCTGGCTGCGAATGATCTGGCGATTATTCACGGTCCACCCGGAACCGGCAAAACGACAACCGTGGTCGAAGCGATTCGCCTGATGGTGGCTCGCGGTGAACGAGTTCTCGCGTGTGCTCCCAGCAATACAGCCGTCGATAATCTGCTGGAGCGACTGCTGGCCATTGGCGAACCCGCGATTCGGCTCGGTCATCCCGCGCGAGTTTCCGAAGATCTGCGGCAGCATTCTCTGGATGTTTTGGCCGGTCGTCATGAATCCATGATGATCGTACATCAGATGATGCGCGAAGCGGAACAGATTGAACGAAAGGCCGCCAAGTATACTCGCGGTCGTCCGCCCGCTGGATTCAAAGGCCAGCAGCGTCAGGAAGCTCGTGAACTGAAACGTCAGTCAAGAATTCTGGAGCAGCAGGTGGTCACTGAACTCCTGCGAGATGCCCGCGTGATTTGTGCCACGACCACGTTTGATGATTCTATTCTCGAAGACCTGAAGTTCGATGTGCTGGTCATCGATGAAGCCTGTCAAAGCGTGGAACCTGGTTGCTGGGTTCCTCTGAAGAAGGCTCACAAACTGATTCTGGCCGGCGACCATCTGCAGTTGCCGCCGACGATTCTGTCGGATGAAGCTCGCAAGGAAGGTTTTGCAATTAGCCTGATGGAGCGACTGGTCAATCATTACGGGGATCTGACGACGAGACAACTCACGGTGCAGTATCGAATGCACGAATCGATCATGGCGTTTTCATCCGAGACGTTCTATGGCAACACGCTGATCGCCGATGAATCCGTGCGGCAACATGTGCTGTCGGATCTGCCCAGATTTCAAAGTGATCGCATAAGTGACGAGCCAGTCACGTTTATCGACACCGCCGGCACTGGCTGGGCAGAAGAGATCGAACCTGATGGCATGAGCAAACGTAATCCTCAGGAAGGCGAGCTCGTCATGAAGCAGGTGAATGCACTCTGCGAAGCTGGCCTGCGCCCCAAGGACATTGCGGTGATCGCTCCGTATGCGGCACAAGTTCGTTGGCTGCGAGAGCATGCCGTTTATGATCATCTGGAGATTGACACCGTCGACGGATTTCAGGGACGAGAAAAAGAAGCCGTCGTGATGTCGCTGGTTCGCTCCAATGAAATCGGCGAAGTCGGTTTTCTTTCGGATGCTCGCCGCATGAACGTGGCCTTAACTCGAGCCAAGCGAAAACTGATTCTCGTGGGCGACAGTGCGACTTTGGGCGCCAACGACTTCTTCAAGACACTGCTCGGCTGGATTGAGCAAAACGGCAGCTATCGCACCGCTTGGGAATTCGCGGAATAACTGGACGACGCTGCGTTTACAAAAACATTCTGTTTCAGGACGTGACGCGCAATAGGTTCGTGTACGGTTCACTCCACTTAAAACGATCACTGTGGCTCGGCAGGCATCGGGGATTGAGGGACGTTGAAGACCGGAACTTCGAAGACGATGTCTCGAAGTTCGTTTTCGGTGCTGAGTCGAAGATGAACATTCCAGCGATAGAATTTTGTGGTTCGCACGGTGGGATTGTATTGGCCGACGCTGACTTCTGTGACGGTCCCTGTGGACGGCAGGTTTGAGGGGATTTCAAACGCGACGCGAACTGCAGTATTCTGAGTTTTCGCGCCAGCATCTTCAGACGTCACAAGTTTTTCGTCTTCGTAAACCGTTGATGTCTGAGTGTCCGATGGATGCGACCCGTTCTGCGAATCGGTCAGTACACTGATGGGATCACTGCGTGTTCCCGATGGTGTATGAACTCTCTGAGAGAGCTCACACCGCAGCTTGACGTGAAAGATCGTATCCTTCGGGAATGACAGCGGGACCGTCGCGATTCCAGAGAAGCGTCCGCCGACCACACCTGGCAATGTCTCCAGTTGCAGCGTTGAACGATTGCGAGTTCGATTGACCCAGAACATCCGCATGAAGAAGAGCAGGAACAACGCGAGAACAGCAAGAAACGCATAGACCATTCTCGCGTTCTTCAGCGAGGCCAGATAAATCCCCAGAGGAAGAGCAATCAGTAAATAGCTGATCGTGGCGACCACAAAGAAAGCGAGCGCGGCGTTGTTGGACAGTCGAATCAGCCCGGATTCCCAGTCAGCACGCCAGCGCCACGGCTGCTCCGGAAAATCCGCCATTCGTTTCCAAAGCTGGAACGAAGATCGAACATACCAGATCAGGCCCAGCGTAACAAAAGTGCCAAGCAGTATCGGACCGCAGGTACACGAAATAAGACGAGCCAGCTCGCCGACTTGCCACGGCCGCCCGCTCATCGCCGAGGAAATCAGTTGAGCCAACTGTGGAGTAAATCCGCAGCCAATCAGAATCCCGATCAACGCAATGAACTGAGCAAAGCCGCATATCGCTAACTGAACAAACTTGGCCATGCGAAACAATCCCGGGTAGTGCGTCGTACGGAATCCTCAACAGAACCGATCAATCACAGTCACTCCGGTGCCAGGGAACTGATTCATCTTTGGTAACAGATCGGCTGCTTCTGACAGAGTGACTCGTTCGCTGATTAACAGGCGAGGATTAATCGTACCGGCGGCGATCATCGACAACATCCGAGGATACTCAAAGGCCTGCATGCCGTGACTGCCGAGGATTTCCAGTTCATTCCCAATGACTGCGCCCATCGGAACCGGCGGATCCGCCTCTGCTCCTAACATCAGTCCGACCTGCACATGACGACCCCGCTTGCGTAACGACTTGACCGAGTTCCAGCAGGTCTGACGACTGCCGAGTGCGTCCATCGAAACCTGAGCTCCTCCGCCGCTGAGTTCTTTCACAGCCGCAATCACGTCAGTCGTCGTGCCGTCAATGGTCGCGGCTGCTCCGCATTGGCGAGCCATCTGGAGGCGATCCGGTTTGATATCAATTGCAATAACTCGCGCGCCGATCGCGGAGGCAATCATGATGGCCGAAAGCCCAACGCCACCGCAGCCGTGTATCGCGACCCAGTCACCGGGTTGAGTTCTCCCCTGAAACACAATACCGCGAAACGATGTCGCAAATCGACAGCCCAGACTGGCGGCTGTGGCGAAGTCGACGGTCTCCGGAAGTGCAACCAGATTCACGTCCGCGTGACGGATCTCGACATACTCTGCGAAGGCTCCCCATTGAGTAAACCCGGGCTGCGTATACGAGTCGCAGATATGATGATTTCCGGACACACATTGAGTACAGGAACCGCAGCCGCAACAGAACGGCACGGTCACTCGCTGACCAACTTTCCAGCGTTGCACATTGCTGCCTACGGCAGCGATCTCACCGGCAAGTTCATGCCCGGGCACGTGAGGCAGATGCACATCGGAGTCATGGCCCATCCAGCCATGCCAGTCGCTGCGACACAGCCCGCAGGCCTTCACGGAGATCACTGCAGAATCCGGCTTGGGATCTGGCGAGGGGACTTCTCGAATGCTGAGCGGCTTCTGAAACTGTTCGAAAATGGCCGCCTTCATAGTGCTATTCCTGTCACGCCGCGTCTCGGCGCGTTGTTCTCGATAGGTCTGGTTTCGTGCTATTGTCCGGATCGCGTGGAGCAGAAGTATAAGCTGCCAGCGAAATAGTCGGCGCCGCAGGTTGAGCAACCGAAGCATCGTTGACGATTCGCGATGTGACCTGCCACAAGACTTCCCGCAACTCTTCGCGACTGGCATGGAGATGTTGCGACAGCTGCAACAACTCGGCTTCTACGACAGACGGTTTCACGTCGGCTGCTCGAGGAGCCCGCAGGATCTTTTCGTGAACTCGGCTTGCATTGACTTCGGTCTCGTAGAACAACTCCTCATAGAGCTTTTCGCCGGGCCGAAGACCGGTATAAACGATGTCGATGTCCGTCGGATAATCCTGCCCTGACAGGCGAATCATGTCTTTCGCGAGGTCAACGATTTTTACGGGCTCACCCATATCCAGAATCAACACGTCCCCACCTTCACCAACAGCTCCTGACTGCAGGACAAGTTGCACGGCTTCGGGAATCGTCATGAAGTATCGCTGCATTTCGGGATCGGTCACGGTCACCGGTCCGCCTTCTTCAATCTGACGGCGAAACGTCGGCACCACGCTGCCTGCAGAATTCAACACGTTGCCAAATCGCACAGTAATGAAACGCGTCTTTGATCGACAAGACACTGAGTGCAGATATTGCTCGGCGATCAGCTTTGTCGCCCCCATGACGTTTGTCGGACGCACGGCTTTGTCGGTGGAAATCATCACAAAGCGTTCAACGGAGAACTTGTGAGCCAGGTCCACCAATGCGCGAGTTCCAAACACGTTGTTGCGCACTGCGGCTTGAGGATTTGATTCCATCAGCGGCACATGCTTGTAGGCCGCCGCGTGAAAAACTACGGCCGGACGATGCTGCATAAACAGTCGTGTCATCGCGTGCTGGTCGGTGATGTCTTCCACGACAAACTCCAACTGGCATTTGTATCGATCGATCTGATGACTCAGACTTTCGAATTCCTGCTCCATCTGAAAAATGCCAAACTCCGACTGATCCAAAAGCACGATGCGCCGCGGTCCAAAGGTCAACAACTGGCGACAAACTTCCGAGCCGATGCTACCAGCGGCTCCGGTGACGAGGATCACTCGATCGGCCAGGACGCTGCGAATGCCATTGAGGTCCAACTGATTGGGCTCACGTCGCAGCAAGTCATCGATCGTGATATCTCGCATTTTCAGATGAAAACGCCCCGAGGGGATTTCGTCCACTGAAGGAACCAGATGAGCATCCACGCCGTTACGCCGACAGATCTCGCTGACTTCGCGAATCGTGCGACCCGTCAATTGCGAAGGAAGCAATAACACTTCAGCGCGAGTCTGCTGGATGATTTGTTCGAGTCCACGTGAAGCATCGAAGACCTGAACTCCGGCAACAACACCATTCTTCGCGGCATCAGACGGAGACACGATCCCGACAACTCGCAGGCGATTGGAGCTGGAGCGAATGGTCGTGACGAGGTGCACGGCATCTCCGCCATTGGCATAAATCAAAGTTCGCGAAGCCTGCGCGTTGGCCCCGGGACGCCTCATCGTGCGCAGCATATTGGCGATGACTCGGGCCGTGACGACAGCTCCGGCCGACAACACCGTATCGATAATGATCACGCCACGAGGAATCTGCGGCATAGTATCACGAGCGATCTGCAGAGCTGCAATGAGAATCCCGCTGATCAGGCAAATACAGGCGGACCAGGCCACGTCATGAGTTGTCGAGTAACGAAGTCGGCGCAGCCAGTCTCGTGAGATGAAAACGATTGCCAGCTTCAGGAGAACGACGATCATCAAGCCACTGCGGAAGACATCTTTGGCATAGATCAGTTGCTCGACCTGAAACGGTGTCACAAAACCAGGGCGAGGTCTCAGGGTGACCTGATTGCGGACAATGCTGTTCGCGAAGTCGATCAGGTTCAGGTCAAAACGCAGCTCCAGCGCAGCGAAGAACGCGGCGGCAAAGATGACGGCGTAGCAGCAGACGGCAATGGCCAGTCGCTTCATGACGGTGACCTGAAAACGGACAATTACTAACTCAAAAGGACTCACGTTTCGGCAGGAATTCAAGAACGCCCGGACCTCCGGAGAGACTCTTTTAACATATGCCAAATCCGATTCCGCGAGTCTGCCGGATGCTATTCCGTGTGTCCAGATCAGGCTTGGAGCCGGAGCGACATCGCCCGGGATCACCCTTGTGAATGTCGACAAGAATCAGCAGCTTCTGCCGAACAGGGATCAGTGCTTCCGGTTCGAGGACTGAACCTTCATGCGGGATGGACTCGACTGAGCCTAATTTCTGACCGAGAAATCCGGCAAACACCAAGGCTTAACTGGCCAGCGCCATGTTGCCCCCTCTCCCCCGATTTTTTGCGGATGCAGCGTGGTGTCACATGGCAGCGTTCTTGCAAAAAATTGGGGGAGAGGGCCGGGGTGAGGGGGCCGTTTTTGCTCGCTGTATCCCAGGAAATCCCCCCTAGTATGTTGAATCTTACGTGGTGAGATTTTCATTGCTATCGACGGAACTTTGGAGTCTGATCACGGCCTGCAGCCGGGATCAGGCGGCCATACAGATCGATAC
>CAIXQV010001189.1 GCA_903921605.1 uncultured Planctomycetaceae bacterium | reverse complement strand
GTCTCAAAACCAATTTGCAACAAACACTGAGGACACAGTGATGACGCACCGTCCGCTGGCAATTCGGCGTTACACTGAGCACACTTCCGGGACGATTCTGACATGGGGGACTCCACAGTGAAGGATGATGCTATCCTGTACTAAGCAATCCCGGTTCGAAGGTGACAGAGTTTTTCAGAAATTGCTGTAACCCAGTCTTTTCCGGGGATTTCTGCTGTTTTCACCTCGGCTCCCGACAACGTCCGCCCACATCGCGTTCAATTCAGACCATGACAGAACTTCGCCGCAATCGCTTCGCAACGACTCAATGGAGCATCGTACGCGCGGCCGGTCATCACAGCAGCAGCGCCGCTCGGGCTGCGATGGAGGATCTGTGTCAGATCTACTGGTTGCCCGTCTATGCCTTCATTCGACGAAAGGGGCATTCGCCGAATAACGCTGAGGATCTGACGCAGGCGTTCTTCCTGCATCTTCTGGAATCCGAGTTTGTGAAATCGGCGGATCAGGAACGCGGTCGTTTCCGCTCGTTCCTTCTCAAGTCCGTCTCAAATTTTCTGGCGGCTGATCATCGAAGCAAGACGGCCGAAAAGCGTGGCGGAGACAGGATCATGTTGTCGCTCGACTTTGAATCGGGCGAACATCAATACCATCAACTGGCGTCTGATTCGATCTCCGCCGATCAACTCTTCGAACGTCGCTGGGCCATGACTCTGTTGCAGAACGTTGCTGCGATGCTCCGCAGCGAGTATGAGCAACGCAATCACGGAACGATGTTTGAACTGCTTGAGCCACATATCAACCAGGAAGCAGCCAGAATCCCCTACACCGATCTGTGCCCGAAACTCAGCATGTCCGAAGATGCGATCAAGCAGGCCGTACGTCGCATGAAGCTGCGTTATCGAGAAATCCTGCGATCCGAAATCGCCAGCACGGTGGATTCTGTTGATGAAGTCGACGATGAACTGCGACAACTGATGAGAATCCTGTCAAACGGCAATTAGCCAGCCACTAAACCAGAATGTCACGATAGTGCACGCGATGTTTTATAATTCTGTACGCATAATTTTGTCTTCAGTCCATCACAAGCACTTCAAATCGAAGCCGAAACTCGCGTCGCACGATTAGGCCCGCAAAACACGATTTTCTTCTTCGTGGCTGAAAGAATCCTCACAATGAAACTCTATCGCTTACTTACTCTCGCTTTGGTTCTGCTTGCTTCGTCAAGTGCCCATGCGAAACAATTCAAGGCGGGCTTTGCCAGCCAGGAAATAACCCCTCTTAAAGCCACTCCAATGTGGGGTTACGGGGCCCGGCATGCCGCGTTGTCGACGGGAGTGCGAGACTCTTTGTTTGTCAAAGTCGTCGTCATTGATGTCGAGTCGGAGAAACTGGCCATCGTGGGTCTTGACCTTGGTCGATCACCCACGGACGCCATGATGGCCCGCATCAGAATCTCCATCAAAGACACATCCAACGTTGGACTGGTGCTCATCTCCGGCTCACATACGCATCACGGACCCGTGATTGAATTGCTCGACGAACCCGGCAAGGGCAAAGATGCTTTTGATGATGCGGTCGCCTATTCGAAAGAGCTGGAATTCAAAATCATTCAGACGATTAACGCAGCAGCAGCCAATGCCAGACCGGCCAAAATTGGTTGGGGGACAAAGTCGGTCGCGATGAACCGCAATCGGCACTCGAAGATCGAACCCAAACCCGTCGACACTGAACTAGGCGTGATTCGGCTCGACGCTTCCGATGACAAACCGATTGCAATGATCGTGAACTATGCCGCTCATCCGACCATGCTGGATGCCGCCGACCTGCGTTTCTCGGCCGAGTGGCCAGGAGCCATGATGAAGGCCGTGGAACAGCAAATCGACACGCCCTGCGTCTTTATGCAGGGCGCGTCGGGAGATTTGTCGACCTCGACGATCGAAGAGACTCGCGGGGTCGATGCTTTTGGAAAAGCCATGGCCGTTAACGTCATCGAAACCGCAGCAGCCATCACCACAAAAGTTCCCGATCGCCCACGACTGAAGGGTGCGGAAGACATCTTCGAGTTTCCAACTCGCATG
>CAIXQV010001188.1 GCA_903921605.1 uncultured Planctomycetaceae bacterium | reverse complement strand
GTCGAGCGAGTTCGAAACGATCCGGTTGTGAGCCTGTGGTCATGAACACACGTTAGCCAAAGCGGGCAAAAACCGCGAAAAATGCGGTTTGCACAGAGTTCAGAGAGTTGAGAGACACTGAGATTTTCCGGCAATTTTCAACTGCCGAAGAGAGTGAACCGGCGGATCTTGCTGGAAAATCGGACTTTGGTCAATGCCAGCCTCATACGCATGAAATGTAAACCGCAGCCGCTAAACTCCCATACCGCCCTGTAGCGGGGGGCATTGTGGTTCGAACGAGGCTTTGTCAGGAACAATCTGATGGATGTAGGCCGGATCGAGCGTTAGCGAGTTCCGGCTTGTTCATGCCCGGAGCAAGGAGTTGCCGGAACTCGCTGGCGCTCGGTCCGGCCTACGAAATGAGATTCCTCAATTCACTGCTGATCGAGCACTAGCGGTGGCGCAAGGAAGCCGTTGTCTTCAAAACGAAAGACATCTGCCCCCCAAATACAGGGATTCATCGTCTGGAATTGCGTTCAAAACCGGAAACAACCAAACTCAGCGAGTCTGTCTCACAGTCAACGAAGGAAGAGTCCAGAAATAATCTCCGTATATACCAACCCGACGCGTCAGCAAGGATTTGGTTTTTGTGCAGAATCCCTCACTGGCGTTTCGGGTTGGGATTTTCAGACATGGAGACATCTGGAAGTTATTTCGGCACTGTTCCTGAGTCGTCAATTTCTATTTCAATATCGTCTAGAACCAAATAACACGGACCCCGACAGCAATGAACCCCAAGCAGGATCCCTGTCAGCTCGAACGCTTGCGATGCACGATTTTTGCAAACTCCAAAGAAGCTGCGCGCAAGGTCGCGACGGAGATCGCTTCTCTGATTCGAATTCGTAAGGCGGAAGGCAAGAACTGTGTTCTGGGTCTGGCCACGGGCTCAACGCCGACCGGTATTTACGCCGAACTGGTCCGCATGCATCGCGAAGAGGGACTTTCCTTCTCCAACGTGATCTCGTTCAACCTTGACGAATATTATCCGATGCAACCAGAGGACGTGCAGAGTTACGTCCGTTTCATGCGTGAGCATCTTTTCAACCACATCGACATCAAGCCGGAGAACGCCAACGTTCCTGATGGAACCTGGCCTGCCGAAAAAGTGGCCGACTACTGCCGCGACTATGAAGCTCGTATTACGGCCGCCGGTGGCATCGATATCCAGATTCTGGGGATCGGGCGAACGGGCCATATTGGTTTTAATGAGCCGGGTTCAGACCAGACAACTCGGACCCGTATGATTACGCTGGACACGGTCACTCGCATTGATGCGGCCAGTGATTTCTTCGGCACAGAAAACGTTCCTCGCCGTGCAATCACGATGGGCGTGGGAACGATTCTGGAAGCTCGCAAGGTCTTCATCCTTGCGTTTGGCGAAAACAAATCGGGGATCGTGGCGAAGACTGTCGAAGGCGAAATGACGCCCTCGATTCCTGCGACTTATCTCCAGCGACATCCGAACGTCGAGATGCTGCTTGATCAGGCTGCCACCGCTGGCCTGACTCGCATGCGACTTCCGTGGCTGGTCGGTAACGTGAAGTGGGACGACGCGATCATCCGCCGCGCCGTGATCTGGCTGTCGGAAAAGATGAACAAAGCCATCCTGAAGCTGACCGATTCCGACTACAACGAAGAAGGTCTTCAGGACCTTTTGGCCGAGTATGGATCAGCCTACGAAATCAACCTGAATGTGTTCCGACATCTGCAGAGCACGATTGTCGGCTGGCCTGCGGGTAAGCCGGCTCATGCCAAGCGTCCTGGCGACCGACCCCAGCCGTTCGATCACATTTTCCCCAAGCGAGTTCTGTGCTTTTCACCGCATCCTGATGACGATGTCATTTCGATGGGTGGCACGTTGATCCGACTTGCCGATCAGGAGCATGAAGTTCATGTCGCCTATCAGACATCCGGCAACATTGCGGTGTTCGATGACGATACGCTGCGATTCACAGAGTTTGTGTCTGATTATTGTGCTGCGTTTGGCCTGATGTCAGATCGGCTTACGTCTCTGGAAGAACACGTCGAAGAGTTCCTCAAGCACAAACAGCCAGGGCAGGTCGACAGCAAAGAGATCCAGCAGATCAAGGGCCTGATTCGTCAGGGGGAAGCTCGAGCCGGAGCACGATGCTGCGGCATCCCGAATGAACGACTGCACTTCCTGAATATGCCGTTTTATGAAACGGGCGGAGTCAAAAAGAAGCCGATCGGGCCAGATGACATCAACATTATCACGGAGCTCTTGAGAAAACTTAAGCCCCACCAGATTTATGCAGCCGGCGACCTGACCGATCCTCACGGCACACACCGAGTTTGCCTGAAGGCCATCTTCCATGCCTGTGACGTTTGCCGTAACGATGAGTGGTTTAAAGAATGCGAAGTCTGGCTGTATCGCGGTGCATGGCAGGAGTGGCCGGTGCATCAGGTTGAGATGGCGGTGCCGCTGAGTCCTCAGGAAGTGAAGCAAAAGCGTAACGCGATCTTCAAGCATGAATCACAGAAGGACCGTGCTCTGTTTCCAGGAGCTGATATGCGAGAATTCTGGCAGCGAGCAGAAGCTCGCAACGCAGACACCGCTCGTCGCTACGACAAGCTGGGTTTGGCTGAGTACGAAGCGATCGAAGGCTTCGTGAAGTGGGACGGCACCTGGGGCCTGAACGACTAAGAGTTGCTTTAATCCGTAAATCAGAAGTCCCGTCGATCTCTCGACGGGATTTTTTTATGCAGTGTCATGTTGATGATCTCAGTCTGTCGTGAATAAACACCCGCCTGTGCTGGCCGGAGCGTAGCGGGCGGGAGGCTCTGCATTTGACAGGCTGAACCCTGCGTTCCCACAATAGCCCGATGACCCCAGAGGAACTCAAAGAGCACGTCCGCCAAATCACCGTCTGGAAGCGAGGCGAGCAGCGAGCACCGCACAAGCCTCTGTTGCTCCTGTATGCACTTGGTCGATGTCTCAATGACCACGAGCGATTACTGCCATATTCCGAGGTAGATCGCGAGCGGAGTCCCTTGCTGATGGAGTATGGCCCCGAGCGAAAATCCTGTCACACAGAGTATCCGTTTCAGCGGCTCACCAACGACGGAATCTGGGAGCTTCAAAACGCTGATCGACTGCAACAGCGAGCCAGCAATTCGGACATGAAGAAATCCGAACTCCTCAAACACAACGTCGCAGGCGGATTCACACCGGAGGTTTTTGAGACTCTGCGTTCTCATCCGGCCTTGGTCTCGGAGCTGGCCCTAGAGATTCTGAACCTGCACTTTCCGCAGACGTTCTATGCGGATCTGCTCGATGCTGTCGGACTGGAGATTCAATTCGAGCAAACACTTCGCCGCCGTCGCGATCCGGCGTTTAGAGAACGTGTGCTCATGGCTTATCAGTATCGCTGTGCAGTCTGTGGCTACGATCTTCGACTGGGCTCAGTTCAGGTAGCCCTCGAAGCCGCTCACATCAAATGGCATCAGGCCGGCGGCCCGGATCTGGAAACCAACGGCCTCGCCCTCTGCAGCATGCACCACAAACTCTTCGACCGCGGTGCGTTTACCCTGACTGACGAACTGCACCTCTGTGTCTCGCAAAAAGCCAACGGCTCCACCGGCCTCAGCGAATGGCTAACCTCCTTCCACGGTCTGCCACTGAAGGCTCCGCAGTCTAGTGATTACATGCCGCTGAACGAACATCTCGAGTGGCATCGGAAAGAAGTTTTCCACGGGCCGGGGAGGTCGTCTTCCCGCGTTGTCTGAAATGGAGAAGGGGCTGAATTGGCTAGTACATGCCGTAATGCTCCACTGTCGCACGCTCAGTTCTCTGTTTGTTTACTCACAGCAAGATTTCGCGGATGATTACAAATCCTTAGACAGACAGAACACTCAGTGGGCCATCTTCAGGCGCAGGCACACGAAATGGAACACAAGAACCTAATTGGTATGCTCGCGGGCTACTACTTGTCTCGTTTTGATAAGGATGCTTACCGGCGATTTTCAGGAGGCTCACAGTCAGCAGTTCACAAGTACCTTGCGGACCGAATTGGTGTCCGAGTTTCTTCAGTAAAACTCTGGCGCGATGAATTCGACCCGATACATGCAAACTCTCGTCAAGGTTGGCACAAACGAAAGATGTCTCCTTCACGGCTTCGAATGGCGGCAATGTTGGCTACTGTATCTGAAGTCGGTGTTTTTAGATTGCTGGTTGATTGTATGGCGAATCCCGACACAGACGTCCTTGAGTTACTTCAGGAAATGAATGCAAGGATTGAAGAGCCGGATCAAATTGTTTCGACCCGCTCACTCACAGGGGGGCTCGCCGAGAAACATTTCATGACTTGGTTTGAGACAGGAGAGTCTTTATTCACCGCCCCACTGGGCGATTGCCGACTACTTCAATGCGGGTATGACTTTGAAGCAACCTATGACGACGTCCCTGCATACATTGAAGTCAAGGGCCTAAAGGACAGTCGAGGTGGAGTGCTCATGACCGACAAAGAATGGACTACGTGCAACGAGTACGGAGAACGTTACTTCATTGTCCTTATTCGATCCGTCGAGTCAATGCGGCCGCCAATCGAGGTCTATCGAAATCCAGCGTTTACTCTCCCGGCTCGACAAAATGTAGCGACCGTCATTCAAGTGTCGTGGTCGATTCCTACGTTAGATTCTTCGACTGCTTTTTGGTCAAATTGAAAAGAGCTTTCAAGGATCGCCCCTGAATGGGCCAACTTGCTCGTTACCTTCAAGACCAGTTCATGGCACGAACACCACGTGGGTGGTCGTGTGAGGTGGAGGCACGGGTTTTGGATACTCGGTTTGAGCGGCTGCTGGGGTATGCACCGCAGGCGGATGTGTTGCTGGCGTCGAATGACGGCTTGAATCGGTTGTGGATTGAATTTGAAGTCAGTCGTGCCGATCCCGTCGCAAATCATGCAAAGTTTGCGACGGCTCATTTGTTTCAGCCACAGAGACCAACAGACACGTTTGTGTCAATGATGAGTTCGCATGTGGCTCGTGGTCGTCGGAATCTGGCAGCGAATACGGTCCTGCTGATGCGGCGGATCGGTATGAAAGCTTTTCAGACGGTGCTGCTTCCGTCGGTCGCTCCAGACGAGATCAAGCGGCTCAACAGTGGTGATGATCAATCAGCGTCACTTCGATCGCTCGACGTGGATGCGGAGATTGATCGAGCATTGTCCATTGCTCGGCCGTGCTTTGATTCGCCTCAAAATCAGATTCACTTTGTCGGCGAGCCTCTGGATGTGGCCTGCAACATCGCTACATGGAAACGGAGGACGGCCGCAGTCTCTGGGGACGTCGACGAGTTCGTTATTTTGCTTTTGACCCCTCCAGCGGCGAATTTGGGCCTTCGAAGTTTTGTGCCTTCCTGAACGCCAGGCATGGGATCGTTTTGGATGCCGAGAAGCTTGCCTTACCGATGACGATGGAACTGTACGTTTCGCTGGATGAGTCCGAGCCACGATTTGACGGCAATCGAGCGAAACAGCATCTCACAAAGAAGCTCGGCATGGTCGCCGTGAATCTTGATGAGACGTCAGCCGACGAATCGCTCATGGTTGCCGAAGACCGACGATTGTCTGTCTTGTTTTATTACTGGCTCGCAAGGCATAAAGATGCGATCCACGTCGAATCCAAAGGACCTGTCATCCTCCGGCCTCCGGTGTGGTATCAGTAGCTGATTGAGCAGTTGCCCGTCTCCAGCGTCGATGGAGTTCGAAGTCATTTCACCCGTGATCGGAGGCTCCAGCCTTATGGCATTCGAACGATGGTTGTCAGAACTGCGTGATGTGAATCCGAGCGGGGAGGCGCCGCATAAGCCGTTGTTACTGCTGACGGTGCTAAAGGCTGCCGAACGGGATGGGGAATTGCCGGAGGTCGTGTTGCTGTCGCCGGAACTGGTTTATCAGTTCAAATTGTTTGAACATATCGTGGCTCATCGGCGAAAGCAGAAGCTCGATATTCGTATGCCGTTCCATCATCTGAAATCATCCGGTGTTTGGATGCCGCTCGATAAACATGGCGAGCCGTCGACTCATCGGTCCGTGACAACGTGCGTGCGGTTCGATCCGGACTTTCGAGCTGCGTGTCTCGATGCCGAGTTTCGACAACGGGCCGCAACGATTCTTATTGAGACGTACTTTCGACCCGAGGAAAAGATTGCTCTGCGTGAAATGCTGGGGCTTCCTGCTGATGTCGTGATTCCGGAGGCAGAGTCCGATGAAACACCGGAACAGGAAGCTCGCTCCGAAGGCCGCAGCGCGAGGTTTCGCCTCGATGTTGTTCCCGCCTACAACTACACCTGCGCGTTGACTGGCTATCGCATCATCACAGTGGATCGAGGAACCATCGTTGATGCCGCCCATATCGCGCCGTTTCGCAGTTCAAAGAACAACGACGTGCGGAACGGTCTGTCGCTCTGCAAGAACGCCCATTGGTTGTTCGACGTTGGCTTGTGGTCGCTCGATGATGACTATCGAGTAATCCTGGCGGATTCAGCGTTTAATGAAGATTCTCCCGATCAGACTCCGCTCAAGCAGATGGCTGGTCGGCGGATCCGGTTGCCTCGCGAGGAACGGCATTGGCCGTTGACGGGGAATCTGGCGGCGCATCGAAGGTTATATGGGTTTTGAAGAGAGTTTTCAGTGTTCAGGGAATCGCAGAACGCAAAGTCCTGTAGGTTGGACATTCTTGTCCGACTTACAATTGAAGGAGAACACGACGGGCAGGAATGCCCATCCTGCTTTTTTAGGTTTGAAACCTTACGTCCGGTAAGTGATTGAGGCTGCTTCGACTTGGTTCTTGGTGCTTGGTTGGGAATCGCAAGGCGAGCGGTTGGGCGTGAGCCCTCCGAGTGCGATTTCGGCGGTGTCGTTCAACCGCAAACCCTCGCAAAGTCATCTGGCCATTTTTACCGCCCTTCTCCCCCTCGAGGGAGAAGGTGGCCGGAGGCCGGTTGAGGGGGCATTACAGGGCAGATAACGAATGAAAACAGAATCGCAAAAGCACAACCCCCTCACCCTGGCCCTCTCCTCCAGGCGGGCGAGGGGACAGTCGCAGGCACAGTTGCAAAACGCAGAATCCTGTCAGCTGAGCGACAGGTCTATGGTAAACACGTCGCTCCGCCGACGGGAATTGCTTCCGCGATACCCTGAACGCTGAACGCTGAACCCTGAACGCTGAAAACCGAAAACCCAAAAGAATCGTACTCGGAGGGCTTACGCCACTCCGCTCGCCGGAAAGAACAACTCGTGATCATTAACGAACTCAAACTGACAAACTTCTGCATCTACCGGGGCGAGCATGAGTTCAATCTGGCTCCGAACGTTGTGCGAGGACAGTCGAAGCCCGTCGTTGTCTTCGGAGGCATGAACGGTGGCGGCAAGACGACCATTCTCGATTCCGTGCAGTTGGTGCTCTATGGCAATCGAGCGAAGTGCTCGAAACGAGGTAAAAAATCTTACGAGGATTTCCTGCGAAGCTGCATTAATCACCAAGTTGATCCGCAAATGGGGGCCTCGATCGGACTGACGTTTAAGTACGCATCCGAAGGCACGGAGAACATCTACGAAGTGCAACGGATGTGGGCGGCGGGATCCGGCGGTGCCATTCACGAACGTGTGCTGATCCTGAAAGATGGCAATCCGGATCACTGGATGGCTGAAAACTGGAATCAACTGGTTGATGATCTGATTCCGTTCGGAGTCGCTCAGTTATGTTTCTTCGACGCGGAGAAAATTCGATTCCTCGCCGAGGACGAAACCAGCAACGTGGCGCTTGGTGATGCCATCAAGGCTCTATTGGGACTCAATCTGGCAGAGCGGCTGGTGGCCGATTCGACCGTACTGGAAGGGCGACTGGCGAAGATGTCTCACGACCAGAATGCCCGCGTCGGTGCTTTGGTGCGGAGGACTCATGACGCCATGCGAGAATTCCTGCGTGGTGCGACCGAACGGAAGATAGCTCGTTTGTCTGATCTGGTCACGACGTCGTTTCGGTATCTCCTGCGAAAACAGAAGCTGGTTGAGCGAGTGGTGATCGATCCAACGGACTTCTCAATCACGCTTGTCGATCAGTCTGGCGCTGTGTTGCCCATTGAACGGCTCAGTGAGGGCGAAAAGCAGATCTTTACAATCAGCGTGTTGTGGGGATTGTCTCACGCCACAGCGTCGAGAATCAGCATTCCTGTGCTTCAAAGAGCAATCGCTTTAGCCAACTACCAGACGGCAAGTATCGCCCGATCAAGTAATTGGCGTTGCTGCGATTCGATTTAATCCGTTGCAAGTCGGGTTGTCTTCGGTGGACTGAAGTCGGCTCCACGAACGAAATCAACCCGCCACTTGCAGATTAACCCAGCGCCTGTTTCAGGTCGGCGATCAGGTCTTCGGAGTGCTCCAGACCCACGGATACGCGAACGGTCTTTTCTGAGATGCCAGCGGCGGCT
>CAIXQV010001187.1 GCA_903921605.1 uncultured Planctomycetaceae bacterium | reverse complement strand
CTGGAAGCGATTCAGGCGACCGGGATGCCCAGGGGTTTGGTTCAGTTGATCTATCGAACAAGCCATGAAGATGGCATCAAGCTGGTTTCCGATGAGAGAATCGGTGCCGTCGGATATACGGGTGCTCGTCAGACCGGGTTGAAATTGAAAGCAGCGGCCGATGCAGCCGGGAAGCCAATTTACCTCGAGCTTTCCAGCATCAATCCTGTATTTATGCTGAAGGGAGCCCTGAAGGAACGAACGGCAGCACTCGCTGATGAGTTCACGGGCAGTTGCCTGATGGCGACCGGCCAGTTTTGTACGAATCCTGGACTGGTGATTGTTCCGTCGGGTGAACTGGGCGAAGGCATTATTGCTGCCGTGGCTGAACGATTCGCGAAGGCCGCGGTCGGTACGATGTTGTCTGCCGGTGTGCGTGAGAGTTTTGGAAAAGGCGTGCGGACAATTCTGGACGCTGGTGCTTCGCTGGTCACCGGTGGTCAGCCGGGCGGCGGAAAGGGAGTTTGCTTCCAGAATACTCTGATGCGAGTTTCGGGCCGGCAGTTTCTCGCGAATCCGCATGTGTTCCAGACCGAGGCGTTCGGGAACGGATCGTTGTTTGTCGTTGCTGATTCGGTTGAGCAGATGGTTGAGATTGGTGAATTGCTGGAAGGCAATCTGACCGGTGGCATCTACAGCGACACGGCCGGCAGTGATGATGCGGACTATGTGGCCATTGAAAAAGTTCTCCGCATTAAAGTTGGCAGACTCCTGAACGACAAGATGCCGACAGGTGTTGCCGTCAGTTCCGCGATGAACCATGGTGGACCATTTCCGGCGACCGGTCATCCGGGCTTTACGGCTGTGGGAGTTCCAGCGTCTGTGACTCGTTTTGGCATGCTGCAGTCTTACGATGCGGTTCGACCTCATCGACTTCCGTCAGTACTGCAGAACAAGAATCCCGGCGGCGTATGGCGTCGAATTAATGGCGAATGGTCAACGGCCGATGTGACTTGAGGCAGCAGAGGCCGGAAACGCCGGCTGGGTGGTAGAGGCCGGCGCCTCCGGCTGGGCGGTAAACAGCTCAATTAAACTCCGCCACCGGGTTTATCCCGGTGAATGTAGGCTTTTGTACGACTTCCGTTTCAACATCAGGTGTGAGATGTGTGGTGCAACGGCCCGTAAACCACCGGGGTAAACCCGGTGGGGAAATTTGTGTTATCAGCTGCCCGGTGCTAGCCCTTGGTTACTTTTCACTCTTGTGCGTGGAGATCTTTGGCTCATGTTGGTTTTGGAACGGTTTTCATTTGGTGTTGGTGATCGGTTTGCTCATCAGGCAAAGTCTCAGTTGCGAGCGTTTCAGATGCTGGCAAAACACGGGATTGAGGTTGCTCCGGTCTGGAATAAATCGAATCGCGAGCACACCTTTATCGGGTCTGAACCGCAGAGTGTCTATGACGCCGGACAAGCGGCTGTGAAAGAGCTGGGCTGGACCGGTGGCTGGCATGTGGATGCGGATCATATCCAGTTGAAGACTGTGGATCGGTTCATGAGCTGTTCCGATTTCTTCACGATTGATGTGGCGGACTCAATTGGCAAGCCGGCGGCAGCGGCAGATGTCGCCTCGTTTGTTGCGAGACATCCAGAGTTGATTGGGACTCTGAATATCAGCGGAGTCTCGTCGCCACTGATGATTACGGCTGCCGATGTGGAACGAGTTGCCTCCAAGTATTTGTTGGCTGTTCAGGACGCCGGACGAATTTATCGCTACATCGCGGAAGCAAAAGGTGAAGCGAACATCATCGCGGAGGTTTCCATGGATGAAACCGATGCACCTCAGACGCCTCCGGAATTGCTGATCATTCTGACGGCTCTTGCGGACGAAAAAGTTCGCCTGCAGACAATCGCGCCGAAGTTTACCGGGCGGTTCAATAAAGGTGTCGATTATGTCGGTGATCTGGCTCAGTTCGAAAAAGAGTTCAATGACGATCTGGCTGTGATTGCTCATGCCGTGAAAACTTATGGCCTGCCGCAAAATTTGAAGCTCAGTGTTCACAGCGGAAGCGACAAGTTCAGTCTGTATCCGATCATTCGGCGCGCATTGCAGAGGACCGGTGCTGGCCTGCATCTGAAAACAGCCGGAACAACCTGGCTTGAGGAATTGATTGGACTGGCCGAAGCCGGCGGTGATGGGCTCGCACTGGCGAAGGAAATCTATGCATATGCGTTGGAGCACGTGGATGAACTCTGTGCGCCGTATGCCAGTGTGATTGATATCGATCGTGCTCAGTTGCCGAGTGCTGAAACGGTGAATGGCTGGTCAGGGCCGCAATTAGCAAGTGCCCTGCGACATATCCCGGGGCATCCTCAGTTCAATGCCCATGTGCGTCAGTTGTTGCACGTGTCGTTCAAGGTTGCGGCCAAAGCTGGTGGGCGATACACGGATCTTCTGAAGAAGAACGAAGAGATCGTGGGCAAGCAGGTGACGGAGAATATCTTTGATCGTCACATGAAGCCGCTGTTTATCGGTTAGTTCGTTTTTGGTGCTCACACTACTCTTGATGGTGACAATGCTGTGGAAAAGCGCTTACTTGGAAAGACCGGGCTTGAGTTGCCTGTGTTGAGTTTTGGAGCTTCCTCACTGGGGCAGGAGTTTCGCAGTGTCCAATTGGATGAAGCGCTCAATAGTGTCCGTGTCGCGCTGGACTGTGGGCTGAACTTCATTGACACGTCGCCGTTCTATGGTCGTGGCATGAGTGAGGTTCTGCTGGGCATTGCTCTTCGAGGTGTGCCGAGAGACAGTTACACGCTGTGCACAAAGTTGGGTCGGTATGATCTGGGGCATTTTGATTTCAGCGCGAGGCGAGTCGCGGAGAGCGTTGATGTCAGTCTCCACCGTTTAGGCACAGATCACCTCGATATCATTCTGTGCCATGACATTGAATTTGTCCCGATGCAGCAGATTGTCGATGAGACGATCCCTGCTCTGCGGAAGATTCAGCAGTCAGGGAAAGTTCGGTTCATCGGCTTCAGCGGATATCCTCAGAAGATCTTCCGGTTCATTTGTGACCAGATCGATGTGGACTGTGTATTGTCGTACAACCAGTACACGCTACAGAACACTCGATTTGTCGATGAGACGGTTCCGTATCTGAAAGCGAAAGGCGTGGGCATCATGAACGCCGGTCCGTTTTCAGCTCGTCTTCTGACGAATGCACCGCTGCCGGCCTGGCTGAAGGAACCGGAAAATGTGAAAGCTGCGGCGCGAGCTGCGGCTGCACATTGTGCGAAGCGTGGGGTGGATATTGCGAAACTGGCCGTGCAGTTTTCCTGCGCACATCCGGATATTGCAACGACGGTTGCAGGTAGTGCCAATCCAGTGAACATCCGCAATTGGGCTCAGTGGTTGTCGGAGCCTCTGGATCAGGAGTTACTTTCCGAGGTTCTGAATATCTTTGCCCCTGTAAAGAATCTTGGGCATCTGGAGGGTTTGCGAGAGAACAACTGAAGACTTCTTCTGCCCTTCTCAAGTGTGCGTAGATTGTGTGCATATCCCACAATTGGAAATGGGAAAATCCTGCACAATCTTCCCATTCCTCTCTGCTTGACAGTTGATTGTATCTCCCCTAGTCTTTCACCTCGGGTAGCGCGACGTTCTGTATTGAGCGTCGAAGGCAGCAGCACATTCTCGCTGCAGTTCAACAAACGGGAGGTTGGTAATGAAAAAAGTATTCGGTAGTTTGGCTCTTCTGGCAATTGGTGCTGTCGTTCTGACTGGCTCTGCAGAAGCCGGTAAGCGTTCACACGGATCTTGCGGTTCATACGGTTCAGTTCAGTGCGAACCAGTGAGCCCATCTTGTGGAGCTCAGGCGTCATGCGGTTCCCAGGGAACCCATGTGTCTTACACATCCTGCGGTTCTGCTGGTGACTCACATGCATCAGCGGGTTCAGCAGGCACCGACGCATCATGTGGTTCTTACGGATCACGTAAGGCTCGCCGTGCAGCTCGCAAGGCCGCTGCGTCACATGGTTCTTACGGATCATACGGCTCACACGGTGCTCAGGCTGACTGTGGCTCAAATGGCACGGTTTCTCACAGCTCTTGTGGTTCAGCCGGTCACTGAGAACGGAT
>CAIXQV010001186.1 GCA_903921605.1 uncultured Planctomycetaceae bacterium | reverse complement strand
TTGCTGACCCAACCTCCTGCAGGACCGTCAATCGCGGTTCCGGAAGAGACGAAGCCAGTGTCACCACTGGATGCGATTGATCCCGACCAGCTGGGCGAGGAGATGCCGACGACCAACTGAGAGAGTAGACCGACAGGTAGAGCAGACCTGCAGAGGAACGATCGTCTCGACGCCGCTTTACCCGTCACTCGATCAGAGGTCTCTGGCGAGGCGTTGACTTGCGATGGAACTCGCCAAACTCTGCAGGCAGCAAGCTCAGCAGCTCTTCAGTGCTGAGCGAATGCAGATCCCAGGTGAGATCCAACTGGCTCAGGATATCTGCAAAACGACGCGGGCTGCCCGGACCCTTTCCGGAAAGCCCCGTTCGGTTTCGTCCTTTGCCAGAATCGTAATACAGCCGAGTCGCTGCACCAACAACGGCCTGGCATGTCACAAGCGATGGACGTGAAGCAATCAGCGTGACCAGCAGTCCCTGTTGCTGCACAGATCCGCACAACAACGACATTGCTCGAGTCGGATCGTCGCGATGAGCACGAAAGACCTGGTACGGGCCAGCCAGCAGATGGCGACAGGATTTTCGAGGATCCTCGAGGTCTGCAATCCAACGGCTGCGATCACCGGGCTGCCAGCGTCCACGGTTCGACGGGCACAGTGTTTCGAACCAGCACAGCGACAACCATGCCCAGAACCCGGCGTCTGTTCGCAGATTGGTCGCATCCATTCGCAGGATGCGATGCACATGCTCGGCCACTTCCAGACGCGAATGAAATTCACGTGGCTCAGCATCCACCTCGACGTCAATTGGTGACGACGTCGATGAGCCGGTCAGCAGTTCCATCGGAGCATCCAGCGACGGTTCCGCCTTCAGGCTGCTCAGGAAGGACTCAAACTGAGCGATTCCTTCTGCGGTAAGACGTCGGGCAAGCATGAGCTTCTCAGATCAAAGCCAGAGCCATTTCTGGGCGGTGTCGACAACGTCACCAAAGCACCAATAGAACAGAGTGCTCTGACCACAATAAATCTTCACGGTCACTTCCGCGCCGATACGCTTTTCAGGAAGTGTCTGGCCTTCATTTGCGACGGCATTCAGTTCGAACACCGTCCCTAGTTCAGTATCCGTCGTGGACCGCGTGGCCACTTTTGTCAGGTGACATTCAAACTTCGCGTCCGGCTGAGTGGCCATCGTGAATCGTCCGGGAAGTTCAATCGATTTATTCGTCGCCGTCGCTTCTCGCTGAGCACGCAGAATGTGGCCCATGCGTTTCTCCTGCAACAGAAGCTCCATCTGCCAGGCTCCGTTGTCATTCATGATGTCAAACAGATGATCTCCCTGTCGCACCGGGCGATCTTCCAATAACTGTCGAAGTTGGAAGTTCGGAATGCGACCATCAGCCTGAGCGTAAATCGTTAGCTTCTCCTTCTTTCGATTCTCCAGATTCAGCACCTGCTGTCTGGCGATCTCCAGATCTCCTTCGATCCCTCGCTGTTCGACTCGCATGCGTTCAATGTTGGCCAGACTCTGAGATTTCTCTTCGTCCGACATCTTGGGGATATTCAG
>CAIXQV010001185.1 GCA_903921605.1 uncultured Planctomycetaceae bacterium | reverse complement strand
TGAAGCACGTCGCGCGGAAACCGCCTGAGAGATTTGGCGGACCTCACGCTCACACAAGTGTCCACGATGCGACACCCAACCGCTGACTAAGCGTCTCTTTCGCAATTGCGGTGTACGTCATCATTCGACTGAATCAGACGCTTCCGCTACGCAGTCAGTTCTGAGTGACTTCAGTACTGCCGTTCTCAACGATTCCCTTGACCAGGTTCGCACTGTCTGCCGTTGCAGATCTTCGAACTGACTGGGTCTCTTTCGTAACGCGAAAACCGCTTGAACTTCCACCAAGTCGGAATCCCGCTCCGTCCAAATCACCGACATTGCGTTCCAGTTGCGACGGGTGGCAATACGGGCATTCGACTGTATAGATGATTCGACCACAATGAGAACACTCATGCGGCCCCGGACCTCGTCGAGATTCTCTCGTCGCCTGCAAAAAGGCAATTCGCATCAGCCCCAGAAACACCAGCCCGCTCAGAACCCACGACCATGGGGCGCTGATGAAATAGGTAACAGCACAGGTTATTGCGAAAGAACTGGCCCCGCACAGCAGGTAAGGCCAGATCAGGCGGACTCTTCGGTGCCGGGCATCATCGCCCAGTTCTTTCATCCAAAGGCGATTCAGACATTCCATTCTTAACGCACGCACCACAACACTCTCGGCACTATTCACGGCCTTGAGGAGTCGTTCAATATCGTCGAGAACCCGGTAGACGTCCGATTCCTCAAGATAGTCCTGATGAGCCCAGCGATTGCGAAAATCACGCAACTCACTGATCAGGCTGCGTTCCACAAACGACAGCTCATTGCGGAACAGATCGTTCCATCGATCCCACATGAATACCATCAATGCCTGAGCATCCCATGTAAGAATCTCAGCGGCCAGTTCTGGATCACGATAGACACACTGCACCCGCGACACTACGTACGGACGCAGGCCAACAGCTAGAGAAAATAGTCCTTCGGAGACGGGATCTTTCATGGGACCTCCCTGGGGGAAATGGGAGCAAAACAAGCTGGGAATCATCCGCAGATGCTGAAGTCGAATCCCGATGTATTTTCGCAGCAACGCCGCAATTAGGGCATTTCATCACCAAGTCTGCTTACCATTCCGGTTGTAACGACTATGTCAGCCATGCGGACCAGAAAGTCTCAGCGGCTTCGCCAAAGCTGGACATCATCCACTTCCAGCGCGCGGGCCGCGGAAGCAATGTCTTCACGAAAACGCTTTGCATCGACGGGATATCCCTGAGTCGGTTTCAGGCCCGGCACGTGTGACGCCCAGAAATCATTGAACTGATGCATCAGGACTTCTCGAAGGTACTTGGAGACCATCGAGGACAGGGCAACCGGCATTAATTCTTCAGCTCGAGTCCGAAAACAAAACTCAGCTCGCCCCATACGATATCGAGAACGCTCGCGTCCTTCTTCCATCCGGAAAACGAATTGGTCATCAAAGTGAGAGGCGATCAGTTCGTCATACCGATTCCGTCCACCGTGCTTGTCACAAACCAC
>CAIXQV010001184.1 GCA_903921605.1 uncultured Planctomycetaceae bacterium | reverse complement strand
TAGAGACTCTGAAGGTACTTATACAGGTCCGCGAGTTCCTCGGGCTTGGTGTCCTTCAAAAGTCCCGCCGGCATCAATGAATTTCGCTGAAGTTGTTTCGATTCGATATCGGCCGCCTCAATGCGATACGTTTTGTGCTCGGCATCTCGCAGCAGCAGTCCGTCGACAGATTCGTAGACAATCAGTCCGGTGTAGACCTTTCCGGCCTTCGTTTCGATCGAAGTGGTCTGATATCGAGCAGAGATATCGCGGTTTGGCTCGACAATCGCCGCAAAAAGGTCGTCGCGTGAAAAGCGTTTGGCGACGCCTGTCAGGTCGGGACCAAGTGCGCGGCGGCCACCATGACATTTCGCACAGGCCAGCCGTTCGAAGAGCTTGCGGCCTCGATCAGAGTCGCCTGTTTCCCAGGTGATTGTGCTCAGGCTTGCGAGTAGTTGCTGACCGACTTCGCTACTGCTGACGGGGCGGAAGTCCGGGTAACGTTGCTGCAGGTAAGTTTGCCAAGCCTGCATGGACTCCGGCTGAGCCTTATACCCATCCTCACCAAAGACGAACGGAACCGACTGTCCGGTATTGTTTTGCAGGAGTCTCATAATGCTCTCCCGAATCTTAAGCTCGCGCGGATCATTCATAAGCCGGCGTGCCGCGCTCAGGAGCTGGTATTGTTCGGCCGGGTCGTTGCTGCGTGGGAGTTTTGTCAGAGCCAACGTGCAGGCGTCGACTGCGTTGAGTTGTGCGGATTCCAGGCCCGAAAGAAACAGTCCTCGATCTTCTTTCAGAGGTTTGTCGGCAAGATCCATCAGAATCGCGTCACGGACAGAGAGGTTATCAAGCTGTGATCTGAGCATCGCCTGATGTTCGGGGTTCTCTGATTCTCCGATGGCGAACACGACATCATTCGTCCATGTGAATTCCGGATCTGCGGCAATCGTGGCGACAAATCCGTCGATCGCCTTTGCGACTGTTCCCTGAGGCACCTGGCTTAGAAACAAAACGTGGCCAGGTTGACCGAATCCAGGCTGCTCCGTAATGACACTGGGCATTGCCGGGTCGACTTTGCAAAGCGTGGTGTAAAGTTCTCCCATGCGATCATCCCAGTTCGTGTCCTGCTTCAATTTCAGGCGACGAATCTTGACGTCGATCCCAACCAGAGCCTTCGCGGTGGCGACACTCTCCTCATAAGAGCGTTCGATATTGATACGACTGACAGTGACCAACCGATGGATATCGTCTGCTGGAAGAGTCAAATCAGAAATCCCCGCCAGCAGTTTCGTGAAGAGGTCACGGTTCAGCGGGGCTGTCATCGAGATCACTCGGATCAACTCATGATCCATCGCAGCATCGCCCGTTGGAAAAATGTCCGCGACTTTGGTCAGTAAGGGATTGAGTTCTCTCTCGATAGCCTCCAAAGATGCTCGCGGAGCATAACCTTCGTACATCGGAGGACGCTGTTCACCGGGCCCGACATCGCTCAATGCCATCTGGAGAACTCGAACGGCATCGCGACGCAGTTCAATTGGTTGCTCGCCTGACACAATAATGTTGACAGCGGCTTCCGCGGATGAGGGGCTGAGTGTCGTCGTGCGCATCAACCGCCCCAGCGAAAACCAGAGCAGGCCTGTGGGGTGCGACACCAGTGCTTTTCTCAATGCATCGCGCTGTTCGTCATTGAGACGTGTCAGCAGCACAGCGGCAGAGTATCGAATGTGACGATCGTCGCTCGCTAATGCCTGTGCGATCTCGTTCAGAACTTTATTGAACGTCGCCGCGCTCGTCACAGATGTGAGTGCTTCCAGGGCGAATCGCTGAACAATGAGATCACGGTCGATCAGAAGCTTCTTTAGAGATTCCACTTCCGGGGCGGCGGGGTTGGTGCGACCAATGGCCCAAGCAGTCCGGGCTCGCACCAAAGGAGGACCTGCGTTGCTGAGCTTCATAGCCGTGATTGAATCGAGACCCCCGTACATCTCAACCAGAATCTCGATCGCTCGCATTCGCTCAGAAACACGACGCGTTTCTTCCATCGCCGCTGCGCGGAAGACGTCAGCACCAAGTGATTTCGCCAGCGGCAGCCATTTGGCCCGTGACCAGCTTGTGTTAGGTTGTTCGGCACGCAGAACTACGTTGGTCTTCTCCGTTGCGTCGGCGTTTGCCGTCAGTGAAATCGCTGGCACGGGGCCGGATTCATGCGAAATGCGGAAAATGCTTCCCCGAGTTCCTCGGCCACCAACACTGACAAACAGACTTCCATCTGGTCCAACTTCCATGTCAGTCGGAGCGAATCCGAACTGGTCTTTGCCCTGAGCAAATTCGATCGGTTGACTTTTCCAGCCTGCACCTTGAGAAGTCAGAGTCACAACCAGGATGCGTCCCAGCGTCCAGTCCTGAACAAACAATGCACCGCGATAGGGATCAGGAAACTGTGAATGTTGATAACAGATGACTCCCGTCGGTGAACCGCGCCCGAACGTGGCGAGAACGGGAGGCATGTCCGGATAGCTTCCAGGACGTTTCAGTCCCGGAGTTACGTAGCCAGCATTCGACAAAGGCAGGACATGAAAGACCTGAGTGGGAAGATACAACGGCAATGAAATATCTCTTTCATCATCGCTGTCGAAGGTGAAGAAGTCGCCGCTGCCATTGAAGGCGAAATCATAGGCATTGCGAAATCCGTCTGAAACGATTTCACCGCCTGATAAATCGGGCTTCAATCTGAGCAATGTTCCGGACACAGGATTCTTGATGGGTGATGTCGGCACCGTCGCATACGACGTTGTTACGCCCGAAAAATTTCCCGCGATGATATACCACCAGCCATCAGGGCCTTTCTGAATGGAATGAACATGATGTTCACCGCCGGCTTCGATTTTCATAAAGACCTGAGATGGTCCGTCGGCGACGTCGTCTTTATTGTCGTCGCGAAAAATCTGGACACCTTCGTCGCCGGAACAGATCAGGCTCGAGCCCAGAAAAAACATCCCCTGAGATCCAGTCGCTGGCTTGTCTGCAAACTGCTTAAAAGTGTCCGCTCGACCGTCATTGTTTGAATCGATCAGAATCCGGACATAGCCCGGTCCGGAAACGACGATGCGTCCTTGAGAATCGACGGTCATCGAATGAATGTCATGTGCGAGATCATCGTCGGCGTAAAGTTCCACGCGAAAACCTGGCGGAACCTGGATCCCGGGAGACTCGGGCGGCGTCACGGCGATTGTGTCTGCCCCCGACTGGCCAAAGGTGGGCTCGGGGAAAAAGTAAACAAATAAGACCGTGAGAATGGGCAAAAGGAGGCGTGTTGAGAAGGCAGTGGATGTCATTCAGCGAAATCCTTTTCGGCATTGGCAGTCGAGTTCGGCCCACCAATGTAGCGAATTTGGTGCCATTGTGTGCAGAGCAAAGCGGCACCGTTGGCGAGGGCTCCGACTGTCGGTAAGATTTGGCTTCAAACAGTGGTTTTCTTTGATGGCCTGTGACTCATGGCTGGTCTTTGCAAGTCCAATTCCACACCTAAGTGGCCGTCAACCATCATTAGTCTGGCCTCTCCATTTATCCTGTCTTCTCAATGTCTTGCTCCGGAGTTGATGCTTCAATGTCGTTCAGTCTGATTCAGGAAGTTCTTGAGCCTCTGCAATCCATGAGGCTCATTGATCCGCACACGCACATCAATCCTCATCAGCCTGCGTCAAAGACACTCGCGGATATTTTGGGCTATCACTACTACACCGAGCTTGCTCATTCATCCGGGATGCCCAAATCGCAGATTGAAGAACCTGGTCTCGCGCCGAAGGAAAAGGTGGGACGACTGATTCCGTGGCTGACGACGATTGAAAACACGGCTCAATACAGTTGGTTGCTGGAGATGTGTCAGGTCTTCTTTGGTTTTCAGGAAGATCGCCTCACGGTTGATAATTGGGAAGCACTTTATGATCGATCGCTGAAGCAGATGCAGGCTGCGGATTGGGAGCAGCAGGTTCTGGATCGTTCTGGTCTTGATCAGGTTTACCTGACAAACGACTTTGATGATCCTCTGCAGGGATTTGACACGAAGAAATATGTTCCGTGTCTGCGAACAGACGATCTGGTCTTTCATCTTGGCAAAGCGACAGTTCGTGAACGACTCCAGAAAGCGACTTCGTTGACGCCGACAAATGCGGCCGAGTTGAAAGATGCCGTCGGCAAGTTATTCGCTCATTTCAAAGCGAACGGAGTACGGGCTTGTGCGATCTCATTACCTCCTGATTTTTCACCGGCCGCCGTCAGTACTGCCTCGGCCAGCGGACTTGTTTCGAAGGTGTTTGCTGGGAATGACCTGACCGCCAGTGAATCTGCGACACTCAGTCAGTTCGTCTTCTGGACTCTGGCGGAGTACTGTGTCGAGTACAAGCTGCCGTTTGATTTGATGATCGGAGTCAATCGCCGCGTCTATGAAGACGGCGTATTTCAGGGGCAGGACCTTTATGATTCACGAACTTCCCTGATCCATTACAAAGCGCTGTTCAATGCATTTCCAACGGTACTGTTCCCGGTATCCGTGCTTGCGGAAACCAGCAATCAGGAACTCGTCAGTTACTCCTGGATTTTCCCCAACGTGATTACCAGCGGACATTGGTGGTACTCCAACATCCCGGTGCACATCGAGACGGATACGCGAGCTCGGTTGCAAGCTGTGCCAATGACAAAGCAGATTGGGTACTACAGTGACATGTACAAGCTGGAATTTGCTTTGCCAAAATTTGCGATGTATCGCCGGATTTTGGCGAAGGTTTTAGCGGAAGACTTCGTGATTGGACGTCGCTGGTCAGTCGACCGAGCCGTCACCCTGGGGAAACAGGTGCTCCGCGGAAACGTGGAGACCATTTTTGGCAAATGTGACTGAGTCCGGCGGGGGTAGATGGTGAGATTGTCAGAAACCCTGCTCTGGAACTGAAATTGTCGGTTTTCGTACTGGCAGTCGGCTGTATTTCAAGCCAAAGTTGGGAGACTTCAAACAGCATGATCGTTCACTGGAACTCCTGCGGGTTCTGTTGGATGATTGGCGATTACGAGTGCTCCTGGTGAAAACCCTCCCTGTATACCAACCAGTTTGCACTCACCTGAAATGGGCAGATTCATGGCACGTATAGTCCTGTTGAAAGACGGTCAGTCGTTTCCCTACGAACTGAAGAGCTTTCCTGCGCGGATGGGAAGACATCCTGACTGCAATGTTCAGGTGGACTCCAACATGGTGTCCAGGTTTCATGCTCAGCTTGTCGAGGTTGATGGCAAGATCATGCTTGAGGATCTGGCCAGCGGCAACGGTTCCTCAGTGAACGGCAAGGCGTTGGAGAAACATCAGCCACATCCCTTGCATCACAACGATCGCATTAAGCTCGGCCCAATTAAGTTTCGCTTTGAAGACGAAGAAGAAGATTCCTCGTCGAGCGGAATGATTGCGGGATTGGATCTCAGCGATGGCGCGACGTCGACCATTATGGGCTCCGCATCGGCTCGAGGTTTTGGTGTGTTTGAAGTTCGTCCTGAGGACAAGCTTCGCGGCATTCTGAAAATCAATCAGAGTCTTGCTGGGTTGATTGAGATTGGTGGGATCGCGAACAAGATTCTGGATACTCTGTTTGAGATCTTCCCGCAGGCCGATCGCGGTACGATCCTGATGAAAGAAGAACGGGGCGCCAGGACTCCGCAAAATGCTCCTCAGCGGAGATTTATTCCGGCGGCTCAGAAGCGGAGACAGGAAAGCGATGATGAATCCGTGCGACTCAGCCGGACGATTCTGGACCGAGTATTGAACGATAAGGCTGGGATTCTTTCGGCTGACGCGGCCAATGATTCGCGGTTCAGTGCCAGTGAATCGATCTCAAGCCTGACGATTCACTCAATGATGTGCGTGCCACTGTTAAGCATTGAGGGTGAGCCTTTTGGCATCATTAACCTGGATACTCAAAATCCGATGAAGCGATTCACGGATGAAGATCTGGAACTGCTGCTGGCTGTCGCTAGTCAGGCCGCTCACTCCTATGAAAACGCACGGCTGATGCAGTCGTATATCGACAAGCAGAAGCAGGATAAGGAGATGAAAATCGCCAGCGGCGTTCAGAGAGCGCTGTTGCCGGAAAAGCTGCCGGAAGTGCCCGGATATCGGTTTTACGCGTCGTACGATGCGGCTCAGGCGGTTGGCGGAGACTACTTCGACTGCTTCATGATCGGCGAACGAAAGGTTTGTATCTCGTTCGGAGATGTGGCGGGAAAAGGCGTTCCTGGCGCTTTGATCATGTCGCGTATCGCCAGCGTTGTACAGAACACCATGAGCTTCACGGATGACGTTGCCCTTGCCATTCATAGAATTAATTCCCACATGTGTCATAACATGGTGGAAGGTCGCTTCGTGACTTACATCCTTGGTGTGATCGATCTCGATACAAACCGGATTACGATCGCGAATGCCGGACACATGTCTCCACTCATCCGTCGCGCAAATGGCGAAGTGGATGAGATCGATGATTCCACAATCGGCATTCCGATCGGCATCATGGACGATTATCCGTATGAAGTCATCGAGCGAGAAATCGGTGAAGGTGAAATGTTTATCCTGATCACCGACGGTGTCGATGAAGCCATGGATCCCAACGGGGAGCTTTACACGAAAGAACGCGTGCGTGAGTTTGTGGGGACTGGTTCCCCGGATCCTGAAGAACTCGGCCGCGCACTGCTGTCAGATGTTCGCCGACATGCGAATGGGCGAGATCAGAACGATGATATCACGATCATGACATTCGGACGTTTTTCTGTAGGCAAGTAGTGCGTTGCCAAGCCAGATCATGTTGGTTGGACATACTTGTCCGACGCGATTTCGCGATTAGTTCAGAACGGGGCTCAACCTGCCAGCTTTATAGAAGGTCCGCAGGATGCATTTTTTGGATCGCAGCAGGCGAAGCGATCTGTTTGAAATCGTTGATGGTCTGACCGGACGTACCTTGCCGCATGTCCGATGCGCAGGCGGCATTCCGTAAGAGCATTGTCATGCAACTGCTCGGACCCGATATTCGGCGTTTGCAGGAGAGCTACGCATAGCGGGAGATTAACGTGGCTGAAAGACAGCCCGGATACTCAAACGCATGAACATTGTACGCGGCGATGCCCTGATTGGCGGTGCCGCGATTCTTGAGTTCAGCCTCTGGACGATACGATTACCGATGATATCCAAGAGATGTCATCACGTCGAACAGCTCTTCAAAAGTGATGAATCGGCGACGGTATGCGATTTTGTAATCATCGATTGCGTTGGCCAGCTCTGCAACTTCCGGACGAGCTGATCGGTCACCATCGCGAAACTGGCGACGCTCGGCAACTGCAGTTGGAGCGGCGGTATCTCGCTGACGGCGTTCAACAAAAACAGGGGTTGGTGCTTCCAGAAGCGTCTGCTCGGCCATCTCACGTCTCGCACGGAAATCACGACCGAAAGTCAGACGAGATATTCGGCTGCACATTTCAGTCAACCGTGAACCATTGGTTGCAATTGGTCGACTCGCAAATAATTTTCCTGCGAGGGATGCTGATTCGGGAGTGGCCCCGGTTTCGTTCTTCGGAGTTGCACGGTTCTGCTGTCTCGTCGGGTGAATTCGATTATGCGGGCCGCTGAATGATCAGGGTTGTAAGGCTGCAGGGAGCAGATAACACGCTGCTTCCGCGGCATTTCGAACATACAAACGACCGCGGTTGACGACCGGAACGTTCCATGTTCGCTCGTTAAGGGCCTCCAGACGAGTCACCTCGATGAACTTCTGCGGCGTCGCTTCCACGATCGCGACGAAGCCCGGCTCAGATTGCACCAGCAGCTTGTCACCCCACAGCAGGATTTGACCGTATCGATATCGACCGCCCTTCCACATTCGTTCGCCAGTTCGCACATTGAGGCAGGCCAGAATTCCATCGTCGAGCCCGTAGACGTAATCGCCCAGCGACACGGCTTCGTTGAACTTCAGCTTCATGCTCTTGTTTGGCGGCCAGACTTCTTTTGGGCGATTGTTGGTCAGCTGAGTGGGGTCAATCATTACGCAGCCTGAGTCATAGCCACTGCTGAGAAACAGTTGATTCTCGAAACGTATGGGCTGCCCCACATTGATCTTGTACTGGTTCGTCCACGGATATTCCCACAGCATTTTTCCTGTGGATGGATCGTGACCGGCCAGCCCATCTCCATGAAAGATCAGCAACTGTGGCACGCCATCAATGGTTTCGATTCGAGGTGAGCAGTAGCCCGCTTGATGTTTACCAGTTGCCCAGACAATGTCACCGGTCTTTCGATCATAAGCGATCACCGCTTTGCCGTTCGCACCACCGGCATCAACAATTAATGTCTCGCCGTAGATAAGAGGAGAACCGCTCATTCCCCATTCGATCATTTCAGCACCAGCATCGGTGCAAATGTTTCTTTGCCAAAGCGGAGCCCCGGTGATCGGGTTCAGGGCATTCAGTATTCCCTTCGCTCCCAGCGCGAAGACAGCATCGGCGGTGACAGTCGGAGTTGCGCGAGGCCCGGTTGCTCCCTGAGCTGTCTCATAGCGAGCCGCGTCTTCTCGTCGCCACAGTTCTTTTCCTGTCTCAGCTTCATAGCACACAACGCATTCCATCAGACCTCGTTGTTCCTGAGTGAAAAGGCGTGATCCTACAACTGCAAATGAGGACCACGCATCACCAACCGGATGACGCCACAGTTCTTTCGGAGGATTCGTCTCCCAGTCAAACGAACAGTGAGGCTCTGCGATAATACGATCACCAGTGGCGCCGCAATAGCGTGGCCAGTCCGCGTCTGTGATCTCCAGTGTCGTTGAGGCTTCTGTTGCTGGTGCATCCTGCGATTTTGTCGGCGCGTTTTCCGACAACCATTTCTGAGCCTGCTCACTGGATGACGGCGGATCCCAGGTAAACTGAACTCTCGGTCGCATATCGCCATCAAAGTCGATCTTGCGAATGCTCAGATACAGCCCGCCAAAGCCGACGATGCCCAGGACGACAAGTGTGAGCAGTCGTGTTCTGAGCGTGAACCCCGAGAACAGAATCCACCACGCAAGAATGGCGAAGTACGTTCCGCCCACGCAGTAGAAATTGCGAATCATGCGGTACGTGTTATCCGGCGTCAGTCGATTCACCGTCACCGTCACAACGAGCCCGAAGATCAAGGTCGCCAGACCGCTTCTCCAGCCAATGCGTGTAGCGGTTGATGGATTCGAATTCGAGACGTTTTCGGGCGTATTCATTGCGATCATCTTCCAACGAGACCTGACGGGACTGTGGGAAGATAATCAATTGCCCTTTGTGAGACGAGATCGATACGTTGGAACCGGACCACGGGGATACGGACAGATCGGTTCGACGATGCATCTATCGAGTCGAACAGACCAGTCACGATTCATGCGGTTCGCAGAGTTCTCTGCAAATCAGGCGGATTGGTTTTAGTACCAAATCACCTTGTGATGGCCATTTTTTTTCGATCCGTCACACTTCCGATGATTAAGGATCGAACTTTCTTGATCCAAACCTCACCGATCCAGACCTCTGCGTCGTACGGGACAACTCGGTGGAATTGCCGATTCGCAGCCTTGAATAACTCGTGCATCTCGTAGGCGGCATGTTCATTGGTTGTGTGGATAATCACAGGTGCCGTGTGTGGTGTATCTCCGGATCCATGATTGGGGCGATCGACAAGAAACCGAGCAACAGCCACTCCGTCGCCAGCATCAACAAGCTGGCCATTGACGGCAATCGGATCCAGATCATTGTCCAGCGAGATCAATGCAATTTCCTGAGCATCAACAGTCTTCAGGGCACTGATGATGGAGTCTGATGTTTCAAAGAATGACACACCAAACATCGGCAGTGAATCAGCGATGTGTTCCAGCATTGCCGTTCGACGTTCCGCATTGTCTTCAAGGATCAGGATTCGCATGAGAACTCCAAACGCCGGAACTAAATCAAAATGACATATGGACGACCGCCATCAAATGGAAAGAACCTGATTGCATTGTCGGCAATTCGCCAGCCGTGCTGCATGAGCCATTCGGCCACATCAATCAACCCCTCGTCATCATCACATCGAAATGTCCCTGACAGATTGGTAAGTTCCACAATCGCGTTGTCTACAACTCTCAGGGTTCCAGCATACAGGGCAGGCAAAGCTTGTCCAAGGACTTTCGGATGTCTGTGTGGCCCGTCGGGCAAAACCCAGATCTGCTCATCTAAATCCTGAACGTACACATATTCGCCATCCAGGACTCCCGACACCGCAACACACGAGTCGGGATGTTTTGCATACTTCCGCCGATCTTGTGGATTTCGCGGTGTTTTCAAGTTCCCTCAACCGTAAGAGTGTCTGCTGCCCTCAGTATGAGGTTCTGTAATATTAGTATCGCGAAAGTAAGCATTTGCCATAAGGGTTACGGCCTCGAAACAAATAGACTGTTCGATCCGCAGGGTAGAACGAACTGCGCTGCAGGGCAAAGCCGTTTTGGAGTGTATTGTCTCATGCAGACTAAAAACTACGCAAGCCAGAGGCCAAGAGGTGGTGTTTTATGTGATGGCGATCAACGGTGAGCCTGCAAACGCATGCTCGCAATTGTCACACCCCCCTGCTCAGAGTGCACCACCCAGTCGCTGCGCATGCAAATGGGAGAACAGTTGTTCTTAAGCGAGCGATCACCCCTTCGCCAACTGCCTCAGCACCGTATGCAGAATTCCGCCGTTGCGGTAGTAGACGACTTCAACCGGCGTGTCGATGCGGCAGGTAGTGACGAAGTGGATCTGGTCGCCGTTGGGTTTCTTCGCCGTGACTTCGACGGCCTGGCGAGGCTCCAGTTTGTCGCTCAGGCGGATGTCGAAGACTTCGGTGCCGTCGAGATCCAGTGACTCGCGGCTTTCGCCTTCGCGGAACTGCAGCGGCAGAACGCCCATGCCGACCAGATTCGAACGATGAATACGCTCGAAGCTGGTCGCGATGACGGCTCGAATTCCGAGGAGATAGGTTCCCTTGGCGGCCCAGTCGCGGGAGGAGCCGGTGCCGTATTCGGCGCCGGCCAGAACGACCAGCGGTGTTCCTTCTTCCTTGTACTTCATTGCGGCGTCGTAGATCGATGTCTGTTCGCCGCTTGGGAAGTGAATCGCCACGCTGCCTTCAGTGCCAGGAGCGATCAGATTTTTCAGACGCACGTTGGCGAAGGTACCGCGAGTCATCACGCGGTCGTTGCCTCGACGAGCTCCGTACTGGTTGAAGTCTTCCGGCTTGACGCCCTGAGCCTGCAGGTACTTACCGGCTGGGCTGCTGGCTTTGATTGAGCCAGCTGGGCTGATGTGGTCGGTGGTTGTCGAATCGCCCACGGAGACCAGGCAGCGAGCGCCTTCAATCGACTCAATCGGCGAAGGTTCAACTGGCATGTCGACGAAGAACGGTGGCTCCTGAACGTAGGTGCTCTTTTCATCCCACTGGAAAATGTCGCCCGTGCTGCTCTGAATCTTCTGCCATTCGTCCGGCCCCAGAGTCGCCTTGCCGTACTGTTCGGTAAACATCTCCGGAGTCATCGACGATGCGATCGTGTCGGCGATTTCTTTCTGTGATGGCCAGATGTCTTTCAGGTAAACATCCTTGCCGTCAGAGCCCTTGCCCAGTGGCTGAGTCGCCAGGTCGATATCCACGGTGCCCGCGATTGCATAAGCAACAACCAGCGGAGGACT
>CAIXQV010001183.1 GCA_903921605.1 uncultured Planctomycetaceae bacterium | reverse complement strand
CAGGTGAAACAACACCTCGCAGATGTCCTGATTGACCACGCGCACTGCGAACAGAAGGCCGCCTCAACGGCCATGGATCTCATGTTCGACTACGTCGAAAATGAAGATCTCTGCCATGAAATGACAGAAATCGTTCGAGAAGAACTGGACCATTTTGAACTCGTCCGAAAACTGCTGAAAGACCGCGGCATTCGTTTTCTGCGACTCAAGCCCGGAACTTACGGACGGAAACTCAAGGAACTGGTTCGGCGTCAGGAACCACAGCGAGCTGTCGATCGCCTGCTGGTCGCAGCGTTGATTGAAGCTCGCAGTTGTGAAAGATTTGTGCTTCTGAGAGATCATCTGGAGGATCCTGCACTGCAGGCATTTTACGGCAGCCTGTACGAGTCTGAAGCACGGCATCATGCAACCTATGTTCGTCTCGCAAAGCAATTCTCCGATGATCACTCCGTCAACCAGCGGCTGCAGGAACTGGCGGTGCTGGAAGCTGCAATTGTAGAGGAAGGCTGTGAGCTTCCTCGTATTCACAGTTAAAGGAGTCGCTGGCTAACCTTACTGCACTTCCGGCATTCATGAAAAAGAGGCCCTGACAAAACCGGGACGGGCACCATCGGCGGTGACTTCTCCCCATGAATCCGCGATCTCTACGGGAGCCAAGCCCGGTTTTATTAGCCGTTCCAAATACCATTCTCATGTCTTCCGTTTCCGTTGGTTCTCAACCGCATATCTTTTTACGAGCCACAACGTGACATCTCCCAGCTCAGGTCATGACGAGTACGCATTTATTCTTACCTGGGATGGGGCCAGTTGGCGTGACGTAGTACGGTTGCGTCAGGGCCACGTTACCACGATCGGTCGCTCGGCAACGAATCGGATTGTCCTTGAAGATGATGCCAGCAGCCGAAATCACTGCGAGATCTTCTTCTCCGACGGTGAATGGCGCCTGCGTGATCTGAAGAGCCGGAACGGCACGAGCGTTCGCGGAAAGACCGTCTCCGGCGATTTCACGTTGCAGTCGGGTGACGTGATCAGCATCGGTGAATGTCGACTGGCATTTACTACAAGTCTGGAATCAGCGCCGGTTTCTCCGCCCGGATTGCCAGGGGCACCGGGTGAGCGGGCGACGTCGCCGACGCAAACGGCCGTCAGCCATGAACGCGAGCCCAGCATTCTGCATCGAACGGCGAAACCTGAATTCCTGTCCCCAGGCGCGGCCTCAGGAAGTGCCCTCAATTATGGTGCTGAGCTGGCCAAGCTGTATGGACTTGGACTTGAAATGGGGGCCGCCAAAACTCGCCAGCAACTGACCGATGTTGTCCTCGTCAGCCTCGCCCGTGAAACGGTGGCCAGCATCTCTGCCATTCTGCTTGCGTCGCAGGAAGCCAGCGGCCCGCCGATGCCATCTGACCTTCAGGTTGTCGCCTATCACAGCTTGAAAGATCTGCCCTATCGACGAGTCTCCGACAACCTTTCCCGCGTTGTTCTCTCTCGCCGCGAAGCCATCCTCGCGCGCGACGTTGGTGATGATCGTCAATTGTCAGTGTTTGACAGCCTCGGAGAAATGAAGGCTCTCAGTGTCATCTGTGCGCCAATCACCTCGGCCGAACGCGTTCTCGGATTGATTCATCTGTACTCGACGAATCCTGACAATCCGCTGGATAAACATGATCTCGAATTTACACTCGCAGTGGCCAATCAGCTCGCCGTTTCACTTGGGCACCTTCACGAACGCGACTCGCTTCAAACCGGCCTGGCTCAGGCTCGCAGTGTTAACGAATCTCTGCGCTCTCAATTGTCGCAGGAACAAAACCTGATCGGCGAAACCGCCAGCATAACAGAGCTGAAGGAACGTATCTCGCTGATCGCCGAAACTCACGCCAATGTTTTAATTCGTGGTGAGAGCGGCTGTGGAAAAGAACTGATCGCGCGAAGCATTCATTCGCTTAGCCCACGAAAAGATGCGCCGTTTATCTGCATCAATTGTGCGGCGTTGAATGAAAGTCTTCTGGAGAGTGAACTGTTTGGCCACGAAAAAGGCGCCTTTACCGGCGCGGTGGATCGCAAAATCGGTCGATTCGAACAGGCGGATGGCGGAACGTTATTCCTTGATGAAGTCGGCGAAATGAGTCCTTCGATTCAGGCAAAGTTCCTGCGAGTTCTGGAGGGCTATGCGTTCGAACGTATTGGTGGCCGCAAACCGATCCAGGTGAATGTTCGCATCGTGGCCGCCACGAATCGAGATCTCGAAGAAGCCGTCGAAGATGGCGACTTCCGTAAAGACCTCTATTTTCGCCTGCAGGTGGCTGAGATCACGGCCAGCCCGCTTCGTGAACGTCGAGATGATATTGAATTACTGGCCAACGCTTTCCTAAAGAAGTTTGTCGAGAAAACCGGTCGCGTCATCAAGGGCTTCACAGACGACGCGATGCAGATCCTGCGGGAATACAACTGGCCGGGCAATGTTCGAGAGCTTCAGAACACGATCGAAAGAACTGTAATTCTCTGTCGAAACGAAGTCGTTCGCGTTTCCGACATTCAGTTGTCCAGCCTGGGCAGTCGTCCTGCAGCCCCGGTCATTGATCGTGGTACTCCCGGAGAATACCGTGAAGTTTCAATGGCCGATGTTGAACAGGAACATATCCTGAAAACCCTGGAACACACCGGTTGGAACAAGTCGAAGTCCGCTCAGATCCTGGGAATCGAGCGATCAACTCTGGATCGAAAACTGAAGCGATATCATGTCCCTCGACCTCTGACAGACTGACCATGCCTATTTCATTTCAGTGCCCGCATTGTGGCCGCCGAACTCGAGTCGCAGACGATCTTGCCGGGCGACGCATCCGATGCCCGGGCTGCAAAGAACCGGTGTCCGTACCCAGCGAAGAAATCATAGACGTCGAAGACGTTCAGATTGCAACGCCACAGCCAGCCCGGCGAACCCGTCGACCGTTTGAAGAAGAGGCAGAACGAAAAGCGGCTCCACGACCGACGAAATCCATCACGCTCGACAACAATTCACAGGCCTCAAATCCGGGCGGAGTTCGAGTCAACATTCTGAAGTACTGGAGTTCCTTTCCTCGCTGGCCCACGATCTCGATTGTCGCGACATCCCTGTTTGCACTGGGAGCCTTGCTCCACAAAGGCATGCTGGTCGGCGCGATCATCAGCGGAATCCTTATGTGGTTGTACTGGACTCGTGTTCGAGAGCACTTCCTGCACGGCTGCGCGTTACCGGGAGTTATCGTGTCTGTTGAAAACCAGTTGGTCGCATTCTGCACAGATCTGACGACAGGGGATGGCAACTATCCTGCGGTTCGAATTCTGCGTCAGCCGATTCACAGTATGTGCGATGGCCCGCCTAAGAAAAACCAGCGTGTGGTCGGGGTCGCGGTCTAACAACCGGCTCCGGATCAGAATGACCACTGGGCGACATTTCATCCCAAGATCGCCAGTTGCGTGACAACAGACCAGCATGCCGTCCGGGCAACATTCGATTCCATTGAGGAGAGTGACTGGCAGGAACTGATTGATTTCCTTCAGGAAATCCCACGCAAGACAGAAGGATTGCATCGATGCTGGTAGTAGATGCCGGGATTTTCCGCTCGGCAAAACCCCGGCTATGTTCGCGATGGTGGCCAGTTGATTGAGTCATCGAGATTACTAAGAAGTAGGCTTCAGTGGCTTGTCTTTCCGGGGAACGACAACGGGGCTTCTCGATGCTTCAGTTAATCTACACCAGTGAAGCGAAAAACAACTTCTCGCCCGGTGAACTGCAGAACCTGCTGCTGACCGCACGACGCAATAATGACCGTGACGCCATCACGGGCATGTTGCTTTACGAGGATGGTACGTTCCTGCAGGTTCTTGAGGGTGAAAACGAAGTTATCGAATCCACCTACCAGCGAATTGCCGCCGACAAGCGACACCACAAGATCATGCTGATTGCCCGCTTCGAGATCGACCACAGATCGTTTCACGACTGGGAGATGGGCTTCTTTGATGCCTCTGGCGGTAAACTATTACAACTGCCGGGCTACAGTAATTTCCTGAACAAGAAAACGGTGGAACTCGAGAACCTGGAAGACGGCGATAAGGCTCGGGAAGTTCTCCTGAACTTTAAGCTGGGTGCGTGGCACCGACATTCATCGCCCTTGCACGCAGCGAATCCACACCACTCCTCAACGCACCACGAATTCTAGCATACGGGCGGCTATCGACGAACCTCAGGCGGCTTGCGAAGGTGCTGAACCCAAGCGGGCGGCACATTCAGCCAGACATTGTCTCGGCGGATGCGACAGCGGTCGCAATGTGCTTGTAATGTATCATCAATCGAACTGATCCGAATTCTTTCTGCGCCGCGCGTGACAATCTTTCGAACGGGCCTCACGTACATGTATTCGAAATAGCTGAGAACTCCACCAGGCTTCAACAACCGGAAGTAGGTATCGGTTATCGAAGTCACAAGTTCTGCGGGGAAGTTATTCAGAGGAAGTCCGGAGATCACAAAGTCGTAGGGTTCCTGTGCAACGAAGTCCTGCACCGGCAGTTGGTGAATTGTCGCCTGGGCTCGAACTCTCTGCCATTCCGTCTCGTTTTCAAAACGCTCTCTGAGGATTGCGACGAACTCTTCGTTCAGCTCAACCAGATCAAAAATATCGTGAGGCTGAAGAAATTTCACGATCGACTCAGTCACCGGCCCGGTTCCTGGTCCGATTTCCAGCACGCGCACAGGAGTGGCAGAACTTCGTGCGGCCAGAAAACGAGTCATGGATCGTGCAAGAAATCGACTGCTGGGAGCAATCGCGCCGGTCGTTTCGAACCGCTGTCGAAACTGGCGAAAGAAGGCTGACTGGTTCTTCAGGGCGGAAAGCATAGTCGCCTGTCAATCAATCCATGAATGAAGAAACCCGGCCAGAGATTTGGCCGGGCTTCGAATGCATTCAGCGTATCAATCAAATGCGAGAGGGGGGAGTTGAACCCCCACGCCGTTTAAGGCACAGGATCCTAAATCCAGCGCGTCTGCCAATTTCGCCACTCTCGCTGCTGATGCCAGTCTCAACACCTTGAAACAACTTTCACAGTGCTGATAATGCGGAATGGTGCCAAGTCGGCGTCGCGAATTCAACTGTCGACACACAATGTGCGCAAGGTTCGCCGCGATTCTCTTCTTTTCAGGACGATTATTCTGGTTTGCCCAATCCTGGAAAGCTGAAACGCCTGCCATAAGTCCTCAACAGACATGGATGCAATCAGGCGTTCTGGAACGACGAGGCCATCTGCTCAATCTGATCGAGGAGAGCATTTATCTCATCTTCTAGTCGTGGCAAGGCCTGTTTCGCCTCGTCAAGATTGCCTGACGCCACGGAAAGTTCGAGGGTCTTTGCATAATCCCGCAGACGATTCCCGGCGAGATTGCCAGCACAGCCTTTGATGGTGTGTGCGACATTCTTTGCAGCCTGAGCGTCGTTAGCAGAGAGAGCAGTACTAAAGGCGGCAATGTGTCGAGGGGCATCGTCGCGGAAAGCACCAGCCAGAATTTCGATCAGTTCCTGATCGCCACCGACCCGGCTCATTAGTTCTTTACGGTTCAGAATTGCTTCAGAGGAAGCATTGACGGGCAGATCGGCAACAGACCAGGCAGAAGCTACTTCTGCCGCAACCACTGCATTCAATTCTTTGTCAGTCGGTTCGCTGTTATCGTTCAGAAGAACTGAATTCGCCCCAGGCTCTTGTTCCAACTGCAAAGGCAACGGCAACTGCAGATAGTGAGACAACGTTCCGTACAACCCGGCAAAGGAAATCGGTTTCGTTACAAAATCATCCATTCCGCAGAATAAACATTTCTCCCGATCTCCGGCCATTGCATTGGCCGTCAGTGCAAGAATCGGCAGGCGATGCCCTGCCCTTGCTTTCCGTTCTGCCTTTCGAATCAACCGTGTTGCCTCATAACCATCCATTGTCGGCATCTGACAATCCATAAGGACGGCGTCGAACGTTTCGGTATTGAGAACTCGCACGGCTTCACTGCCATCGGCAGCAATCGTGACCTCAAATCCGTCTTTGGCAAGCACCCTCATCATCAGTTGCTGGTTGACAAAATTATCTTCGACAACCAGTAGTCGACCTCGCGATTCCTGAAGCTGCGAAACCTGTTCGGCCGCGACTGGAGTGGTCGACACTTCCTCAACGGCTGCATCCAGCGCAAGAATCGTCTCCAGCAACTCAGACTGCTTCACTGGCTTAGTCAGATAAGCACAGATCTTTGCGTTCTCAAGACGACTACGGTGGTGAGCCGCATCGGACGAACTCAACAGAATCACCCTCGTTTCGCGTGCGCAAGACAGACTGGCGATCATTTCAGCGACTGCAAATCCATCCATTTCCGGCATATGAACGTCCAGCAGAACAAGGCTGAATTGATTGCCGGATCGGTCGGCCGCCTCAAGCGTTTCGCGAACTAGCCGTCCCTGGTCGACGGTTTCTACGTCCATTCGCCAGACTGTCAGAATCTCCTGCAGGATCAGACGGTTCGTCGGATTGTCATCAACGACAAGAACTCGTTGTCGAGGCAGGGAATCGCACTTCTGATCCGGTGAATTTGCAATCTCCTTCGTGGCTTCATCAAGCGGTATTCGGAACGAGAACGTACTTCCTGCTCCGGGTAGACTCCGGACGCGAATTCGACCGCCCATCAGATCCACAAGTCGAGTACAGATCGCAAGTCCCAGGCCTGTGCCACCGTAGTGTCGCGTTGTGCTTCCGTCAGCCTGAACGAAAGCTTCGAAGATGGATTCCTGTCGCTCCAGCGGGATGCCAATACCCGTATCTCGAACCGAGAATTCCAATTCGCGGCGATTCTGTTCCGTTGTGATATCAGCAACAGTCACTGCAACTTCACCATGGTGCGTAAACTTGATGGCATTGCCGACCAGATTGACCAGTACCTGACGAATTCTTCCTGCGTCACCCAGCAAATGACGCGGCACTGTCGGCAGGAATCTGCAGGTCAGTTCCAGCCCTCTTTGTTCCGCCCGCAAACCCAACAGCTTCATTGCATTTCCGACGACTTCGCGAGGTTCAAACTCGGTCTTATCGATCTGTAGCATGTTGGCTTCGATCTTGGAGAAATCGAGAATATCATTGAGAACTGTCATCAGAGCCTCCCCCGACGACACGACCAACTCAAGGTTTCTTCTCTGCTCTGCAGAAATCGGTGTCTGAAGCAACAACTCCGTCAGCCCCAGAATGCCATTCATCGGAGTCCGGATTTCATGACTCATGTTCGCCAGAAACTCACTCTTGGCGCGACTTCCCTGCTCCGCCGCATCACGGGCAACGATGAGCTCTGCATTCAGATCACTCAGCGATTCCGCTTGTTTTCTTAGCTCGCGACTCAACTTCGCCCGTTGTCTCAACTCGGCCTGCATAACCCCCACAGTGCTACTGCTACCCATCACCGTCAGCAGTAGCGTCATCGCAAATCCAAGGACCGCAGACCGAGCCCAGAGAATCGACGCAACCCACTCGAAGCCATCAAAATCAACACCGACGATTCCATCAGGCTGTCCGTGCTGATCAAAAATCGGAGCGTAAGAACTAACCCACGTCCCCCAGCGATCGGTGTACGGCACATCGTCGAAGTATGTGCCGGGAGTATCACTGCGAAGTGCGGCTAGCAGAAGTGGCGAAGGATCCTCGTAGATCTCCCCGATCGGTGTTCGCTGTTCGCGAGGCTCGTCGATGGTTCCGTTGTTGTTATAATCTGTCTCAGAATCCACAAGCAGCCGCAGATTCCCATCCTTGCAGCGTCTGATCGAGTAAACATCATCAACGGTTTTACTCAAACTCAGCCACTTAACTTCTTTGTTCAGCAGCATCAGATAGGTCGGATCGTCTGCCGGTGTGACTTCGGAAATATTATAGTGACCGTGCTCACGCATCTCATCGGCGTAGCCCGTCGCAAATCCGTCAATCGAACTGCGCAATTGCGCGCGTTCAGTCTCCCCACATCTTATCGCGAGATAAACGCTGCCGCAGATCAGAATCATCGCTGAACTTCTGAGAGCGCCACGCTGCCTTCTGTCGAACGAACGACTGAAAAAATAGTGATCAGCCAGCAGTACCCCAAAGAGCGTCAGGACTGCAAATGTAATTACGTCAAGATTCCATTGCAGGATCAGATTCAACATGGAGCAGGCTACTCGAAACAAAGGCCCCGGATCGCCTTTCAGCAAACCGTTGAACAACAAGTACGGGATCCCCGACGAGATTAATCTCACCGTAGTGAACGGCAGGATCTCTTCTCAGACATTGGCATTCGATCGAAGAGACCCAACATGACAAATGTGTTGTCCACTTCCTGATTGCAGCGTTTTTTGTTCTGTTTGGCCCAAATTCGAACTGATAACCACACCTCTCAACACGCTCAGCGGGATTATGCAACGCGAATTCACCGGACAGGTTGTAGCGATTAGCACGGAATGTGCGTCTTTTGTGGATGACATATCGACAGCCGCAGTAGGTGATTGCCCCAAAACGTTCTTCTCTGTATGCCGGTTGAAATTTTGCGACCTAAGCTTAAACACAGTCGGGCATGTCGATTCGGAAATTGAGGTGTTCCCGCTGCGTTGAAAATTTCACTCCCCTCACTCTGGTCGCGTTAGCAGGTCGATCCCGTGCAGTTAACCGGACAACAGCCAACGGCTAAGCTCGCAGACAAGTCGCCCGCTCATGGCGCGTTGTCATTGCCATGTGAACGCGCGTTGGTGCTTGTGGTTGATGACGAACGAATCAATCGCGAGATCCTGAGCCGCATGCTGTCACGCAATGGGCATGATGTCCTGACTGCCGATAGTGGCGAAGCAGCTCTTGAGCGTCTCGAAGAACAATTACCTGATCTGGTT
>CAIXQV010001182.1 GCA_903921605.1 uncultured Planctomycetaceae bacterium | reverse complement strand
GGAATTGGCAACGATGGCGCAAGGATCATAGCGGAAGCAATTCGAGACAGCAGAATACCTGACTTGATTTCATTGGACTTGACAGCAAACTCCGTAAATATTGAACGCGAGATTCTCGATTCACATGATGCAAAGAGAATTGCTTTCGCAATACTGGAGGAAGTGTCAGTTGCTTCACCGGAATCAGGCAGCCCCCAGGCACCACGAGTCGACATTGGAACCAGTTCGAGCATACACATGGATCACCGAGCCGACGCCGCTGTGGTGTCTGGTATCGAGTTTCGTACTGGCGCACCTGCATCGATGGGTGATGCCCCCGCGACAATTGATCTGCTGGGACGTGATCCGTGGATCAAAGCTCTGTCGGCCATGTTCGCATCGCCGGAACAAGCGACTCCATACACGCTTGCTCTCTTTGGGGATTGGGGAGGTGGTAAGAGCAGCATATTGGGGCTATTGACGGAACGCTTGAGGCGGCAAGCAGTGCGGCCCGACTCGATTGAGTTCGACTTTGCAATATTCAATGCGTGGGAGTACGAGAAGACCGACAACATCGCCGCTGGGTTAGCGCAAGAAGTGGTCAAAGGGCTGGTGGAAGGTGCAGCTCCGCAAGTCGACAAATCCGCATCCCGCTCGCGACGATGCTTGCAATGGTTCCAGAACCGATCTCAGCGGTGCCGACTCGCACTGAACTTTGCCGCGATGGAGCATGGGTGGAGATTCTGGCGATTTCCAATCGGTACGCTGTTGTTGAGTGCTGTGCTGATCGCTGGATGGAGATTCCCTCAGATTCCCCAGACGCTGGCGAGTTTGATTCCCCAGTGGATGAAGGGAACCCAAGGCGGTGTCGCTGCCGCAATCCCAGCGTTCTTCGGTTGGACGGTGATGATTGGATGTTTCGCTTGGGGCTGGAAGAACCTAAGCGAATTGCTGGAACACCCACTGAGCGTCGAACTGCACACCTTCTTACAGCTACCCGGCTACAAGCAGCATTTGGGGACGGTTCCGGTCCTGAAGCAGCAAATTCGAACTCTCTGCCAGATGCGGCTGGGGAAGCAGGGGCAGCGCGAACGTCGGCTGATCGTCTATATCGATGACCTCGACCGCTGTGGTCCCGAGTGCATCGTCAGTACGTTGGAGGCGGTACGTCTTGTGATGGATTTGGAGCATGTGATCGTACTCATCGCCGTCGATCCCCGAATTGCCTTGAAAGCCGTCGGCCACCACTACAACAAACTGGCTGACAAACACCGCACCAGTGAAGAGATCGCCCGCGAATATTTGGCCAAGATCATTCAATTGTCGGTGCAGCTACCGCCGGTGAGTCCAACACAGTTGGATCACTTTGTACGGGAGAAACTGTTTCGAGAGGTCGTGGATGAGGATCGGAGCATTGCGACCAAAGAGGCGATATCGAATTCCACAGAAGATCAAAAACAGCCGCCGGAGGAATACACTTACATAGTCCAATCAGGATTAAGCGAGCGTCATTCTCGCATGGAAGCGAAGTTATTAACGGGTCTCAACTGGGACGTGCGTGGAATGGAACCAGCCCAACCGGTGGTTTCGAGTACTCTGCCGATTCGCAATGCTGTGTCGGACACTTCAATTCCCGACAATGAGCGTGAACGCCAAGCGGTCTTGAAGGACAGCGTCGCCGACCGAGATTTGTTTCTGACACAGGTACATCAATCGACTTTCCAGAACCCCCGGCAACTGATCCGACTGCGAAATGGCTTTCGACTGCTGAAGGTTGTGGCCCACGAATCACAATTGGAGATTGACCACGGCGACTTGTTGGTCAGGCTGTTCCGACTCGAACAAGAACGACTCGAACTCGGGAGGTCGGACAGGACAACGCCAATTTCTCCTCTCGCCGAAAGCCCGATTCTCGATCAGATGGTGAAAGCAGTCGTGCTTCCGCAGTTCCTCCAACCGCGAACGAAATCTGATGACTCCTGCGAGCTGGCAGCGCCGTCTAGCAAATGAGACTCCGCAACTACGCCTTCCGCCAATCTTCCAACACTAACCCCGGTATCCAGTTGAAGTGAGCCGTGTTGCCGGTCACCAACGTGCGGCCACTTTCCATCGCGGTGGCTGCGATGATCAGGTCGGCATCGTTGTGGGCGTGACCGCCGCGACGGGCGTAAGCCCACAGGTCTTCAGCTCGGTCGAAGATCGCATCAGACAAGGGCACGATCAGTGAGTGTTGGCAAAAGAGCCGGAAATTCGTCAGCAGTGTCGTCGCCCCCTTCTCCTTGTAGCCGCGTGCGATCTCAAAGCGGGTGAACACTGACAAGGCGAACTGGCGGTGCTCTCGGAGATACTCAGCTGCGTTCGCGACGACCTGCGGGTTTCGCTGCTTCAAAAGTTCTGACAGCGTGTCGGTATCGAGGAGGGCGAGATCCATCATCTCACTCGAACGTACGGGTCACGTTGCAGCGGGTGATCGACTGTTCGACTTCATCAATCTCTTGGTCCGTCATGCCCGCATACACATTGCACCAGTCGGGCAAGACGCCTGCGGGTTGAGAATCGTCGGGGGCTGTCACATCCGTGTCGAGGGAAAGCACATGCACAATGACCCGCTCATGCTCGCGCAAGGCATGCCCCACGAGCAGTTCCGCAGCGGAACGCTCTTGCGTTTTCATCTGGCCGACATCGCGGGTAATCGTTTCCATGAAGTCATTCTACCACGGTTACCAGCCTCTGGCGATGCGATTCTCGAGAGGTGGACTGTGGAAGGGTGCAGGACACGACTTGCGGGGTGGTATATTTCTTGGAAAACGTCAATAGGACAACTCGGCGGATTTTCGTAACCTTGGGCAAGTGTGGCAGGATGGCCAAAGGGTTTTCGTGAGGGGGGAGCATGGATGCGGTCCGGGAGTCGTCGAAAGAGTTGATGTCGCGGTTGGTGAAAACGTTGCTGGACGAGGGGGTGACGGCCCAGGCGTTGGATCTCGACTCGATGCCGTTTGCGGCGATGGAGCAGTTCGGTCACGGGTTGGGGAAGGTTCTGGCGCGTCAGATTCAGGGGGCCTTGGCGGAGGCTCAGGCGGTGCGAGTTCGAGAG
>CAIXQV010001181.1 GCA_903921605.1 uncultured Planctomycetaceae bacterium | reverse complement strand
GAGCTATCATCAAACGGGGGAAAACTACCTCTCACCCCATCAATCAACACACTAAGGCTGAACGCCTTTTGCTTCTTCTTCCTTCGATTCAACGAAGGTTTCAATTGTCGTCCGCAGCCAAACTTTTCGGCGTCCGAATCGTAATGGCGCAGGAAACTTGCCCGCCGCAATCCAACGGTCAAGCGTCGTTGTGCAGATTTCAAAATCGGCGGCTACTTCATTGTTATCAACGAATTCTTTTTTCATTGCTCCGCCTGCCATTCGAGAAAGCCAGAAACGTCGCACACGATCTTTTGATGTGCATCGTCAATAAACGCGGCCAGTGCTTCAGTCAAAGGCTGTCGAGCCATGCAGTATGAACCCTGCAGAAAATCCGCTGCTTCAGCGCCACGAAGGTCTGGTAACGGAATCGTGCATGCTTCCATCAACCCGCCTTCCTGACGTCTCGCCAGTTCTCCAGACGCAAGCAACGCGATCCACTTTGAGAACTTCGGAAACGTCTCGACACGAGTTGCCGCCCAGCTTAGCAGGAACATCAACTCGCCAACGTCGAGTCGCGGGAGATTAAGTTTCAGTGATAATGTTGCTGTGCTCATAACTGGCTCCATGTTTGTGAATGTAACGATATGTTTCTGGCTGTCAAAAAAAGTTTCTAACTTCGATTTACAAGACTGCTTTCGTGATGCTGCTGATACCCTGCAGCGTCGATCTCGAGTTTTTCGCCATCACATCCAGTGAACATTGGCCGCCAGTCGGCACGAAGCCGCGACAGCTTCTCACGAGGCGACCACGTCTTCTGGATCAGCAGACATTCCGCTGCGATTTCTTTGGGTGTTGGGTCATTTGGTTTCATGCGGTCTCCACCGGGACAAAAAAGCCATCGGGACTAAATTCAACAGGACAGGCACAGACAACGGGAACAGGACTACCTCTAGTAGTCCCTGTCCCGTTGTTTGACTCTGCAACGGGACTCAACGGGACAGTCCCGTTGACTATGCTTTTAGTCCCGTTGACTCGTCTCTCGGATTGATGATCTGGAAAGCCTCGTATTCCCGCCGATTAGCTTTCCGAAGCACGCCACATTTTCCGATTGTTTGCTCGCTCAGAAGATCCATCCAGATCGGTTTGAAATGCGTTCCGCTGAGTCCTGTTGCAATTCTGATCTCGGTTTCCGTCTCGCCATCCGGGAAGCGTCTCATTGTGCTGATGATCTTGCCCCGGCGTTCCTCGTAGGCTGCCTGCTGCTTTTCTCGGTCACGTTGAACCTTTGCTTCGCGTCTGGCATCATCCGCCGCTGTAAAGGCATCTGCTGCCGATTGCACGACGTATTCCCATTTCCGCCCGTCTCGAATGTCGCCCTCTTCAATGTCGAGTGCCAGTGAACCAGCATGGCCCGCAGATCCGCCGAAACTCACGAACAGCTTGTGTAAGCCTGGCTGAGTGCGGTCATAGACTTCGCGACGATTGATTAGAATCCACTGCCTCACCCACTGGCCGAAACCAGCGTAGGCGATGTGCGACAATTCAAGCTCAATCCCAGTTTCAATGTTCTTGTTCGTATGAGCCGCCAAGATTGGCGTACATCCTGTTTCGGCCTGCAGCGTCG
>CAIXQV010001180.1 GCA_903921605.1 uncultured Planctomycetaceae bacterium | reverse complement strand
CGGTTCCTCCCACACTGTGTTGTTGTTCCAACCGGACAGGTCGTGAAAGTCTTGAGTGACGACAGTGTCGCTCACAACACTCATACCTACCCAAGCCGAAATACAGGGATCAGCTCTGTCGTCAGCGCTGGGGATCGAGTTGGTCAGGTTGAATTCACGTATACCAAAGCGGAGACGGCTCCGTTTGCTGTGACTTGTGACTTTCATGGTTGGATGAAGGCTTATCACCTTCCGTTGGATCACCCGTACTACGCTATTACAGATGCGAACGGTGGTTTTAACATTCCGGATCTGCCTGCAGGAAAGCACACGTTTGTTGTGTGGCACGAAGCGGCTGACGGAAATTATGTCGAGCGAAAGTTGGCTGTGGAGATTCAATCGGGCGGCACGACGGAGCTGCAGATTGATTATCCTGTTGAAAAATTAAAGCTGTAAGCGGCTGGTATTCGTTTTCTGCGTTCATCACTGAGCTGAGGTTTTGGGAATGTCACTGACTCCCAGTTGGAATAGGTTTCTCCTTGTCCCGATGCTGACGGCTGTCGTAGCGGGGGGATGTTCGGAGTACGATTCGTCTTTCGTTTACAGCGAACGAACTACGTCGCTGATTCCTGAAGCCCAGGATGGATTCAGAGCAGCTTCAGAAGATGCCGCTCCGATTTCAGGAGTGAAACAACTCCTTGATGATCGCTTCGGGGATCCTCAGGATTTGAAAGCGTGGCTGAAGTTGCCCGTGGACTTTGGGGGTACACCCTCATCGATTGCTGAGTACACCGCAGTGGAAGGCGTCGCGACTGTCAAGTTCGCAGTTGAAGAGGGAAAGACACTTCCCGGCTCAGCATCATCGGTTCAGTTGGTAACGGGTGCTGGTGCTGGTGAGACCTTGTTGATCAGTAACTGGGATGCAAAGACTGGTCAGGCGACTCTGGAAGGTCTGCCTTCAAAAGAACTCACTGCAGGTGATTCGTGCGTGATTGACGGTGGGGCGGTGATCCAGTCAGGTCGTGTTCTCTATATGCGACATTGCAGTCATTGTCATGGGACATCAGGCGATGGTGCAGGACCAACTGCTCAGTATCTGAATCCGCGACCTCGCGATTATCGTCATGGGATTTTCAAATTCACGTCGACGACAGATGTCTCCAAGGCGAGCCGAACAGATATCAAACGAGTTCTTCAGTACGGAATTCCTGGCACGTACATGCCCTCATTCCTGTTGTTGACTGACAGCGAAATTCACGCCTTGGTCGAATATGTTCGGTTCCTTTCGTTGCGAGGGGAGTATGAACGAAAACTTGTGAATGAGCTGGCCGGTGACTTTTCGCAGAAGGCTGTTGCGACTCGGACCGAGGGTGGTGAGTCGCGTGAAGCGATTGTTGCTGAGTTGAAAGAAATGCTGGCCGCTGACATTGTCGAAGCATCGACGTCCATCGGTGATGGATTGGCTGAAGATTGGTCTGTGTCGGACACTGAAGAGGCTGTGATTGTGCCGACCGTTGCTCGTGTTCCGGACAGTCCGGAATCTCGACGACGTGGTCGAGAGCTGTATCTGAGCAAAACTCTGAACTGTGCTGACTGTCACGGTGTGGATGGGGCTGGGAATGGTCCTCAGACAATTGCTTACGAGAAGAACCCGATTACGGGTGAGCCATATAATGAGGCCGGTTTGCACGACGTCTGGGATAACTTGAATCAGCCGCGAAATCTCCATACGGGGATTTATCGAGGAGGCCGACGTCCTATCGATTTATTCGCTCGCATCCATGCCGGGATCAAGGGATCCCGAATGCCTTCGTTCAAGAATACACCACACGAAGATATCTGGCATGTTGTGAACTACGTGCTGAGTATTCCGTTTGAAGCGGAGCCGGGAGCCACGGGTGTTCCTGTGGCAGCTCCTGCCGCTGCGGTCGCTCCTTAGTTCGATGTCTTGAGTTTTGATCTCTGCAGGGCTTCCTGTTCGGAGTAATGTTGTGAAGAAGTTTTGGGCACTGTTTTTTATCTTCTGGCCGATTGTTGCACTCTACGTCTGCCTCGTCGCGCCTTCGCGAAACTGGTGGTTTCCAAGTGCGCCGATGTCGACCGTAGGTCATCAGATTGACGGTTTGTTTTACCTGATCCTGATCATCGTGACGGTGACTTTTGTTGGCACTCAGGTTGGCCTTGGTTATGCGTTGTGGAAAGGCGCGGTTAAAAAGCCGGGCGACAAGGCGGTGTTTTCGCACGGCAGTCATAAGTTGGAAATCATGTGGACGATCGTGCCTTCGTTCGTGCTGGTGTTCATTTCTCTGACGCAACTTGAAGTGCTTGCAAACATTCGTGTGTTGTCTCGCTTTCCGGATGAAGCACGAAAGGCTCCAGTCGCGGAGGTGACAGCTCGTCAATTTGAATGGCGTATCCGTTATCCGAAGCCGGGAACGCAGTTAGCCACTGAGCCACAGCAGGGCGATTTGTATTTCGTAAATGAGCTGCATGTTCCTGTCTCTCAGCCAGTGATGGTTCACTTGAGAACTCAGGACGTCCAGCACGCGTTTTTCGCTCCGAAACTACGAGTAAAGCAGGACGCAGTTCCTGGCTTAGTGATTCCGATCTGGTTCGAAATTGAAAAAGCTGGCGAATATGAACTTGTGTGTGCAGAGCTCTGCGGATGGGGCCACTACAAGATGAAGGCTCGGATCATTGCAGAGTCCGAAGAGTCTTATTTGAAATATCTGTCGGCGCTTGAGTCTGATCAGAATGAAGATGGCGTTGCGGAGCAAGCAGAGTCTGCGTCCGCCGAAGAGTGATTTTTTGCTCCATTCAGCGATATTGACGTCGCTTTAAGAGTCATTAAGGTTTGTTGTCATGGCAACTGTTACTCCCTCGCTTGGTGCACATGGCCACGCAGATGATCATGCTCATGGTCACCACGAGCAGACATTTATCTCAAAGTACGTGTTTTCAGTCGACCATAAAGTGATCGGGATTCAGTTCCTGGTGACCACTTTGTTGATGCTGATGGTCGGCGGAGCACTCGCGCTTGCGGTTCGCTGGCAGTTGGCGTTTCCGTGGGGAAGCATGCCGATTGTAGGGAAGTTGTTCGGATTGTTTCAGACCGAAGGTGGTCAGATCAGTCCTGAGTTTTACACGATGCTGTTTACGATGCATGCCTCGGTGATGATCTTCCTTGTGATCATCCCGGTCCTTGCCGGAGCGTTTGGGAACTTCCTGATTCCGCTGCAGATCGGTGCGGACGATATGGCGTTCCCTGTTCTGAATATGCTGAGCTATTGGTTCATGTGGCCAGCCATAGCATGCTTCGGGATCAGCTTTGTGGCGAGCGGTGCAACTGCAGGGCCCGGCAATGGCTGGACGAGTTATCCCTTGCTAAGCGATCTTGCTCAGGCCGCTCCAAGTTCGGGGGCTGCTCAGACGTGGTGGTTGTTCGGGCTGACGCTTGTTGGCGTGTCGTCGATGATGGGATCGGTCAACTATATGACCACAATCATCAACATGCGTGCTCCTGGAATGACTATGTTCCGGATGCCACTTACGATTTGGTCCATGTTTATTACGGCAATCCTGCAGGCATTCGCACTTCCTGTACTGACGGCTGCTGGCTTCATGTTGGTTTTCGATCGTCTCAGCAGCCTGTTGCCGACTGATGTTCACTCTGTCTTCTTCATTCCTGCGGGCATCGTAGTGAATAACGCCGCACCGACCATTGGTGGCGGGCAGCCATTGCTCTGGCAGCACCTGTTCTGGTTCTATTCGCATCCGGCGGTCTACATCATGCT
>CAIXQV010001179.1 GCA_903921605.1 uncultured Planctomycetaceae bacterium | reverse complement strand
GTGTGAGTGACGGTTTCCGTCAGCAATCGCGCCGCCATAAACGATCATGGAATTGTGCAGCAAGGAGTTTCCGTCAGTGTCGATCGTGCTGGCCATGCGATCCAGGAATCTGGCAAAGCGTGCGATATAGAAGCGATCGATCTGAGCGACCTTCTTCGCCAGCTCCGGCTCCTGCTGGTAATGTGTCAGATGATGATGACCTTCCCGAATTCCGATCTGCGGAAAGGTGCGGTTGCTGCCATCGTAGGCCAACAGCAATGTCGCAACGCGAGTACTATCAGTCTGAAATGCCACGATCAGCATGTCGTACATCAGATCGATGTAATCGCCGAAGTCCGCCGGTATTCCCGCCGGAGTCGTCTGATCGACATCGGGCAGTTGATTGTGCGTCTCGGCCGCTTTCAGGCGTAGTTCCATATCGCGAATGACGGTCAGATACTCATCAAACTTCTGCCGATCTTCCACGCCGATGACTTTCTGCAGATCGGAAGCTTCTTCCAGAACGAAGTCCAGTACGCTGCGTTGAGTCTTTTGGCGCAGTTCGTAATTCTTTCGCCGCTCGGCGCGATCTCCGGATCCGAACAAACGCTCAAAGACCAGTCGAGGATTCGCTTCTGGCGTAACCGGCGTTGTTGGTGAACTCCAGGCAAGGTTGTACTGATAAGCACACGCGTAGCCGGAATCACAGCTGCCCGAATTGCGGATCAGGTCCGATGACAACTCCAGCGATGAAAGCCGAGTCAGCTGCCCGGCTTTCTGTGCCGCCAACTGATCGACGGAGACGCCTACAAAGATATCATTGCCCGCCGTCTTGCGTGCTCGCGCCCCCGTCAGAAACGTCGCACTGGCTCGCGCGTGATCGCCGGCCCCGTCGCGCCCCGCCGTGGCGTTGATATGATCGAGACCGCTGATCACCTGGAAGTGTTCTTTGAGTCCAGCCAGTGGCTCCATCGTGGAGTTGAGTTGAAAATCGTCGGTCGGAAACCAATGGTCCTGCTGCACGCCATTCGGAATCGACATAAATGCCATCCGCAGGGGAGCACCCGATTCCGTGGTGGCCACTCCAGAAATCGCTGGCTGAGCCCCCAACACGGTTCGCGGCTGCAGCGAAGCCAATGCCGGCAGTGCAATTGAGACTCCAAGTCCTCGGAGAAAGTTTCGACGACTGGCAAGGTTTGATCGAAGAGTTTTCTGATTCATAACAAAGCTCCAGTACTCAGCATCTCGGTAGGTTGGACATTTCGGTCCGACTGCGATTTAAAGACCAGGAACACCCATCGTACCGCAACATCAACGGCGTTTCTGAAAAGGAGCCGACAAAATAATTCCTTCGATCAACTCTCTGAATCGTCCGTCACCGGCTTCAAGTCTCGCCACAATTAGATCAACTGTGTGCTCGTCGGTGTACTCCAGTCCTCGACCTGTCGCAAAGATCAGCATCTTTTGAGTCAGGCAGCGATAAAAGTCAGGCGCTCGATTCTCCCGCAGAACTCGTTTCAGTTCACGAACGTCGTTGAAAGATTCTCCGCTGATTAAATGGCCCGACGCATCGATCGGCGATCCCTTTTCTTCCGTCCTCCAGGTTCCGACCGCAGAAAAATTCTCCAGAGCCAGGCCCAGTGGATCCATGCGAGAATGGCACGATGAACACAACGCGGATTCACGATGAGAAGCCAGTAGTTCGCGCGGAGTCGGCTCGCGGTCGCCGAATTTTTT
>CAIXQV010001178.1 GCA_903921605.1 uncultured Planctomycetaceae bacterium | reverse complement strand
TTAAAACGTTGGTGAAAGGCAGCTTGCCATCCTGAAGAAACTGCCGCCGCAGGAACCTGAACTGCTGTGATGTTCGACCGTGACTGAAACTTTCCATCCCTGGCCTCCTTGCCGTTTATGGTGCCGTTGCAGGCAACATTATACTCAGGAGTGGGGTGTCGCCGTATGTTATTGTGATTCAACAACTTGCGGGATAACTAAGTGCCATTCGTCACATCGACTGAAGGCACACCGGCGTGTCGGACCGGAGTAGGCAAGCAAACTCCGTTGCCTCATCTCAGTTTGGAGAGTAACTGCTTTGACTTGACCACACCATTGGTCACGCAATTAACCAAATCAAATCGAGTTCACGAATCTCAAAACTTTCGCCCAGCACCGAAAGGGACTCGAAATCCTCCAAAGCGTTCATCAGTGACGTGTTGCGTGAATTCCTCCTCCCCGGAATCGGCGTGCATGGTTACGCAGAGAGTCCCTTTCGGGGAGGGAGGATACAGAATTCAGTTCACAACTTGGGTGAACCTGATAGCGGGGTGATGGTGAACTGTTTAGACTCGCATGGGACGTTCTCCAGAACTGATCCAATAACGGCGATCCGGAACAAAGGCAGGTCGGTTCATGAACAGGCCATGTTCAGTCTTGATAAAGACTTCTAGTCGTCCATGCCGCTTCATCCTCGGATGCTGCATCTTGCTGATCGCATCTGCATGCGGCCTTGCTCATGAGCCGCCTGCAAATGTCAAAGCTCCTCAACGGTGGGCTGTGATCCTGGTGGGACTGCCAGGCGATACGGAGCATGCTGCTCCATTTCGCAGGGTGGCTGACACGATTGAAGAATGGCTCAGCGAGTCCCAGCAGATTCCGAAAGAACAAATTCTGCGCCTGCCGACAATAGTCACTGCTGGCCAGTCCTTTGCCGCTCCGCCGACCGCAGAGGCGATTCAGACAATGTTCGGCGATCTGAACAAAAAATTGCGGGCAGAGGATGCTCTTTGGGTCTTTACACTGGGGCACGGGAACTCGGACGGCCAGCGTGGCTGGCTTCATTTGGCCGGGAAGGATCCTTCCGGAGAAGATTTCGCCCAATGGCTGGCTGATGTTCCTTGTCGCGAACAGGTGATCTGGCTGACTCATTCCAGTTCCGGCTGGTTCGTCAAACCCCTCTCTCGACCGGGGCGGATCGTGATTGCCGCGACCGCCGCAGATGATGAATCCAATGAGACCGAATTTCCTCAGGCGCTGGCAACTTTGATCAAGTCCTCGCCAACGAGTCTCGCTAATGACGAGGACAAGGCCGTTTCCATCGCTGAACTGTACGCCGCCATCGTGAACGAGATCTCACGCCGGTTCAGGCAGGACGATCGCCTTCCCACTGAGCACGCTCAGTTGGACGACAACGGTGACGGAGTGGGTACAGAAGAACTCAGCCTGGCAGGGTCGGCTGATCCGTCCGCTGAAACACCTCAGGTCCTTCCATCGAGTACCGACGGAGATCTGGCGAAGAAAATATTTATCCCATATCCGGAAGTTCAACGCGTAACACCGGAACCGTTACCTCCTGAGTAAGCCACGCCGGACCGAGTAAGCCATGCCAGAACCGCAGAACCCGTTCAAAGAATCCTCGCCGGCCGCAGCAGAGGGCGATGCCCAGGCGGTAGCCCGCCTGAAAGAAGCCACACAAAAGCTGAAAGCCGAGATTGCCAAAACGGTGGTGGGGCAGGATTCGGTGATCGACAGCCTGCTGATCGCTTTGTTGTGCCGTGGTCATGCTCTGATGATTGGCGTCCCGGGGCTCGGAAAGACACTGATGGCACGGACGCTGGCCAGAGCACTCGACATGGAATATGGCCGCATTCAGTTCACGCCCGACCTGATGCCTTCGGACATCACAGGGACCGACATTATTATGGAGGATCCGGAGACCAACCGTCGCCGCCTGGAATTTCATCAGGGGCCGTTGTTCACCAACTTTCTGCTGGCCGACGAGATCAACCGAGCTCCTCCCAAAACACAGGCCGCGTTGTTGCAGGCCATGCAGGAGCAGGAAGTTTCCGTGGGCCGGAAGACGTATTCTCTCACCCGACCGTTCTTCGTTGTGGCCACACAGAATCCCGTTGAGCAGGAGGGAACGTACCCGCTTCCCGAGGCGCAGCTGGACCGCTTCATGCTGAATATCCCGGTGACTTATCCCACGCCGCAGCAGGAAGCGGAGATTGTCCGGAACACGACGTCCAACGTGGTCGTCGATCTGCAGCCAATCCTGTCGGCCGCAGAGGTGATACGATTGCAGGAACTGGTGCGGGGCGTTCCTGTGGCCAACGACGTCGTCAATTATGCGGTGGCGATTTCCAGCTTTTCACGCCCTGAAACAAGCGTCGGAAAAACTGCCGACGAAAAGTCGTCCGTGGGAAAAACACCGCCTGGAAAAACTGCCCCCCCTGACAAGAAAGCAGCAGAGGTGCATCGGTTCATTCGCTATGGAGCAAGCCCGCGAGGATCTCAATATCTGATTCTGGGAGCCAAGGCTCGTGCGGTTCTGCACGGTCGATTTCATGTAGATTTTGACGACGTCAAGGCCATGGCCACGTCCGTGCTCAGGCATCGTCTGATCCTGAATTTCCATGCGCGGGCTGAGGGAATTGATACAGACGAGATTATCCGCCGTATCCTGAGTCAGGTGCGCACGAAATGACAACAGTGCCTCCGATTCCGATCCGTGAACTGGCCGATCCAAAGCTGATGGCGTCGGTCCAGGACCTGGAAGTTGTGGCTCGCTGGGTGGTCGAAGGGTTCGTCACCGGGCTGCATCGCAGTCCGTATGTCGGATTCTCCGTCGACTTCGCATCTCATCGTGACTATATGCCGGGTGATGATCTGCGGCATCTGAACTGGAAGCTGTACGGACGCCACGATCGGCTGTACATCAAACAGTACGATGCGGAAACGAATGTCGATCTGCATCTGGTTCTGGATGTCAGCGGTTCGATGACGGTCGGTGAGGAAGAACAGCAAAAGATGCGATACGCCTCGCTGCTGTGTGCAAGTCTGGCTCACCTGGCAGCTCGCCAACGGGACGCGGTCGGATTGACTCTGTTTGCGGACGGCGTCGTCGAACATTTTCAGTCGCGAAGCAAGTCCGATCATTTGCTCCAGCTGATGACAGCGCTGGCGCAGCCAAGGGACTGCCCCTCAGCGAAGTCACCGCTGGTTCTGCATGAGGTGGCCGAACTGATGCCACGACGAGGGCTAGTTGTGCTGATCAGCGATCTTTATTACGAACCATCAGAACTCCTCTCAGCCCTCGATCATTTTCGCCACTTCGGACACGACGTTCTGGTCTTCCAGGTGCTCGCTCCGCTGGAGCGGCAGATGCCCATTGACGGGGCCGTCAGACTGGTCGATGCTGAAACCGGCGAGTCGCTGGAGACGATGGCGCATGAAATTCGAGACAGTTATACGGCTGCCGTGGGCAGCTGGATCGACGAAATTCACAACGGATGTCTGGCACGCGATATTGATCATGTGTGCCTGACGACCGATCGACCACTGGAAGCGGCGCTGATGGATTACTTTGTCAGGCGTGCTCAGTTGTATTAAGAGGCTCTGACGAAACGGGGACAGGCACCCTTCTCGATGTTGAATTCAAAGGATCATCGAACCACAGCGGGAGCCAGTGCCGGTTTTGTCAGCCGTTCTAAGTCAGGTTCAGAGCAACAGCGGTTCATTAACGTTAAGGCGGGCCAATGCAGGGGCTGAATTTTATTCATGCCGGATTCCTCGCAGCAGGGCTGGCGGTGGCATTGCCCATCGTCATTCATCTGCTGTTCCGCCAGCGCACGCGTTCCGTGACAATTGGCTCCGTGAGGTTCTTGCATCAGGTGGTGCGGGAACACCGCCGTCGGCGACGATTGCGGCAGTTGCTGCTGCTGTCACTGCGGATGCTGGCTGTGCTGTTGCTCGTCCTGCTGTTTTGCCGACCCTATTTTGATCAGTCTCATCTTCGCGGTCTGGAGCAGGAAGTCGTATTGCTGGTCGATCGCTCCGCCAGTATGCAGGCTGTGAATTCCGGAGGGCAGTCGTCCTTTGATCGGGCGATGGAAGTCGCGAAGGTCGAATTATCGCAGCTTGACGAAAACGTCATTGTGCATGTTGCTCTTTTCGATTCGACTGGCGTGCTTGAAGTGCCAGTGGAACAGCTGACGCAGTCGGCTCCGACGGAAGCAGCGACCGACTTCGGTCTGGCGTTGTCCTGGGCGCGCGATATCTTTGCGGCTGCGAACCGGCCGACTCGGAAAATTGTGCTGGTGACGGACCTGCAGCAAACAGGTCTGCCGCGAACCCCTTTGAGCCAGCTACCGGACGGCCTCGAACTTCTCATCCGAGACGCAGGAGATTCCCTGCCACGCAATGTGGCCATTGAGCTGGCGGAGGCGACTCGTACGGAAATTCGTCCGGATAATAAAGTCGCCGTGCGAGTCGTTCTGAGAAACCACGGTCCACTTCCCGTGCGAAATCTGAAAGCCACCTGCGAAGTGGAGAACGCGAAGGCAGCTCGGTTGAGTGTGGATCTTCAGACGGACATTCCCGGCCATGGCAATGTGGTGCTGGAGTTTCCGCTGGCGATTCAGGAGGACGGATTGTACACAGGACGTGTCACCCTCAGCACAGAAGATGCACTGGCGCTCGATAATACGCGATGGCTTGCCTTCGAAGCACGCCACCCGGAACGCGTGCTGCTGGTTGATGGTCATGAAGGTCGTTCTGTCTTCGGCAACGAAACGTATTTTCTGGAAACCGCGCTGGGACTGCAGGCGGAAGAAACACTAGGACAGACGCGGTCGTTTGAAACAGACAGAATCATCTGGGAAGCCGGCAAGGGATTTCCGCGGCTGGATGGTTTTCGAGCTGTCATCCTCGCGAACGTGCGGCAACTTTCCAGCGAGGATGGTCAAAGAATGGAGGCTTGGGTTCGCAACGGCGGCAGTCTGCTGGTTTTCGCCGGAGATCAGGTCCGCCCTACGTCGCTCGCCTCGTTTCAGGAACACGGATTGCTTCCTGGAGCCGTCGCGGATGCCCCCGTGGAAGGTCGCCTGCGAGTGGATCGGTGGGATTCAAAACATCCGGCCTTGTCCTGCTTCAGCGATCCTCAACAGGGAGACCTGAGGCGGGTGGAGTTCCAGAAGTTGCTGCCCCTGAAACGGCTTGAAGCGGATTCCCGGGAGCTCCTGGCGTCGGGGAATCAGATTGTTGCAGCAGAACGGCAGGTCGGCAAAGGACGATGTATCTACTTTGGCAGTTCCGCCGATCGCGACTGGACCGAGCTGCCTCGAACCCCGATGTACGTTCCTTTAGTGCGACAGATCGTGGCCTATCTCGCCGACCAGCTGGCGGAGCGATCCGCCGTAACGATTCAAGTTATCAGCAAGCCTCTGGAAAAGGTCGGCATTGTTCCTGCCGCAGATGAGGAAGGACAGTGGCTGGTCACAAATATGGATCCTCGTGAATCGGCTCTGGAGCGAATCACTCCTGAAGCTTTGCTGGCAGTGGCCGGTGCGGTGCCAACGCAGCCTCCTGATGAAAACACCGTTGCGGCTGGATTGAAACTGCCCGCTGACTCGTTACGCCCGGATGAAATCTGGACTATTGTGACATGGCTGCTGTTCGCAGTCCTGTCTGTGGAAATGCTGCTTGCCGGACGAGTTCATTCGTAGGTCTGATTAAGAGGAAAAGTCCATGTCCATAATGACGCCTCCGACAATCCATTCCGCATCCTCTTCCGTAACCGGTGGAGCCGCCGTTCACGCCGTGCAGGATCGGCTTCGCCAGACTCAACAGCGACTCATCCTTCAACGAGTCGCCATGGGCTTTTTGCTGATCGTTGTCCTGGGCGATTTTTCTCTGGCCGTGATCGCAACGGTTGACTGGTTCTTTGAGTTGGCGACGGTCTGGCGAGCCGTCTGGATCACAGGCAATGTCGTGATGGCTGTCGCTTTCATTGCTCTCGGATCGAAGCGATGGATCATGGCTTATACGCTTTCCGATACTGCCGTGGACGCTGAAAGCCGCCTGTCTCAGTTTGGGCAGCGACTGCGAACGACGCTCGACTACGAACAGCAGACTCCGCGACCTGCTGCTGCCTCAGCTTCGCTTCTGAGCTCGCTGCATCATGAGACATTGAAACTGTCCGAGCAGACGGAATGGAATGATGCCATTGACGTGCGGCCATTGCTCAAAACTGTGCTGCTGGCCTTTATCACAGGGTCTGCCTGGCTCGCCGCACTCGTCCTGCTGCCCGAGTTCCGGATTTCCGCCGCCCGAGCCTTGCTGTTGCCGTTCGAATACACCACGGTCCGCTTTTCGCCGGAAACCTCCACCGTTCGGCATGGCGAATCTGTGACTGTCGTTGCAACTGTCTCCGGACGCCCCGTCTCGTCGGCTCAATTGCAGTATCGACCGGTCGGTGCAGAGGCCGACTGGATCATCCTTGATCTTGTTCCGACAGACGTCGAGAAAATCAACGGTGATGTTGAAGAACCATCAACGGCACCACGGCTCCATGGCGAACTTTCGGCCGTACTGAGCGATCTCACGCAGGACATCGAATTTGAAGTGCTCGCCGGCCCGCGTTCCTTGCCGGAAGGATCCGTCCGAGTCTTGCAGCCATTGACCCTGGAGAAGTTCGATGCCCGCATTGCTCCGCCAGCCTATACAGGTCGCTCGGAAGAAAGCCTGACGACTCTCGACCTGAAGGTCCTGGAAGGATCTAGGGTGGACCTGAAACTGGAATTTAACCGTCCTGCTGTGGAAGTGAATCTGAAACGGCAGGAACGTGTGCCTGATTCGCAGCCAACCGAAAGCGATGCCACGGCGAGCGGCTCTGTAAAAGCCGGGGTTGACTCGGATTCCGCCTGGATTCCGCTGGTCTTCCATGAAAACGCCGCGATGGGAACGCTTGCTGATCTTCGCCAGAATGTTTCGTTGACTCTATCGGCGAAAACGGAAGACGGAATGTCTCTGGATCCCCAGCAGATCAACATTCGCGTCCAGCCGGATTTGACGGCGAGGGTCCAGTTTATTGCGCCGCCCGAAGAACTAATCGTCACGGCAACTACGGAAGTACCGATGATCGTCGAGGCCGGTGATGACCTTGGCCTGCACAAAGTGGGCATTCTGTTTCAGATCGGCAGTGGCCCGTTCCAGACCCTGCTTGAACAGGATGCAGGTGGATCAACAGACGTCTTTCGTCTGACCTCGTTGATGATGCTGGAAGAGCATCAGCTGACGATTCAAGACGCGGTGACCTATTATGCTTATGCTGAAGACAACTACCTCGGCCAGCCACGCCGTACAGTGACTCCGCTGCGATTCATAGACATCCGGCCCTACAAGATGGACTTTCAGGTCGTTGAATCGGAGGGAGGTGGAGGCGGTGAGTCCAGCGATGGCAGTTCGGTCACACTGGAAGAACTTATTTCACGGCAGCGTCAGGCCCTGTCACAGGCGTTTCAGTCCGTCCAGAAGTCCAGCCAGCACCCACCCTCAATAGAAACGATCTCACAACTGACGGATGAACAGACAGGCATTAAGGAGGCAACGCTTGAGTTTTCCGCAGGCATGGCCGAGCGAGGTGCTGAACTGCCATCGCTCGATGAAGCCATCCAGCATATGGACACCGCCCTTGACTCGCTCAACGATCAGGACCTGACGAGCACTGCCGCTGCCGAGCAACTGGCAGTGACGGAATTAATTCGTGCGAGGGAGAATCTTCGGACGATGCTGAAGCAATGCAAGAGTCCGTCGGCCAGTGCTCAACGGAAGTTTGACCGCCAGATGCGACAGAAGCTGCGCATGCCAAAGAAGGATCCATCAGACCAGCAGGAGCAGGTAGCTCAGATACGAAAGAAACTGGAAGACCTTGCCAAACGTGAACGCGAATGGTCCAAACAGGCTCAGCAGTGCTGCAACAGTTCAGCCAGTTCATCGGGCAAGCCGTCCCAGTCTCAATCGACGCAGTCTCAGCAAGCCCAGTCACCTCAAAACTCTGAACAACAGGCCTCTGAACAACAAAAATCGGAATCGTCTTCGGATCAGGACGGGGCATCGCCAACGCCAGCCGAAGTCGCTGAGGCACAGGAAAAACTGCAGGCAGAGCTTGCAGAGGTTCAGAAGCAACTCGAACAGCTGAACGCCGCCGGCCAGGCGGCTCGGGATCAGGCCCAACAGGCAGCCGAATCGATGAAGCAGGGACTTGCCGAATTGAAACAGAATGACGGAGACGCAGCCGGTGCAGAAGGGCAGCGGTCGGCCGATCAACTGGAGCAGTTGTCGGACCATCTGGCAGCAAAGAATGCTCATGACTTTGGAAAACGACTGGATGATGCTCAGAAAGTCGCACAGCAGCTCGCCAGTCGGCAGGAGCAGGTCGGCCAGCAACTGCGGGACGAGTCAGCATCCGGCAAGACGGCGAAACCTTCTGACGGCAAAGGACCAGGCGACGGAGGCGAGTCTCAGAAAGCGGACTCGGGCAAGGAGCTGGCTCGCGATCAGCAGGCCCTGGCCACGCAAACGAAGATGCTGGCTGAGGTGCTCGATGGCCTGGAACGCGATGCAGCGAAGGAAGCCGGTGGCGTGCAGCAGAGACTGCAGCAGGCTCAGGCCGAAAACCCTCCACGCGACATTGCCGCGGGAATGAACCAGACGGCCGAAGATCTGAAGGCACAGCGGACCACAGCCGCTGGTCGCGGTGCCGCGGAGGCTCTGCAGCGACTTCAGGAATTGAGCCAGTCACTCAGCGCGGCTCGGGGAGAATTCGCTCAGCCGCAATTGAAGGAACTGCTGGCACTCGAAGAACAACTGGCTCAGCTTCAGGAACAGCTGAAGCGAGCTCAGAATAAAGGAGACGACTCGGCGGCTGCGGCTGGTCAGAAATGGCAGCAGCTGGAAGCCCGACTCGACAAACTCGCCACTGCTGACCAGCGTCTCGCTGAAGCCATGCGTCAGCTCCGGCAAGGTTCTCCCCAGAAACCGGAAACGTTTGCAGAATCCGCCGAGCAGCCGACGCCAGAAGAGTTCTTTGTCCGACTTCAACTGGGAGATTTTTCAGGGATGCGCGAAGTGTCCAAAGCTCTGCAGACAAAGATCCAGGAGGCCATCCTGGCAGGCTCGCTCATGGATGCCGACCAGCCGGTACCGCCCGCTTACAAAGAACTGGTCGAAAAGTATTACCGCGCCCTTTCTGATGATCTGAGATAGGTGGTTCGATGTTAGACTGGTCGAGCCCATATCCTGCCTGGGTCTATCTGAGCCTGGCAGCCGCCTGCATTGTCCTCATCGCTATCGCGCGCTGGACGGCGATTTCCGATCGCCTGCGTCGCTGGACGCTTTTTCTGCCGAGGATGATGGTGCTGGCCCTGCTGCTTGGGGTGCTGCTGAACCCGGTGCGGCGGCGCGAGCATCGTTTGCCTGATCAGCCGGCCCAGGTGCAGTTCCTGATCGACTCCTCGCGGAGCATGGCGCTGCAGCAACCTCGAAGTCGGTCGCTGGAGGTTCAGCAAACAATCCAGATAGTGAATTCGCAACTGCAAAAGCACGCCAATTCCCCGAAGGTACAGCTGTTTCGATTCGGACAGCAGTTATCTTCCGTGGCGGATTTATCACAGCTTCAGCCGATCGATAATGTGACGCGGCTGGCTGAAGCGCTGGAGCAATTGCCGTCACGTTTTTCGCGTGAACCACCGCGAGGTGTTGTCGTTTTCTCTGATGGGGTGATTGACGATCCTGATCGGCTTGAAGAAGTTGCCGCTGCGTTCCGTGAAATGAAGGTCCCGATTCATGTCTTCCCGGTCGGCGACTCGAAGCTGCGGGGAGATGTGGCAATCGACGAACTTGTCGTTCCGCCGCGAGTCGATGCCGGAGTGAAAGCTCCGATTCGTGGTGTCGTTCGAGGCACCGGTTACGCGGGCGAACGAGTTGTGCTGACGGTTCGAGCCGCGGCTCGCCCCGAACTGCTGCCACTCGCGACTCTGCCCGTGACGCTCAGCGAAACGCCTCAACCGTTTGAACTGATTGTCGAGGCGAACCCCGAATACGGGGAGCTCGTTCTGGAAGTGCCGCTGCTGAAAGGTGAAGTTTCGGACGAAAACAATCGCATCCCGTTCCAGCTTTCGAAGGCCACTCGCAAACTGAAAGTGCTCTACATGGAGGGAACCGGGGGAACAGAATACCAGTTCGTCCGTGACGCCCTCATGGAAGACAAGGACATTGAGTGCGTTGCGGTGGTGGCAGATCAGCAGTATGTTCAGCGTCCTCGAATGCAGCGAGTCGATGACCCCTACCGTGGATTCCCGGCAGCTCGCGGAGAACTGATGGAGTTTGATTGCGTCATCTGCAGCGATATCGCCGTCGGCGCGTTCACTCGCGAACAGCTCGAATGGACTGTGGACCTTGTCCAAAAACAAGGGGGTGGTTTTATGATGGTGGGAGGCGTCACCAGCTTTGGATCGGGAGGCTGGGACCAGACGGTCTGGGACAAGCTGATTCCGGTCGACATGTCGGGTGGCCGAATGGGTGCAGGCTCTGTCTTTCAGAGGTTTTACGTCAAAATTCCTGACGGTGCTTTGGCACATCCGATCTTTAAACTCCTCGAAGACCCAGTGCAGAACCAGCGAGCGTTGAAACGGATGCCTGCGTTTCACGGCACCAACTACGTTGGACGACTTAAACCTGCGGCCACGCTCCTGGCTGAATCGGCCACTCCCATTCCTGTCACTGGCATCATGCCAATCTTTGCTTGCCAGTCGTACGGTCGCGGACGCACGTTTGCATTTACATCCGATACCACAATGTCCTGGGGCTACGACTTCGAGCGGCACTGGGGCGAAGGCGGAGATAACCGTTATTTTCGCCGCTTCTGGCGAAATGCCGTTCGGTGGCTCACAGAAAACTCGGTGTCTGGCAACAGGCGGCTTCAGGTCGACACCGACCGCGTGATTTATCGGGCTGGCCAGCCCATTCAGATCACGGCCCGCGCCTTCGATGACGAGCTGCGCGAAACTATCGAGTACCAGGTGTCAGCGCAGGTGAAAACGAAGGACACTGGAACGCCAGCCTCCATCGCAGGCTCAACTCCTCTGGTACCAACACCTCCAGGATCTGCCTACACCGGGGAGATGGACACTCTGAGTTTGATGTCAGCATCTGAAGGTGATGCATCCGCGGTGATTTCTTCCCATGAGATTGAAGTCATTGCGACACACAAGGGCTCGGAAGTCGCACGATCATCAGTCCGCGTGATGGTACTGCCGGACCTCCATGAACTGGTTCAGCCACGAGCCCAGTCCGATGTGCTGGAACAGCTTGCTTCCGCAAGTGGCGGAACAACTCTCCATGGCCCCGCTGAACTTGCGTCGCTTCTTCAGAATATGCCAGCCACGCCAGGCGACTCTGTCATCAGCCGCCAGCCACTTTGGGACAGCCCATGGCTCACGTTCCTCATTGTTACTCTGCTCGCCGTCGAATGGATCCTCCGTCGCCTGTCTGGATATTAACACAAGAGCAGGATTGACCGTGCGCCGTACGTAACCATAGACCAGTCGCTCCTCCAACCGGAATGTTTGCACTCTGTCTGCCAGAGTCGGCTGAAAAAGAGAAACAGAATTGCGATACAGCCGCAATTACGCAGTCCAATCTGTCCTCAGATCGGCCAGAGTGCACGCGGAAACACAAAAGCAACCTCCCTCAGGAAAAATCGCAACGAGCAGCTTTCCTGTTCCATGATTTTTCTTCGATGATAACGAATTTGTTAAGACACTCGAACTTCAGCGTCTGGATGAACCGCTTCACATGCGCCCGCAGATTCGGCGACCTCGGGACCATCAGCTTGATTTCGCAACCTGCTCCGGTCACATCGACCCAGGCGGCCAACCGGTTTACTTCGTTCGGTCTGATTCGACAGTTCAGGGTGCTTCAAACCTATCGCAAAACACTTGGCGATTTGACACACGGTGGTTCAATTATCAG
>CAIXQV010001177.1 GCA_903921605.1 uncultured Planctomycetaceae bacterium | reverse complement strand
TAGTGAATTGTGCAGACGTTCGAGGATCAGTCAGGCTCCGCGTCCAGCGTTACGGCAATGGACTTAAAGGCGGGCGTCTTTGACAGCGGATCGACGGCTGATGGAACCAGCACATTCGATTCAGGGTAATACATAGCCACATTCCCAGCCCGGATGTCAAACTCGCGAACCAGGATGTATCGCATCTCGCCCGCTTCACTGCGGATCCGAATGCGCTGTTCGGGCTTGAATCCCATGCGAACGATATCGTCACGATTCATCAGCACGACATCACGACGCTCCTGACCTCGATAGAGATCTTCTTCGTCATAAACTACGCTGTTGAATTGTCCTTCCGAACGCATCGTCATTAGTCGCAGTTGACCGCTGGAGAGATTGCTTTCCGGAAGCCCCGTGGGAATAAACTTTGCTTTGCCGGAAGGAGTTGGAAACTTGTAGCCCGTGACGGCTCGACCGGGAACGTGGAATTCCGTCTTTGTTCCGCCAATCGATTTCAGATCTTCGTAGCCGGGGATCAGGTCCGCAATCAATTCACGAATGGCCTGATGACTTTGCATCTTTGACCAGTCCAGACGACTATCTCCCGCAAAGATCTTCTGGCCGATTTCCGCAAGAATCGAGACTTCGCTGCGAGCATTCTGATGTCGCGACGGCCCACCGTCGCTCAGACGCACATAGCTGAACATCGATTCCTGAGTCGTCGTTTGCGGCTCTTCATCACGCGGCAGAACAGGCAGAATAAATGTCTCCTCACCCGTACCCCAGGCATGACCTGTGTTCAGCGTGGTCGACATGTAGACGATTGTTTTGATCTTCTGCATCGCATCGAATGCTCGCCGAGCATTCGGATTGCTGCCGTAAAGATTACCGCCCAGTTGGAGCGTGAAATCCATTTTGCCGAGATAGGCGGCATCCATACAAGCCATCGTGTCATAGCCCGGTGACTTTGGAGCCTCGATGCCCAGAGTCTTTTCGAAACGTTCAAGCATGTTCTGCTTCAACGCCGGCGTAACACCGACAGTTCCCAGTCCCTGCACGTTACTATGTCCGCGAATCGGCATCAGGCCTGCGTTGGTGCGTCCGACCATTCCGCGGAGGAGTGCCAGATTGGCGATGGCGTGGACGTTGCGAGTGCCATGCAGATGATGAGTAATCCCCATGCACCAGCCAATGACGACATTCTTCGCCTTACAATACTGATCGGCAATCTTTCGAATCGTTTCTCGATCAACACCACTCTGAGCGACGATCGCATCCCACGACGTGGACTGCACCGACTTGAGGAAGTCTTCGAATCCTTCGGTATGTTCGGCGACAAACTTCGTGTCATGCCCTGATCGTTCGACAACATCCTTCGCGATCCCGGTCAGCAAAGCAAGGTCGCCACCGATATGCGGCTGGACGTACTGACTGGCGATCTCCGTTCCGAACAACAAACTGCGCACGTCGCTGGGAACTCGAAAACTGGTCAGCCCCAGTTCCTTCATTGGATTGATCACGATGATTTTGCCACCGCGTCGACGAATCTCCATCAGCGAACGCATCAGTCGTGGATGATTGGATGATGGATTCGCACCGATCAATAGATAGAGATCGGTCTTGTCCAGATCTTCAAGGCGAACCGTGCCAGCCCCGGTGCCGATCGACATTCCCAGGCCGACGCCGCTGGCCTGATGGCAGTAGTACGAACAGTTATTGACGTAGTTCGTGCCGAACAGTCGAGCCAGCATCTGGAACAGAAAACCGGCCTCATTCGAAGCGCGACCACTGGCATAGAAGAAGCTGCGTTCCGGACCAGCAGCCTTCATGCGTTCTGCAAGTGTTGAGATCGCATGTTCCCACGTCGTGACCTTATACGCAGTCGCACCTTTGGCGAGGTAGAGCGGTTCGCTGATTCGACCGGATGTCTCCAGCTGTCGAGGCGTCATCGCCCGCAGATGATTCAGGCTGGTGCCTTCGATGAATTCCTTCCGAAGCGCGCCCTGCATGTCGGAGGCCATCGCCTGGAAAGACTTCTTGCAGACCTCCGGGAAATGGCCGCCTTCATTGACCATGCCGCCAAGCTGTCCGCCCATGCCAACCGCGCAGGTCTTGCAGGTGTTTTTGGAACGCATGGCTTTCC
>CAIXQV010001176.1 GCA_903921605.1 uncultured Planctomycetaceae bacterium | reverse complement strand
CTTTCGATGACGGTGCATTTGACTCTGGCTCGGGGCAATTTGGTGCAGGACCGGTCGTCGACTTCACGGGTGGAGCTGGTGATCCAGCTCTTGTCGCCAGTCAAACGATGAGTGTGGACCCGGCCAGTCCGGTTTACAAACCAGAGTTCATGAATGGAACTATCTCCGCAAGCGGTTTTCAAGTCGCCATGCTCCGTGGAGGCACAGGAATTCCTGATGCGGATGTCTATTCAGTCGGCCCGTCTTTGCCATACCTGTTTGCTCGTGGATCAATGATCAACAGACAGTTGATTCAGGATGGGATTACGGTGCGAGCGACCGGGGTTGCGGATGTGTCGATCGAAATTGAAGATGATTTGGGAAACACCGAACAAGTCGCCGTTGGAGCAGTGAAGACGGCCGGTCCGACAATTCCTTCAGGTGTCTACCCGGGGATCGGTGGTGTGGACGGTGTGACGCCATTTGCCATAAACAACCAAGTCCCTGGGAACGATCCAGTCTTGTGTCGCGTAACACACCTGACGGCAGATGTGAATGCAACGGACACGCAGATTTTGGTCGCTAGCCGCGATGGCTTCCCCACAGGTCCGTTCCGAATTCTCATCGGCAACGAAATCATAATCGTTGTCGACAGTCCGACTGCTATGTCATGGACTGTTGTAAGAGGCATGGATGGTACAACTCCAGCGGGTCATTCGACTAATGTCAGTGTTCTACTTCACCATAGTGTTGCCATTGGTGTGGAGGTCTCGACAATTCAGGGGAACACATCGACCCGCGGGCTAAGCTTGATTGACTCACAGTTCTTTCGATACGTACCGGTGTTTAGTATGGTCTCAGGGCGTCAGGTGATCATCGGCTTTCGTGAGTCAGAGAGCTGGACCTTTGACGAGACGACACACAGAGTTTCGGTGAACTTTGCCGTTGGTTCGAGAATCATCGCAGAGAATGCATCTGCCCATGTTCTTGACACGACGGGAAACTCTGCAACATGGCCACCATTGGTCGATGTAGAATTGCTCATTGAAAACAACCAAAACTTAGACCATGGCCTTCTTGCACCTGTCTCGGTGAGGTAACCCATGTATCCAGGAATGCCAACATTACTGCCGAGTTGCGGCATGCATGCGATTCGCTGCCGAGCAGCGGGGTGCGATAGTCTGTGGCTTCAGCCACAGGTCACGGATCTCCACCATCTGCAAGAGCTGCGAAGCAGCAACGTACCCCGGTTGCTGAACGTCGCTGCGTTGCAGCTTCAATCTGGCGGGCAATCTGATCCCTGTGGTTTGCACCACAGGCTATCTCACGCCGCTGCTCCGCAGCTTACACCACAATCACCGGTGGCTAGCGCCATTCCGCTAACGTCAAGACGGCCAATCCATCGACTCCGAATAGGGTTACTTTGTGGCGAACACTTCTGAAATACTGATCCTCACTGACGATTCGCAACTGCGTGAAGAACTGCAGACGGCGGCTCGATCGATGGGGGAGGAGCAGCCTCGAATGAGGTTTGCGGAGGATCGCCATGCGCTGATGGAAGCGATTCGGTCTAGGCCCCCTGCGCTGGTGCTGATGCCGTTTGGTGATGATCCGCGAGATGTCTCGAAAGTCGCACGAGAGCTGAGTGCGATGCAACCGGCGGTTCCACTGG
>CAIXQV010001175.1 GCA_903921605.1 uncultured Planctomycetaceae bacterium | reverse complement strand
GCTCGTCATCGCCGCCACGATTGGAGTCATCAGTCCCAGCGGAAACGAAATCGGGCCTTTCCTGTCTGTGGAGCAGGCAGCGCTTTCGCATATCGTCAGCGATGAACGGCGAACCGACGTGTTCGCCTGGTATAACCTCGTTGGTTCGTTTTCCACTGCTCTGGGCGCTTTGGCGGGTGGTTTGATTGCCGAAGCCTCATCACACTTCGGCCTGACCGGAGCCGCTGCTTTTTGTCCCGTGTTGTTGACTTACTCAGGCATCGGCGTGGCGTTAATCGCTGGGTTTTCGTTTTTGTCGCCGGAGATTGAAGCAACGAGAAATGAGTCTGTTGCGCCTCCCAGGGCGGTGCTGGGACTCCACGAATCCAAACGGACAATCTTCAAGCTGTCGCTGCTGTTCGCCCTGGATGCGTTTGGCGGGGGCTTCGTCATTCAAAGCATCATCGCTTATTGGTTTCACATCCGATTCCAACTCGACCCAGCGATGATCGGCACGATCTTCCTGTTCGCCAACCTTTTGGCTGGAGTGTCAGCCCTCGCGGCTGGCTGGCTCGCTCGACGCATCGGACTGATCAATACGATGATCTTTACGCATCTGCCATCGAACGTGCTGCTGATTCTCGTCCCATTAATGCCGGATGTGTATTGGGCCATCGGCCTTCTGCTGTTGAGGTTCAGCATTTCGCAGATGGACGTGCCGACTCGCCAGGCCTACACGATGGCCGTCGTGCGACCCGATGAACGCTCCGCAGCGGCAGGCGTCACCGCAGTTGCTCGGTCGGTGGGTGCGTCAATCTCGCCCATGCTGGCGACCCTCCTCGTCGGCAGCGCTGGATGGATGAGCATGCCGTTTTTTCTGGCGGGTGGCATCAAGATCGCTTACGACTTGCTGCTGTATCGAGCGTTTGCGACCAGTGAGGCGAAAAAAAACGTTTGAAGTTTTGAGGTTCGGACAGACGCTAAGCATCATTTCGAATTCGATTTCTTCCCTCCGACCTCGATTCCTGCTTCAGATCGCTGAGATCACTAAAAGACAGTCAGGCCAGCTGATTCTTTCTGATGCGGATTTGAAATGGCCTTAGTTTCGAAACTCACCAAAGTGCCAGAGAACGCCTGAGGGATCGTGCAGAAAGTACTCTTTGCCCCACGGCTCCGTGCGAATCGAAGTCAGCCTGACATTTTCATACCTGGCAGGCAGTTCCAATGTCTTCAGTTCGCTCCAATGGCGTTCCACGTCGTCGACTTCCAGAAACAACATGGTGTTGTCTATCCAGTCCTTCACGTAAGCGTTCTGTAGATAAAAGCCAACTCCATCTGTCTTAAACAAGCTCATGTCCTTTGAAACCACAGACTCCTCAAACCCCAGATCTCGATAGAACTGGCGCGAGATCTCAAACATTATTGCCCCAACGAATGGGCGAATTGATTTGGCGTTGTGATGCAATTCTGAGCTCCGAAAAGTGTTAGAGACACGCCATTGTTTTTCACGGCCACGATTGAGGCTGCATACTAAAGGTATGCTGCGCACATCCGCGCCTGATGCAAAACGCGGGAAGAACAAGTGCGCTACCAGGTGAGCCTTGGACCTTGATCAGCCTTTGACCTTGTATCCAATCTTCTGCAACTCCGCGCGAACTCGATCAAGGTGAGCCCCCTGGACTTCGATATTGCCGTCTGCAATCGT
>CAIXQV010001174.1 GCA_903921605.1 uncultured Planctomycetaceae bacterium | reverse complement strand
GTTACAGCCTGAATCCACTGGATCATTGTGGACAGAGAACCACGTTTCCTCACCAAGCTGGACATGTCCGTTCGACCGCTCTACTTTCGGTTCGCCAGTTTAATCAGGTGCTGATCGCTGCGGACATAGAGACCACCGTTGGAGGCCCCTGGACTGCACAGGATCGTCTCGGCCAGATCCAACTCAGAAATGACAACTCCCTTGTCGGCTTCCGGCTTCACGACGAACGCTGTTCCCGATTCGTTAAACGCATAGATGTAGCCACCGGCGGCAATCGGAGTACTGCTGAAGCTGCCCTTCAGGCGCAACTGCCAGACTCGTTCTCCGGTTGATGTATTGCCGGCAGAAAGAACTCCGGCGTTGTTCATCACATACGCCATGCCATCGATTACAACTGGACTTGGAGTGGATGGACTCAGACCAGCAGAATTCCAAAGTTCTTCAAATTTTTCACCAGACGGTCGAATAGCCGTGAGACCGTTCGAGGGAATCACAATCGCTCCGTCGCTGACTGTTGCGGACGGAATCGTGGACGCTCCTTTTTCGAAGTTCCATACGATCTTGCCAGTCTCGGGATCCACCGCCGTCAAGCCCTTCGATGACTGCAACAACGCCAATGCTGGCTGATCATTCGTCGCTGGAAGAACAGACGGTGACGTCCAGTTGGCCGCGCGAGGTCGTTCGATTTGCCATTTTGTTTCGCCGGAAACAGTATCGACGCCGCATGCGAAGGCTTCCGCATCGCTCTCGACCTGCACGACAACCGTACTGCCGATAACAACTGGCGACGATGACATGCCAAGACTATTGCTGGCATTCGGGAACTCACTGCCGAGTCCTCGAAACCACTGCAATTTGCCCTGCATGTCGAGACAAATCAGGTCATTGCTGGAAAAGAATGCGTAGACTCGTTCCCCGTCGCTGGCCATCGTCGGCGTGGCATTGCACATCTTATCGTGAGTCATCGTGCGCCCGGTCGCGTCGAACTGGCGCTGCCAGACCTGCTCGCCGGATTCCGCACTCACACACACCACATGCAGCCGATCCTGTCCATAGCCTGAGCTTGAGGAAACAAAGACCTTATCGCCGATAATGATTGGCCCCGAAAGGCCTCGACCCGGAAGCGGAGTTTTCCAGGCAATCGTTTCACCGCTCAATTCGGTCGGCAAGGATTCACCGACGGCTACGGAGTTCGCGTCGTTGCCGCGAAACTGTCGCCAGTCCGCCGCGAAGGAGGAATCACTGGCAACTAAAGCCGCCAGAACAGATGTCCCCAGGATAATACGTTTCATCGATTCTCTCCTGACGAGACATCATTCTTGGCAGTAATGGAAACAGGAAGAACGGCCGAACCTGTGCTGTCACAGACACGCAACTGAAATTGATACTTCTGAGCCCAATCCTGAGTTTGCTCGTTCTGGCAAACCTTCAGCAGCAGAACATTCTCCCCAGCCTTCAGAGACACAGGAACTTTGTACTGATCCATTGCCGAACTGCGATGATACTCTTCGCGTTCAAAGACAAGCATTCCGTTAACCCACAGTTTCCATGCATTCGGAGTTCCAAGGCGGACTTCCACGTTCTGATCTCGATCACTTTTCCACGATGTGGATGCATACATCAACGAACCTTTGTAGTTCTGAATCTGCTTGGCAATATCCAGCACACCGTAATCATCTTCCGTGACCACGGCCTGCCATTTCACTTTGCCCAACTGGCCGTCGTATTCGACGGCGGGATCAAGTGGCTTGCCCTCGGCCGCCGTCGTCTCTGGCGTGTAAGCCACGGCAAATCCTTTTTCTTCCTTATTGTCGAATGGGCCAATCACCATCCACTGTGACAGGAAGCCAAAGTGTTTCTGGATATTGACCGTCTCACCATTCTTGCGCAGAGCTTCAGCGATCTGTTTGACCTGGTCTTCGTGGACCGCACCTGACATGGCTTTCTGGTAGATCGGAGTCGCAGCAGCACCCTCAGCGGCGGATGCTTCATTGATCAATTTTGCAACGGCATCACGTCGAAATTCGGCGCTGGGATCCAGCAACATATCCGGAATCAGTTGAGCTTCGATCGCTGCGTCCTGATCTCGCAAGGTTTCGTAGGCGAGGCGACGGGCGATCGGGGACTCCGAGCGGTCCGCGATAAAGCCTTTCAACTCCTCGACAGGCAATGGTTTTGACGCTGCTTTTTCTGCCGTCACAATCTCTTCGAACGCATTTCTTAACCAGTTGACAGCCAGAGGAGAAGAACCTTTAAAACCCTTCAGCACCGGCAACATTGCCCCGGAAGACGCGAGGGATTCCACAGCTTTGCGAGCAACCCCGGTGCCTTTTCCGCCGGGTTCAACCGACTGCAGCAGTTTCACGGCGTCGGCAACATCGTCTGCACGACTACGTTCTGACGTAAACGTGAAAAGCAAAATGGCTGAGAGAAACACACGACGATAAACACAGCCCGCACGCATCACAGCATCTCCGACAAAAACAACTGCTGCTGCCACGACATTGCAAGAATCGTGAGTGGCAGACTTCTCAAAAAAGCGTTCTAGCAATCCGTGAGAAAAAACTCCAGCAGCCAGATTCGCATAACAGGAAATCAACATGGAGCGCGTTAACGCCTGGAGGTGAATCTTTGCGGAATACGCGTGGGGGATAACCTGAGAATCTGTTCATTCTGCGAACCTCCAGTTGTTATCGAATTGAATTCTGCGAAAATTCGCCTGATGGCTGAGGATTCCTGACTCCCTCGCTGTCGCCCCTGACACCAGATTGAGAGCCTTGCCCATGCTGTTGATGATTCTTCGAGTTGCTTACCTGCTGATCTCGGCAGGGGCAATTCTTGCCTACATTACCACCGAAACGGTTGCTGGTCAGCCAGCGATGCTGCCGCGAATTATTGAGAACAATAAGGGAATTGCTTTTTTCGCCCTGCTGTCTATCTCGCAGATCGTGACGATCGCCGACGTTCTGGTTCGAAAAAAACGGATCGAGGTCATTTCGGCAATTTATTTCGGCATCCTGATCGGGGTCTTGTTGGCTTACTTGATGATCCAGGCCTTGACGCCGGTCGTCCCCATCTCGAATCCTTATCACACCGCGGTGGTCCTGATGACCCTGCTGATCTTGCCGTATATCTGCGTTGCTCTGCTATTGCAGACAAAAGATGACTTCCGCTTTGTTATCCCCTATGTCGAATTCCAACGGGATCTGAAAAGTGGCCGTCCACTTGTCGTGGACAGCAGTTCTCTGATTGACGGACGAATAGCAGATGTCGTTGAGACGCAGATTATTGAATCGCAATTGATCGTACCCGATTTTGTGTTGTCAGAAGTTCAGGATGTGGCGGATTCCAGCGACAAGAATCGTCGTATTCGTGGTCGTCGTGGCCTCGAGGTGCTTGCCAAACTTCAGCAGAGCACAATCGTGGACGTGAAGGTCATGGAGACATCTCGAACCGACTTCAAGATGATGACCGTGGACCAGAAGGTGGTCGCGCTGGCCAAGCAGATTCGCGGCGGAGTTATCACGAACGACTTTAACCTGAATAAAGTTGCCAGCGTTCAGGGCATTCCAGTCATCAACCTGAATGACGTCTCCAATGCCCTGAAGCCGCGATACATCCCCGGCGAACGGCTGGTGATGAAGGTGATCAAGGAAGGCGAAGGTCCTGGTCAGGGTATTGGATACCTTGATGACGGGACGATGGTCGTCTGCGAAAATGCAGCCAATATGCTCGGCAAAGAAATTAACGTGATTGTGTCCAGTGTTCTTCAAAGCAGCGCGGGGCGCATGATCTTTGTGAAGATGGTTTTTAAGGCAGGTGAATAATGCGATCCGGCTTTTCCCTTCTGTGCGTCGCGATGACATGTCTCTTCATGGGGACCAGCACTATGGCCAATGATTCGATTCAACGCATCGACCAGGAAAAGCAGCCAGGGAGTTCCACTGCCGTTGTTGTCCAAAGCGAACGACTGATCCATACCGGCCAGATCTTTCCGCTTGCTGTCGCTGACAAGGCAAAAGGATCGGTCGCCGATCAGCTTGCCAGTGTTATGAATCAAGCAAAAACGTCGCTGGCGGAAGTTAATGCGGGGGCCGTTGTCAAGCTGAACCTGTATGTGACATCGGAATCAGTCGCGGCTGAAGCCATGAAAGCCTTGCCGCAGTATTTCCCGGAGAACCAGCCTGCCGTGTCGCTGGTGGTGACAAAATTACCATCGCCGACGGTCGATGTCGGGGCGGACTTTGTTTCGGTTGTTGCTGACAAGGATCAGCCTGTGGTGGCTCGCTCATCACGAATGGGCGAACTTCCCAGCGGTTCCCGGATCTACGTGTCCGGTCAAGCAGAGCAGGACATGTCTCTGGCCGTTGCGACCCGCGAAACTCTGGAGAGTCTTCGCAAAACCCTGGTGTTCCTCGGCCGCAGCGATGCCGACATCGTGCAGTTGAAGGCGTTTATCCAGCCCATGCAGGATTGGAAGATTGTTCAGGCGGAAGTCGATGCCTTCTATGCCGGACAGCCTGCAGTGCCGCTGATTCTGGTCGAATGGAAGTCGGGCGCGACCGTGCCGATTGAAATTGAATTGATCGCAGCAGGAGGCAATCCGCCTGCAGACGCGCCGTCGATGGAGTATCTGACGCCTCCGGGAATGACGACGCCGACGGTTTACTGTCGAGTGTGCCGGATCAATCATCCGGGAACTATCTACGTCTCCGGTCTGTACTCAGAACATGATCGCACAAAGCATCCCGACACGGCCGTGAATGGCGATCTGGAAGTCGAAAGCGTATTCGCTCAACTGAAAGATGTGCTGTCGAAGGCGAACAGCGATTTCGAACATCTGGCGAAGGCGACCTACTATGTGTCTTCCGATGCCGCCAGTGCCAGCCTGAACAAGCTACGTCCTGGCTATTACAACCCCCAACGCCCTCCAGCCGCCTCGAAAGCTGCGGTCGATTCTGTCGGCGTCCCTGGCCTTGGGTTGACGATGGACATGATCGCTGTGCCAAATACGAAGCCGTAACCGGACAGCGCGATATTGCCCTTAGCAATTCCTGCGTTTCTGTAGGGTGTGACAAGTGAGCGCCAGCGAACGCAGGCTCACCGTTTGATTCTCCCATTGCTTCCAGCCAGCCGTCATTTCGTGATTGTGCCCTGGTCCAGAAAAGCTTTGCATTAAGATCTACGGCGATAGATGACGGTGACAGTCGGTGATTACGGTGCCGGTGCTGCCGCCCTGGCGGCAGGCTTCTCAGCATTCTCCGACAAACCGCTTCCACTGGCTTCTGCTGAACGAGCCTGTGACAAACGGGCCTGTGCAGCGGCGTGCGTCGGATCAAGTCCAAGGGCAGCGCGGTACCACGCCTGTGCCAGTTCCTGCCGGCCAAGCGCAGCGGCCGCTTCCCCGATGCGATAACGCAGATCAGCATCTTCCGTCTGTTCCATCGCCTGATTCTGAAGTTCGTGCAATTGGTCATAGCGGGCACGGTTAGCCTGCATGGCTTCCAGTTCGCGACGAGCATCAGCATCGCGTCCGGCTCGAGCGTAAGCCGAAGACAGCTTGTAACGAGGGATGAAGTCGAGCGGATCGATTTTTGCCGCTTGTTCGTAGGCCGTGATGGCTTCGGACTGCTTGCCACCTGACTCATAAAAGTCGCCCAGAGCCAGGCAGAGTGTTGCTGGCGGTTCTGTCAGAGCGATTGCGGCCGTGACGATCGATGCCGCTTCGTCACGACGACCAAGGGAATCAAGGCACTGCAATCGCACGGTCAGAGCATCCGGTGATTGATCATCGGCCGCCAGAGCCGTTAACGCGGCGGCATACTCACGTTGCGAGATGAGTGACTGGGCCAGTTCCAGTCGGATTTCTGCGGCCAATGCTGGTTGCGGGTGACGAGCCAGAGCTGCCTGATAGGCTTCAACCGCAGCGGGATAGTCCTGAAAATCCTTCCGCATCAGGCCGATAAGTCGGTGTGGTCGTGGATCTTGAAGATCGAGTCGAGCGACCGTTTCAAGATGATGAATCGCGCGGGGATTAATTCCAAGGTCATAATTAAGCGCCGCCAGAAGGCGATGGGCGTCGATGTTCTCGGGCTGCTGCTGAAGCACGTCGTTCAACACTTGTTGCACGGCCTGGAATTGCCCCAGGTCGTAGTAGGCCTGAGCTGCAGCAAGCGCCGCACGTGGTCTTAGCGATGCCGCACGAGCCGCATCGCGCAAGGGAACTAACGACGCCTGAGGAGACCCCGAACGGATCAGATAAAGGCCCCGCAGAAACCGGACTTCAACAGATCGCTTGTCACGCTTGATCGCCGCTGTCATCACGCTCTGCAACGTTTCGGTATCCTGTGCCTGATAGGCGGCCCAGCCGTCTTCCACAAGTACAGGAAGCTCTGGCGGGTCTGCGCATCCGCACAGCAGCCACAGGCAGATCCCGCAGAACAAGGACATATTGTGGAATCGCCGTTCTGTGTGTTTCATGGTTGGATCGCCAGCAATTCGGAACGTCCTTCAATCGCAATCCATTCAATCTCCAGCGAGGGCACTGCAAAGCGTTGTTCGGTTCCCGACGGCCAGCGGACCACGAGCCATTCTGCTGTCGCTCCGGCTGGAATCCCCCAATGCAACGTTCTTGCCGACTGTGAGAGATAACTGCCGCCGCTGGTGACTTGCCGTACTCGCGCACCGACCGAGGTTTCCAGAGTCGCCTGCGCCCCGATCGCGTCTGTCGGTGACTGCCGCGCCACCATCGCCACTTGCACCCAGCGCCCCTTTCGAGGCGACGTATTCATGAGTACCGCGGCGGATTCGTTTGTCGGCGTCGAGACCAGGTCCAGATCCCCGTCGCGATCAAGATCCCCCGACGCTATTCCGCGGCCTATGTGACTTTCATCAAAATACGGGCCTGCTCCAGCGGTCGCATTCACCAGTCGGCGACCGGCCTGATTGGCGAGCAATAACGGTCGCTGCCTCACAGGAGCATTCGAGGGGATCACTTGTACGTGTCCGTTTGAAACCACGAGATCCTCATCGCCATCAAGATCCCAGTCGCCGAAAACCGTGCCGAAGCCCACGTAGTTCGCTCCCAGGGCACCAATCCCGGTGGCAAGTCCGATGGTCGAGTTTTGGGCGAGTTCTAATCTCCAGAAGGTTAAGAGCAAATCCTGATGACGAGCGACGGGGGACTATTGTTCCCCGTCGTTTTACGTTTCCGATACTGATATCTCTCCGTTTATTTCCCTCTCGAATCGTTTATTGTTTGGAGTCGATTTCTTATGGCAGGCACAGGGATTACCCCCCATTGGAAGTGGATCGTCGGTTTGTTCTTAGTTGCTGCGGTTGGTTGTGGTGCCGAAGGCACACCGGCAAGAAAGCTGGCACCGGCGAAAGGGGTGGTGAAATACAAAGGCGAGCCCATCGGGGGAGCAACTGTGCTATTCTCGCCGGCTGACGGCACACCGGGCAATGGAATGACTGATGATGCTGGTAACTTCGTAATCACCACTGGCGGCCGTGCTGGTGCAGAACTCGGGAAATGCAAAGTGATGGTTTCGAAGCCTGCAGCTGGCGCCGGAGCCCGACCTGACATGACTCCGAAGGATATGGAAGAAATGATTAAGGCCGGGAAATCGCTTGCTCCGGCGAAAGACCCGATCCCGACACGTTATGCCACCGAAAAGACATCTCCTCTTGAAGCGGAGATCTCAACAGACGGCGAATCAAACGTTTTCGAGTTCAACCTCGTTGATTGAATCGCAAGGTCTTTTGAGACCAAGTGACATCTTAACGCCCTGCACGGTGTTCCCGCTGCGGGGCGTTGTCGTTTATTCCTGCTGAAGAATGCGTCCCTGCGTGGTCAGCAATTGCATTGCGCCTTCGTGAGCTGGCTCCAACAACAGCACAGATCTTGCCCAGGCCATGGCCTGGTCTGGTGTGTCATAGCGTCGATAAAGTTCTGCGATCTCCCATCGCGTCTCGACGTCACGCGGGGCCTTTTCTGCTGAGTCTTCCAGTAGTCGCAGTCGTTCCAGATCAGCCAATGCCTGCGCTGTGTAGTCCAGATGAGGTTGGGCCGCATCGCCTCGTCCTGCCGCAGCGAGCATCGTCCCCAGGGCTTGGCGAGCAGAGACTGTTGCCGGTTGAAGTGCCACGGACTGCTCTAGCGATCGAATTGCCGAGTCCGTAGCGCCGCGATCAGATTGTGCCCGCCCCAACTCTTCCCAGACCTCTGCGCGTTCCGGGCAGCGATTGGTGATGTCGGTCAGTAGTTGTTCGGCCGTTGCAGAATCCCCCTGTCTCCGAGCCGCACGCGCCCATCCGAGCCGTGCACGATCCGCATCCGCAAAACCGCGTGCCTCAGCCGCTCTTTGAAAATAGGCTTGAGCATCCTCAGGTCGCTGAAGTTCCAGCAGAGATTCAGCGAGAGCCAGCGAGACATCAGTTCGCTCCGGTGCCAATTTCAACGCTTGTTGAAAGGCCTCCTCTGCTGCGGCAAACTGTTTGACCGAGGCATGAGTTTGACCTCGCAGATAGTACGCCTGATGAGCTCCGGGTTCGTCTTTCAGCCATGCTTCAATCAATTGCAATGCTTCTCCGGGACGGGCGGTCAGCAGAAACCCGGCCGCATAGGCCGCACAGGTTTCACCAACGGGAATGTCCTGGGAGACCAGAAGATCGGACAGGTGAGGTTCGGCAATCTCCATCTGCCCCGATTGTGCAAACGCCAGCCACTCCTCCCGTTGAACGCGCTCTCGGGAGACCCCCAATATGTTCGCCAGAAGCAGTTGTTCACGCACCTCTTCAAACTGCCCGAGCTGGAGGAACGCACGATTCCTTGCGATCGCGATGGTTCCTTTGTCTGTTCCGCAGCGTTCGGCCCAATTCAGCCAGCCAAGCGCCGCATTCGGATCTCGCTGCTTGAGCGACTGATTGGCGAACCACCAAGGCCCCTGCGCTCCGACCGCCCCGATCGTGAGCGTTATCGAGGCCGCTATCCACCAGCGTCGACGCGAGCCCCGTCTGCGCGCAGCCGGCACTTCGGGCGAATCGGATTGAGTTTTCTTGCGGGCTGTTTTGGGTGGCATGAAGACGACCGCAGTCAGCAAAAAGAGTGTGGTGAAGATCCTGTGTGTCCTCACGTTGATATCCACCAACAAACGGCTTGTTATAGTAGAAATCCCGCTCCTGAAGTGCCATCAATTTCGATCGCACATTTTCAAAACCACGCTCTGTAACAGCACATACTGATCATGCCTCTGAGTAAACCAGCAATGAAAGCATTCCAGTGAGTTGCTGGAGCCCGTTTCAAAACCCGTTCAGGCATAGCATCATGCAAGCCAGATGTAGGAATCCTTCGAAGAGGTGCGCGTGTCTTTCATGTCGGACGAGGAGTCGTCTTTGATATTGAAGCCAGCTGATCGTGCGTTCGATCTTCCAGCGTTTGAGGTATCGCCTCAGAGCTCGTCCGTCCTGACGCGAAGGTTTCTTTCGTCC
>CAIXQV010001173.1 GCA_903921605.1 uncultured Planctomycetaceae bacterium | reverse complement strand
GTTGAATCGCATGTCGATTCGGTGTCTGATGAGGTACGGACACACGGTGCGACCTGCACGGATCAGGCCTGTATCGAGGCCTGGAATGAGTACCGCCTGCTGAGCCAATCACTGCCACTCTGGAAAGCCGAACTGCCGCAGGTGGACCTGTCTGATCGCGTGCTGGCCGAGCTGTCTCGATCTGAATCTCGAAATGATTCTGCGGCGGTCACTCAAAATCCTCCCGCCCTCAAAGAGTTCGTTCAGACCAGCTGGCAGGACTTCCGCTCTCCACAGCAGCGTCCGTGGTCGATCGCACTTTCGGTCGCTGCTTTGATGCTGTTGGTGGGAACGTTGATACTTTCCGTGCCGCAATCCCCCGACTCACAGTTGGCCGTCCGGACAAGAAACAACCCAGCGCTTCCCACGATAGATACACAACGGGATTCAACGGAGTCATCGGCACCGGATGTCGCCGTGAAGTCGATCGAATGGGTCCAGAAGGCCAGTACACTGATGGTGACCGCCATTGTCAGTATCCCGGAAAAGGGGGCGGAACTGGTCCCGGAATCTCCTCAATGGAGATCCGACTGGCCGAGTAAACTCGAACCTCTGCGTCGCAACGCCCACGCAGCCTGGGACAGCTTCCTCGAGAAACTTCCGACTCCCGATCAGCCCGCGTCCTGAGATTTGCGACCTCGGGATTGCGACTGAGTCCAGTCTGCGAGTCCCTCTCCGCCACTGCTCTTCGAGCGACCGTTCGTTATCCTGCTTGCATGAACAAAGCCTTCATGAAAGAGCCTGATGGGCTCGACCAGGTCCGTTGTCCCGGTTGTGAATCGGTCGGCGTTGCAGTTGGCAATGCACCGCTCGATCACCACATCCTGCCTGAGTATCGTTCCGCACTTGGTGACCACGCCTGGTTCTGTCGTTATGCCGGTTGCGAAATCGCCTACTTTAACAATTGGGCTGGGCGGGTACTTGTCTCCCAGTTGCGCAGCCCGGTCTATCCGAAATCTCCCTACGCCCCTCTCTGCAGCTGTTTTCCGTTTTCGATGGAAGACATCGAAGCTGACGCCCAGGAGTCGGTCCCTCTACGGATACGTGAACTGTACGCAAAATCAAAAAGCCCAGCTGCCCACTGCAGTCACCTCGCTCCGGACGGCCAGTGTTGCCTGACCGAAATTCAGCGTCTGTATTTCCGACTCAAATCCCCATAACCCAACCCCGTCCAACATGTCGGTACCATACTTCCATAGTGCGTCACTTCTCATAGCGTACGCGATCGAATCGTCCTGTGAGTACGATCGAGACGAACCTTCGACTCCCCCCTGTCAGCAGTTGAGGCGTCTTTGGCGCACATTTGGAGCCAGCGGCTATCACTACTGAGCACACCTATGAGAGTCAGACCTTAGACGCAAGTCCTGTTCAATGGTCATTTTCTGTCGCCCAAAAAGAAAATGAGTCGCAAGATGACTAATCTTGCGACTCATGGAGGCGGCGGGAAAGGCCAAAAACGCCATGTTTGAACATGCGCAAGTACTGTCCGTGTAGCTGTTTGTGGATTTGTGGAATTTTCGGGTGACGATGGTATACGAACCATTTTCGGTGTCTTAGGAAATAGGCGGATCGGACCTGGATCGGCGGGCAAGTAGACTCACAAAACTTGTCATAAGCCGAGCGCCGAAGCGTATCGCGATTGGCGGGCCAAGACTGCTCCGGCAAGACTGCAGTTCATGTGGGTGGTGTCGCTCTCACTCCAGCTGAGTATTACCGCCGCTGGCCCCGGTTGGACGATCGGCCACGTCATTGGCATCCTGCTGTGGAGTATCGGTCTGTTCTTCGAAGCAGTCGGAGACTGGCAGTTGTTCCGCTTCCGAGCGAATCCGGCGAACAAGGGCAGGGTACTGGATACCGGTCTGTGGAGCTGGACCCGGCACCCGAATTACTTCGGCGACTCCTGCCTCTGGTCGGGCCTGTTCTTGATTGCAGCTGCGCACGGGGGATCATCTTTGGACCGCGATTGGACCACTGACGATGACGTACTTTCTGATGCGCATTTCAGGAGTCACACTCCTCGAACAAACCCTGATCCAGGAACGCCCTGGATATGCGGAGTATGTCCAGCGGACGATTTCCTTTCTCCCGTGGCCGCCATCGGCCACAGCGGTTAGTTTCGACAATTCGTGCTCCTCGGATTGAGTGTGAGTGAATCCGAGCGGTAAGC
>CAIXQV010001172.1 GCA_903921605.1 uncultured Planctomycetaceae bacterium | reverse complement strand
AGACGGGGGTCGCTGGGTCCTTCCGGTGAGTCCGGACGAGGGCGTAGGGTTCCTGAATCGAGCTTGGTATCTGACCTACTACGATGACATTCAATCTTATCTCAGATCTGCGGGAGAAACTCAGACTGAGGTCTTTTCTCCGACCGATTTCACCGTGGAAGTGGTGTTGGCCGCGGCTGATCCTTCAACCGGCCGTGACCTGACACTCTCTCTGCCGGACACACGGATCGGAATCTATTACGAGACGGTTACGATCGGTTCAGATGGCAGCGTCACTGTTGTTCCACCGAGCGTTGTTGAAGAACAACTGCCCGTTGAGGAACCAGTGGTTTCAGAGGTCGTAGAAGCTGAGGTCACGGAAGGTTCTGAAACGACCTTGGTGGTCAGCAGCGACTTCGACCAGTGGTACGCCAACAATCGTGATGCGATTCTAGCCGCATGGTCCAGTGCGATCTCGGGGCTGGATGTGAATGACATCACAGTGCAGCTCTGGAATGAGACGCTTCGAAGCTTGTACGGTGGTCCGTTGCCGTATGACAGCGAGTCAGGTGTCCAGTCCGATGCTGTGGTGATAGAAGACACGGTGCGAGTTGATGAGACATTCGCAGATTCTGTTGTGGAAGAAGTCACGGGCTTGCAGACAGAGACGGTCAACTTGGGCTACATGAGTCTGCGCCCGGTGGTCTATGTGTACAACGAGACGCCAGCAGATGGCAGCTATGGTGGCGTGGCGTTGGAGCTGATCGACATTTCTTCGGCGGTATCCGATGAGGCTGGTGAGCTGATCTCACGGCCCGTTCTGGAAGACCGCCTGACGGGCAATCAGTATCTGATGCCTGCGGAACTGACGCTCGTGTCAGAACGTGATCTGACGGTGATGCTGGAGTATTATGGCATCAGCGAATACCGTCTCGAAGACGGGGGTCGCTGGGTCATTCCGGTGAGTCCGGACGAGGGCGTAGGATTCCTGAATCGAGCCTGGTCTCTGACCTACTATGATGACATTCAATCGTATTTCAGATCTGCTGGAGAGACTCAGACTGAGGTCTTTTCTTCGACCGATTTCACCGTGGAAGTAGTGTTGGCGGCGGCTGATCCTTCAACTGGCCGTGACCTGACAATTTCTCTGCCAGACACACGGATCGGAATCTATTACGAGACGGTTACGATCGGTTCTGATGGCAGCGTCACTGTCGTCTCGCCAAGCGTCGTTGAAGAACAACTGCCTGTTGAAGAACAACTGCCTGTTGAAGACCGGTCACTTGTTGAAGAACCGGTGATTTCAGGGGTCGTAGAAGCTGTGGAGACGGAAGGTCCAGAAGCAGCTGTGGCCGGCAGCAGTGACTTCGGCCAATGGTACTCCAACAATCGTGATGCGATTCTTGCAGCATGGTCAAATGCGATCTCTGGAATGGATCTGAATGACAGCACAGTGGATCGGACCGCTGCCCTGTCGCAACTCTGGAATGAGACGCTCAGAAGCCTGTATGGGGCTGAGTTGCCATGGGACGGTGAGACGGTCGTCGAGACCGACGTTGTGGTGACGGAGGACACGGTACTGGCTGATGAGACAGTCGGTGATTCTGTTGTGGAAGAAGTCACGAGCTCGCAGGCTGATACGGTCAACCTTAGCGACACAGGTCTGCGCCCGGTGGTCTATGTGTTCAACGAGTCTCCAGCAGATGGCAGCGTCACTGTTGTTCCACCGAGCGTTGTTGAAGAACAGCTGGCCGTTGAAGATCCAGTGGTTTCAGAGGTCGTAGAAGCAGAGGTCCCGGAAGGTTCTGAAACGACCTTGGTGGGCAGCAGCGACTTCGACCAGTGGTACTCCGACAATCGTGATGCGATTATTGCCGCATGGTCGAATGCGATCTCGGGGCTGGATTTGAATGACATCACAGTGGATCAGACCGCCACACTTTCGCAGCTCTGGAATGAGACGCTCAGAAGTCTCTACGGGGCTGAGTTACCATGGGACGGTGAGACGGTCGTCGAGAACGACGTTGTGGTGACGGAAGATGCGGTGCTGGCTGACGAGACAGTCGCAGATTCTGTTCGGGAAGAAGTCACAACGTCGTGGACTGGTGAAGAGTTCACGGAAGGTTCTGCAACAACCGTGACGGATAGCCGCGACTTCGAGCAGTTGTACGACGGCGATGCTGAGGCGGTCAGTGAAGAGCGTTTAATCGCTGTCAATGACCAGATGATTCAGGGGGCAGAACAAGTTGAAGAACAGAACGATGTTGAACAGATCGAGATTACAAGCTTGTCGTTCAGGCCAGTGAACACTTCCGACCGGTCGCTGAGTATGATGACTGACGTTGACTCGGCGATGGATCGGATTTCCGGATTTGTATCCTTTTCTGAACTACCAGGAGAATCTGATCTGACCGGCGGATCATCGGGTCTTTCGAACGAAATTGATGAGACTTCGTTCCAGGGGGCAGGAGATGATCAGATCGCGATGTCATCGTCGGTTCGTTCTCGCTCGCTAATCGTCAATGGGGAGTTGGAAGTGCTGGATGAGGTTTTTGAGAATCTCAGCTTCCTGTGAATTGATGCTGACTGGTAACAGTAGATTTGGCTGTTTGGCTCTCGCACTGGAAGAGTGCGAGAGCTTTTTGATCACAATACAACTAACCCTCATGCTATGAATATGTAAGTTGTGAGAACGCTCGCGGTGGAGTGGTGACTTGAAGTTTGGTTCCTTTCGCAAATTAATCACTGAAACGATGAGGAGTTATTTACTTCTTGATCGAGAGTTGATTAACGCATTGTGGGAAGCCACTGCGTCAGCTTTGCGACGTCGACGGTTGCGTAGATCCTGTCTGTCCGAAATTCAGTGTTTTGAGTCTCGGGTTGTACTGAGTGGAGATTCGCTGGGCGATGCCTTCAGTGACTCAGTGGTTTGTGACGACAATGCGACGATCCTTCGTGCGACAGAGAGCGGAAACTCTGAGCCCGGCTTTAAGCCGACAGAGTCCGATGAGTGGTTATCTGCCGTAGACGCCAATATGGCGTCGTGGGACGTCACCACTGCGATCCCTGACGGGGATCGCAGTGTCAGTGCAGCAGGCGTGTTGGCCGCCTCTGATTCTGATATGTCAATCATGGACGGGAGGGACTTCGGTCAGTGGTACTCCAGTAATCGTGATACGATTCTTGCAGCATGGTCCAATGCGATCTCCGGGCTGGATCTGAATGACAGCACAGTGGATCAGACCGCCGCACTATCTCAGCTTTGGAATGAGACACTGAGAAGTCTCTATGGGGCTGAGTTGCCATGTGATAGTGAGACGGTCGTTGAGTCCGATGCTGTGGTGACAGAAGACACAGTGCGAGTTGATGAGACAGTCGATCTGAGCTACACGTCCTTGCGTCCGTTGGTCTATGTTTACAACGAAACTCCAGCAGATGGCAGCTATGGTGGCGTGGCGTCGGAGCTGATTGAGATTTCGTCGTTGTTATATAACGAGGCTAATGAGCTGATCTCACAGCCCGTTCTGGAAGACCGCCTGACGGGCAATCAGTATTTGTTGCCTGCGGAAATCACGCTTGTGTCAGAACGTGATCTGACGGTCATGCTGGCGTCTTATGGCATCAGCGAATACCGTGTGGAAGACCAGGGTCGCTGGGTCATTGCGGTGAGTCCGGACGAGGGCATAGGGTTTCTGAATCGAGCCTGGTCTCTGACCTACTACGATGAGATTCAGTCGTACCTGAGATCTGCTGGAGAAACTCAGACTGAGGTCTTTTCTTCGACCGATTTCACCGTGGAAGCGGTGTTGGCCGCGGCTGATCCTTCAACTGGACGTGACCTGACACTTTCTCTGCCAGACACACGGATCGGAATCCATTACGAGACGGTCACGATCGGTTCAGATGGCAGCGTCTACGGGGCTCCGCTTCGTGACCCAAATCAATCCTTAACGGATTCAGTGAACCTTCACTCGTCTGAGAGAAACTCACACCGTGGCGAGTCGTTATTGGCTCATGGCGAAGATGATCTCGAGCATCATGATCAGGCGGGAGATAAACATGGACTCGCGGAGATGGATAACCGAGCCAGAGACTTTTCCTTCCCGCGCCCACAGGTGGTTTCAGGTTCTCTCCAAAACGACGTGGCTGACGCGATTGCAGCATCTCTTGATGCGTATCTGACAAACGCTTTTCCTGATATCGATGTCACGCGTTCAGGCGATGTGGCCGGATCGCAATCTCTCCGCCAGGTCGAGGGATTGACCGCATCGGCATTCGGTTATGTTGAATTACCAGGTTCGCGTGCCGCCTTTGCTGAGATAGACGGTGTGCCTTCTCTGTCTCTGATGAATGAGTGCCTCAGGGCGAATTCGTTATTCCCGCGGATCGTCAATGCAGGCTTGAACGTACTATCGGAGAGGACTTCACAGCTACGGCCTTTGCTGTCAGATGAGGCTGAACAGTCGAGATTGTTTTTAGCTTCTTCGGATAGAATTGATTTCAACGCTGCTCCTGCGACCTCGATGATTTCGAGTGCATCACAGGTTTCGTCCCTTTCAGGCATGCCGAAAGAGGAAAGAACCGGTATCAATGGCGCCTCCAATACGACACTGACGTCTGCTCGAAGGCAGGAGTTCGATCAGGAAGCAAGCTCTCAGGCTGGTTCGTCCGCAAGTGCACGTTACGAGAGAATATCCCGGCTTCTACACCGATACTGGAAAGCCCTGAAGGCTCGCTATTCAGGCGCTCGGATGACTGCCAATGTTGAGTCAGCGGACGAAGTGATTATTCCGGAAATGAAAATGCAAAATGGGCTTTCAGCCCAGATTGCCTGTCAACGGATCAGGTATTTCATCGTTGCTCGTGGCCCGCCCGCCGATGATTTACCCCCGGACTCCGAGTGGATTGTTCTTTGCGACGGATCAGATCAGCTTAACAGACTCAGACACGTCATGTCTCCGAGAGGACCGTCACCTGACTCAGCCCAACAGCAAGTTCAGGTGTCTTCTCCTTTTCGGGGCCTCATCTCAGCTGAATCGATATGCTGATAATTTGAAATCAGACTGATTCGGAAAAAGAGGTGGCTCCTGCATATTCTGTGGAGCCCGTCCATGTCTTTAAACTCCGACGATTCTCGTATTCAGAAGTTAATTCACTACCACTATAAGAAAAACAAACATCTGTCCCCTGTCTTCGATGCTGAAGACTTGTATCAGGAAACGTGGATTCGTCTCAATGACTCCTCAGAAACTCCCCCTGCCATACCGGCTGGGTTGGCTGAGGAGGATCTTGTTTGTCAGGCGGTTGGCCGCGCTGCTGAAAAAGTTTTCGGAAAGCTCCGAAAACGATCACAGCGGAAAACCGCGGGAGAGGTAAGGTTGGAATGTGATCCGGCAGATTGTCTTCCGGACACAGATCTCATTCTGGACTTGAGAAAGCAGATCAATGATCTTCCTTCTGATGAACGGTTGGTGATCGAGATGATGCGTTCCGGTTACGAAGGTGCGGAGATTGCAAGTAGCCTCCATGTTTCGCGCATGTCCGTGAGTCGCAGGAAGCACAAGGCACTCCGTCGGCTGCGTGAAGTTTTAGGTGATGAATCGAGATGAATCAGCCAAAGGTGTCTTTAAAAATCTGTGGACCCCGGGAAGGATGCGTTCCAGTCCTGGAGCAAGTGCTGTCCTGTTGGTCCAGTGATTTGAAGAATGAGTTGTCCGAGGAGGTTCATGAACACCTCCTCGGCTGTTGTCGCTGCCTTCGAGTGTGGATTGCACTCGAGGCGGCAGCAGAACTCGCATCTCGTGATGGTCGTAGTTCAAATCTTGCAAGGTGACTGGGATTTCATTCGAAAATCCCGGTCGTTCAATTCAACCCCTGTGGCGAAGAAATTTCGGCACCGGGGTTTGTTTATGCGCCGAAAGCAAATAGAGGTGCATCCGGGTTTATAGTCGGGCTTTTATGGCTCGTTTTCCGGATTGAATCGCGATGTTGGACCGAGAGTTTT
>CAIXQV010001171.1 GCA_903921605.1 uncultured Planctomycetaceae bacterium | reverse complement strand
ATCCTGGATCGGCTGAAATGCCCAGTGCTTTATCGCTTCGAATTTTTCTGTTGTGGCTGGCCATTCGGCACCCTCGCGAATCCATTGTTTGAAGGCTGCGATTTGTTCGGGTCGCAACGCGTCTTTTTTTTCGGGCGGCATCGCAGACACATCTTCGTGTCGACTGATGGCCTTGATCAACAGACTGCTGTCCGGATCATCCGGGATAATGACAACTCCGGATTCACCGCCGGTCATCAGGCTTTCTCGCGAATCAATTCGCAGCCCGCCCGACACTTTATTGCCGCCGTGACAACTAAAGCATTTCTCCAGAAGCACGGGGCGAATCTGATTCTCAAACAAAACTTCGCCGGATTCATCTGCAAACGTAAACGGCGAAGACCACACTACTGTCATCATCACAGCGGTAAAAGCAACGGTCGTCGAGATTCGTGAGTCCATATCATTCGTCCACTCAAGAAGGCCAGCCGGAGACAGAAATGCCCCACGCTTCCGACTGCCTGAAAGTTTATCGAATCAGGAACCCTGCCGCGAACGACAACATGACTAACGTAGCAATTCCTCCCGCCCGCTCGCACGCCGACCGATTCTTCGCAGTCTTAATCCCTTCGGCCAGAATTCTTTCATTGTTTGTTGGTTGACGGTGGTTACTTGCACTTGTTGCGTTTGTTGCGACATTTCTGCCGGAGGCGCGCAGCAAAGTGCTGCCAACCTAACGGCCGGGGTCACAGGTCGCCAGACGACCAAAGTAGTAGGGAAAAGAATGTCAGGGATCCTATACCAGATTTTGTAACGCTTCTTTATTTGAGGGTAACCGATGTGTACCAAGATGACCCTGCGGTGTTTGATTTTCCCTGACGGGAACATCGCATTGAAGCTGAGAGTCCGGGTAAGAATCCTCTTGATTACGGTCGTTCTGTTGAGCAGTGGGCTTCCTGGAGTATTGTCCGACGAGAATTCCGGAAAGGATGATTCTCTGAAGCATAGCTCCGTGTCTCTGCACCACTGGCAGCGTGACGGTCGGAATCCGATATTTGTACCGCGGGATGATTTTGATCGGCGCGGTTCACAGGCTCCGTTTGTCATTTCGCATGGTGGCCTCTGGTGGATGTTTTATGCCGGGATCGGCGATGACTATATCCAGCGGATTTGCCTGGCCACCGCAGTACCGGACGATCCAACGAACTGGCAGCGACATGGCCCCGTTTTGCCACTCGGCATGAAGGGTTCCTTTGACGAGCTATCCGCGACGTATCCTCGAGTCCATCGAATTAAAGGTCGATGGCACCTGTATTATTCGGGGCGCAGCAATCAGGAGGGGCCGCAGCATTTTTCGAACTACCGCGGAATCGGTCTGGCCATGAGCGACGACCTGAAGCAGTGGACGAAATATTCTGCGGATCCAGTGCTTGAAGGAGACGGGATTCGTGAGTATCCCGAGAATCGGGCGCTCGTTGGGCTGGGGAACATCACGGAATTGCCGCAGTCTGATGGTCGGGTTCGCTATCGAATGTATTATACGTTGCTGCCTGGACTGCGGGATCCGGACTGGGAGAAGAACGGAACGTGGCACATCATTGAGCACAAGCTTTGTGCGGCAGCGGAATCGGATGACGGCATCAGTTGGACGGATCGCAAGATAGTGATGGATCGTCGCCGCAATGTGCCGAGCGAAGACATTGCTGTTGTGGGCCTGAATGTCTGGCGCAAAGCGACTGGTTATCATGGACTCTACACGGGACTCGGAACAGACAACGGCAGTTACAGTTTGGCAGAGGCCGTGAGTCAGGACGGACTGCATTGGAGTCGCGGGAGTAAAGATGGCGGCAAGGATGTCGACAATGTCTCACTAAGACCGGCAGCTTCGGGCTGGGAGAGCGGAATGATCGGGTATCCGCATCTGCTGATTGAAGACGATCAGGTTCGAATCTTTTACAACGGGACAGGTGGCGGGGCGTCGGGGATCGGCATGGCCACTGCCGAACAGGATCCGTCCAGGTAGGGGCGACGCGCAGAGAAGCGTCGGCTGCTGCGTTCGCAAGAACGCATGCTTTCACGCAGCGATAGTCGACACGGTCGACACGAATTGTAAACCGATTCTGGTCAGGTTTGAGGTTAGATTATCTCAGCGAGTACCGTAATGCGCAGGTCGCCCGGGGGGCATTCGGAAAGGGATCCAACACAACTATTAGCCGAATATGGCTGGTTGACAACTGGCTTAGCAATGCAGCTCCTCCAGCCGAGACTGCACATCGAGCACGAATGCCGGAAACTCACAAGAGCCCTCCAGCAGGGGCCCTGCATCGTCAGCCGACCATCTTCTTACAGAATCTCGCTCGTTGCCGTAACTTCTTGTGAGTGCTGACATTTCGATACTCTGCTGCCTCCATCGGATTGCACTTAGCCGCTCGCCTTGCACAACTGGCAGTCCACCAGAAGGGCTGCTATTGTTCGTAAAGTCTCTGGAAAAGTTCCTTCCCTGATGGCCCTCTCACTCCTGCCACAAATCATCCTGAGTTCTCCCATGAAACGATGCTTCTCTGCCCTTGCTCTGGTCCTTGCTGTGACTGCCTGTACGCTGGCATCCGCTGAAGATGCCTTTCCGCTCAAGGCAAAGCGAATTCTGTTTCTGGGTGATTCGATCACGGCGGCAGGGGAATACGTCTACATGATCGATATGCAATTGCGGTTGCAGTCGACCGGCTCTATTCCCGTGATCATCAACGCCGGATTGCCCAGCGAAAACGTAACTGGGCTCTCCGAACCAGATCACCCTTTTCCTCGTCCCAATGTTCACGAACGGCTCGATCGAGCATTGAGCATGTTCAAGCCGGATGTTGTCGTGGCATGTTATGGCATGAACGATGGCATCTATTATCCCTTCAGTGAAGAACGCTTTCAGAAGTATCAGAGCGGCATCAATCTACTGATCGAAAAGGTCCATGCCGCGAATGCCAAGCTGGTGCTGCTGACTCCGCCGCCGTTTGACGCCGCACCACTCAAGGCGGCCGGAAAACTCCTGCCGGCCGGCGCGGAGAAATATGCATGGTTCGCCGTCTATGAAGGCTACGATGATGTGATCCAGAAGTACGGAAAATGGATCCTCGAACAAAAAGACCGTGTTGAGATGGTCGTAGATGTTTATTCGCCCAGCATGGAATTCTGGACTGAGCAGCGAAAGAAGGATCCGACCTTCACTGTGGCTGCCGATGGAGTCCACTGCAACTCAACTGGCCATCGCACTCTGGCAGAAGCCATGCTGAAAGCGTGGGGCATCACAAAGTGGATTGAACCCACCGGCGAGATGACTCAGTTGTCGAACCAACAAGGTTCCGTTCTGCATGATGCCTGGCTGTCGCATATCGGCCACAAACGCCCCGGGACCGGTACCGGCTTGCCGCTTCCTGAAGCTGAATCCAAGGCGGCCGAAATCGAAAAACAGCTCCAGCCGCTCGTTGAAAAGATGCGAGCAGCAGCCCGCTGATTATCAGGGTTTCATGCCGCTGACAACGTTCCAGATCCATTCAGAGAAAGGCTCTGAAACGGCGGATGCTGTTGCCGTTACTTCCGAATGGCTCAACGTCTGGTCTGTCAGGCCTGCAGCACAATTCGTGATGCAGGACACACCAAGCACTGACATGCCCAAAGAGGCCGCTTCAACGGCTTCCGGCACAGTGCTCATGCCGACTGCATCTGCGCCGATTTTCTGCAGCATTCTGATCTCGGCCGGTGTTTCGTAACACGGGCCGGGCATCATGGCGTATGTGCCTTCGTGAATCCTCAGCGGAGTCTTTGTCTGCAACGCTGCAGTTCGCAGAACATCGCACCACAGCCCACGGCTATCCTGCATCTCAAAGGCGTTTGCAAATGACGAACGTCCCAGAACTGTCGCGGGAACTGTGTAAAGTAAAGGGCGCAGGTGCGAACTGATCACCATTAAATCACCGGGAGAAAACTTAGGATTAATGCCCCCGGCCGCGTTGGTGACGAGCAGTTTCCTGATTCCTAATCCCGCTAACAGACGTACGCCAAACAGGATGTCATCCAGAACACGTCCTTCATACCAGTGGACGCGTCCTTTCAGCATGACCACGCTCTGAGCTTTCACTCGACCGCAGACCAAAGTTCCATGATGGCCCGTGACGCGAGGCTGAGGCATCCCTGGAATATCAACATAATCCGCCGAAATGCCGCCAGCGTTGATCAACCGATCAGCCGCACAGCCCAACCCGGATCCCAAAATGACACCGACTGACGGCTTGACCAAACCAGCCCGTGAAAGAGCCTGATTCACAAACTCCACTGCCGAGCTTATTGAGTCTGCTGAGTCATTCAGATGCAAGTCTCTAGTACTCATCTCTTGTCTGCATGAACAGAGCTTTCTTTTCGCCTGGCAGAGTAAAGTCAAACCCACACCGCTGGAAGAAGCTATCAGCCGAGGTAATCGCCATCACTTCCAGGATATTTCGCTTAACGGCCAGGTCTACGCATTTCTGTACAAGGGCTTTCCCGATTCCACGCCCCTGATAATCATCATGCACCGCGAGACTACGAATTTCCGCCAGCTTGGCCGAATAGATTTCCAACGCGGCAAACCCGACGACCTGATCACCATCAACCGCCACAAATCCAAAAGGAATCAGATCACTCAACTCATCCGTCGTACGTGGCAACAGTCTGTTCCGCTGAACAAATCGGTCCACAAGACTCTCGAGTCCCGGGATATCATCTCGACAAGCTTCGCGAACGACGTAGGTATGACGGGCGTTTTCCAACAGACGAATTCCTCTAACGAGATGAAATAAACACATTGTCAACAAGGAAGCAGATGCTCTCCTGATTTCCCAGGCAGCTCCAAACTTTGCTATGAGTAACTCTTTGCGATGACCCCAATCAGCCGGCGAAGTTCGTCAACTCCTGATAGCCGCTCACTCCGCCAACCGTCACCGTACAGACGATCATCTGAGCAATCAGCAGAATCAACCAGTACGAATGATAGACCGTCCCCGGATTTCGATGAAGATGATTCTGCTCGATCCGCTTCGCAGAGAATTCCGGCCCCAGGCAAATAGACGCCCCAATTACAAACCACGGAGTCAGGAAACACCACAGCCGAGCCGCTTCGCCCATGTTTTTTCCGGAAAGCCACAGTGCTGCCCATGTGGCGAATAAACTCAAGGCAAGCCGAATCATCACCGTTCCCTGACCAGAATCCGCGCTCTCTGACTTAGGGATCAGATCCGCCTTAAGCCTGCTCACGATCCGCATTAAAGATTCCAGAAACACAAACGTCAGAGGCAAGCCGATCGAAAACGACAGCTCCACAGGGTTAACGAGAAACCACTTCCACCACGTTCGGGATGATTGTTTATAGAACCCGGCATGGTTCGACAAATTCCAGCTCCAGATACGAAGCAGATTGCAGTCGGTCGCATAACTCCACACGGTGATCGCCAGAGCAAACACCGCCAACGCCACGCCGCCACTCAACACCACGTGTTGCCACGGGACTCGCAAAAATGGAGGGCCAATGCAGATCGCCAGAAAAAACAAACCGCAGGCGACCAACACCGGGATGTGTGCCAGACTCACCGTCAACGCAGCAAACACGGCCAATCCGGCGAGCACAGCGCATACGAAACGTGCAAACTTCGATTCGGCAATAACCGACTGGACCAGCAAGCAGAGAATCATCGTTGCAGAGAACGCATAGACGATGTCCGATCTCGGCGCAAAAACAGCCAGACTGGGAATCGTCAGCATCACGCAAGCCGCTCTCCATCCCGCACGCGGATTCAGCAGTCGACTGCCCAGCACATAAACCGGAATAACGGTCATGGCGGAAAACAGAGTCGATAAAAACGATACCAGACACAAGGCCGCAAATTCACTGCGTGTGAGTGGTCGAGCCATCTTGACATCCGCTTCTATGAGCCGAAACAGACGCACGGATTCCGCGGCGATTGTCCATTCGGCTAAGGAAGTCAGTATGTCGCTACGTTCCATTGCTTTGATGGCCCAGAAGTTGAGCAGCAACAGTCCGGGCGGATGAGTGCCCTCGTGGAGCACATCGCCTTTGGCCATCCGCTGCTCATAGCCCGCCAGCAGTTCTTTGGTCGATGGTGTATGAAACGCCGCTTCAAAGAAATACCCGGAGGCGAAGCGATCGTAGAGGACCCAGAGTGGCCGAAGTTCTCGATGCGGCGTGGCGGCTGCCTGGCGTGCAGCGTTCAGCCAACTGAAGGCGCCAACCACCAGGAGGCTGACAAACATCACTCGTTTAATGGTCGAGGAACGATCAATTCGTCGATCGACAAACTGAGCAAAGGCCACCACGATCACGCCAACAATTCCGGGGATCGCGAGACGATCCAGCGCTTCGATCAGGTTCTCGGGCAGCTGTTGCCGACGCCAAACCCATTCGTCTGGAACTCCCAGCGGAACGTTTGAAACCAGCAGCAAAAAAACCGTGGCAATAACGGTCAGCAGCAGAATAACTACGCGTGCCATTGACCGTTCATTCTCTTCTGGGATTCAATCGGCTACGGCCGAGGTTCTCATAATTCTTTGCGTCGCTGACGCAGTATCGAATGAGCCATCATCCAGATCAAGTTCAATGCCGTGTTACTGAACATTCCCTCGTAGGTTGGACATTCTTGTCCGACGTCTGCTTCCTAAGAAAACGCGACGGGCAGGAATGCCCATCGTACAATCATTCCCCTGCGAATAGGGCGACCATAGATCACAAGAAATCAGAAACAACGCTGTCCGCAATCAGAAGTCCATTCTGAGTTAACCGCAGATATTCTCCGGAATACTCCAGCAGCCCATCCGCAACATGCTGTCGAATTTCTTCCTCAGCGAGGCCCTGCAATGACACCTGAAATCTTGCTTCAAAATTCGGCACATGCAACCCGGCCATTCGTCGCAATGACAGCATGATGGCTTCACGAGCTTTCTCTTCCGTTGTCAGCTCTTCTCGATCTTCCTCACACGGCTCGCCCTTGTTCCATGAATTCAGCCACTTGACGACGCTGCGAGCATTCGTGCTGCGGATTCCGTCCACATACCGCGCGGCCCCAGGACCGAAGGCGTAGTACTCGTCCGCGTTCCAGTAGACGTTGTTGTGTCGACACTGATATCCCGGCAGGCCGAAATTCGAAACTTCATAGTGTTCAAATCCGCGCGACTCCAGGTGAGACATCGCTGTCAAATACATGTCACGTTCCAGATCATCCGGCATGCGTTTCAGAACGCCGGTCTTCTCCTGTCGATAAAACGGAGTTCCCTGTTCATAAGTCAGACCATAGGTAGAAATGTGCTTCACTGGAAGCTGAGTCAAATGTTCCAGCGTCTGCTGCCACGATTCCAAACCTTGCCCAGGCACGCCGAAAATAAGATCAACACTGACATTGGGGATGAAGGTTGACGCTCGTGCAACCGTCTCGGTGGCTTCAGCCGCCGAATGTTTGCGTTCCAACGTTCTCAGCACGGCATCATCGAAAGACTGAACTCCCAGGCTCAGGCGATTTATCCCGTTGGCTTTAAGGACATTCAGGCGATCATCGCACAGCCCGTCCGGATTGGCTTCAATCGAAAATTCTCCGTCGTCACTGAGTTCAAAATGACGGCCGATCAGCTCAAAGAGCGTCTGCAGATCTTTGGGCGATAGATGAGTCGGTGTGCCGCCGCCAATAAACAGCGTGGTGATTTTCTGGCGACCAGTGAAGTCACGGCAATAGTGATTTAACTCGCGGCCCAGCATTTCCAGATACTGCGGGATCAAATGATCCCGATTGGCCACCAGCGTGAAGTCACAATAACCACAGTGATGTAAACAAAACGGCACATGAACGTACAGCGCCTGCGGCAGCGTTTGAGGTTTGAGGTTTGAGGTTTTCAGAAGGACAAACTCCACGCTTGATATTGAGTTTTCATTTTTTTTGGACTGCGGCAGCCTGCTGCCGCTTTCACCCTGGCAGCCTGCTGCCTAACCCCCTTACTTGCGACTCCACTGATTTTTAATACAAGTTGTCGCACAGCAGGCTATGCAACGGAAGGCGGCAGCAGGCTGCCGCAGTCCAAATTCGAAAAACAAGGAGTAACCTCATGGAACTTCCGAATTCTGAGCAGACTTCGAAGGGAACACTGGATTGGCCACACGCTCCGCCTCACCGTCTGGCAGAAGCAGGAGTCTACTTCCTGACAGCTCGCGCAACGGATCAACAGGATTTGCTGGCCAGCGACAGCATGAAGGACTGGTTCGAAGCGAAGCTGTTCGAATTGATGGCTGAGTTTCATTGGCGACTGGAAGCATGGTGCGTCTTGTCGAACCATTATCATTTCGTGGCTCACAGTCCAGAAAACTCGCCATCCGCCGAATCACTCGGCACCATGGTCCAGAAACTACACAGCCTCACAACGAAAGAGCTTAATCGTCTGGACAAGACGCCCGGGAGAACCCGGTTATGGCAGAACTTTCGAGAGACACATTTGACGTATCAGCGAAGCCATCTCGCACGGCTGAATTATGTCCATCAGAATGCCGCACATCATGGGCTGGTGCGAGTCGGATCCGACTGGAAATGGTGCAGTGCGAAGAAGTTCAAGGAATCGGTCACTCCGGCATGGCTCAAGACGATCGCAAGTTTCAAGTACGACGAGATAGCAGCCGACGACGGGGAATGATCAATGGTGACTTATATGGACTGCGGCAGCCTGCTGCCGCTTTCCCATAAGCAGCCTGCTGCTTATGAATCCTGGGTACTGGAACCAATCCGCGTCCAACAGCAGGCTGTTGGACGGAAAGCTGCAGCAGGCTGCAGCACTCCAAGGTCATTTCCCAAGTAACCTCGTTCTGATCTCATGGGCCAGATCAATTTCACCTTCGATCCCCACGGACGTTGCCTTGATTTGTTCATCCACGGCCGCGGCAGCAAGCTGCTCGCACTTAGCGACCAGGTCAGCCAATCCAGCACGCTTTGAAACAGCAATGCACTCCTGAAGTACTGCCACTTTGATCAATCGGTTCGCTGAGCCATTTGCAGCCACAATCGATCTTTGAAGCAATCGATCGATCAAGCTCTTTTGCTCCTGGCGATTTGCGACGAGCCCTGCCATCAGAGCACAGCTCAAGTCAGCCTCGCTACGCAAAATCTCTGGAATTCGATTCGGCCGACCGACGGTTGTAGCTTTATTGGCCACAGTGTTGGAGTTGTCTGCCGTGCCGACGACTTCAAGGGACTTATCACAGATCTTCTTAACCATCTCCTCATCAGCCGTCTGAATCGCAAGGGCCAGGGCAGCCGTGAGCAGTCGAACATCGGCCGTCGGCTGAGCCAACAGAATCACAGTGGACGTTTTGATTTTCTGTCGCAGCTCCTCAGATTCGAATGTTGATTTGCTGATGACATAGAGCAACACACTGTCAAGACGCAGCCCACGTAACTCTTCAGCATCTCGACAACGAGGATCCGTGGTGCCGGAAAGCTCCAGCAACAAATCGATGGACGACTTCGCATCATTTTCGGGATCAGTTCCCGGATCAGTCGCAGTGGCCACGACGTCGTCCACAGCCATCGCGTACCACGCAACCAGCTTCTCAGCAGAGATCTGCTGTCGAGCCCAACGTTGAGACGCATTGAAACGAGACTTAAACGCGATCGCTCTGTCGTCGTCGAGATCATCCGTGAATTCATCGATATCGTGAGGCGTAACGTTCAGCAACAAACGAGCACCCTCGATCGGAAATCCGGAATGCTGGATTTTTTCGCCGGCCTGTAACAACTGGCGAATTGACTCCGAAGCATTGCCGGTCGCCGCGCCAGTGTTGACCAGCATTCTTTGAACTCGCTCGTTCAGGATTCCGCGAGCTTTTTGAAGTTCGCCGAGCGATTCCCAGGCAGCTCCCAACTCATCCAGAACGGTGTCCGCAGTTTCCGCATCTTCAATCTTCAACGAGACCAGATACTCCAGCAACTGAGTTCTGACGCGATCCCAGTCTTTGCTCAGCTCCTTCAGGCGTGTGTTGACCGTCAGAATCTCCGCGGGTTGAAGCAATTCGGCTTCGACATTGCCACTGGTGATTGTGGCGACCTGCTGTTCTACCTGTTCACGCAGGTCCAATCTCGCAGCGATGTAGAGCAGCGGCAGTTCCAGAGATGGCTCGGAGGGCTGACGCCCTGAAGCTCTCCGGGCTAGCAGAAATTCATGCAGCGCCTTTAAGCTGGATTCGTTTTTGACGGCCTGCAGAATCAGGAATGACTGATTGATCCTGCTGATATCACTGAAGGCTTCCTCCGACGTCAGTTCGCTTTGAATAGCCGACAGCAAATTTTCTTCGGCGATCACTTCCTTGCGAGCCAGAAAACCGCCGATAGCAAATCGCCGAGTTTCCTCGTTGGCCAGCATGGCTTCGATCGACTTCTGCACGACCGCGTCATTTGTCTTCGCTCGAGCCAAGTCTGCGATCATATTGACAATCAGACCGGCATGCTCAGTCCAGTATTGTTCGTCGCCGCCAAGAACCGCCGACAGAAAATCCGCATGCCGTTTGCCTCGTTCAAACGCCTGGACGTAGGTTTCCATTTCTTCGGCAAAGGCCTGTGGATCGTCCTTCAGGATCTGCAGATAGATATTACACGCACCACTGACATCGCCGCTGTTTTCTAAAGCCACAGCTTTTGCTTTCAGGCTGGGCGGAGCTTTCTGCGACAGCAACGCAATGCGATCTCGCTTCTCGGATAACTGCGGAAACTGTTCAGCGGCTTCATGAAACTCACAGAGAATCTCCAGCAGATCCAAAGATTCCGGCGAGGCTTCCAGCATGGCTTCGTAACGATCAATCAGCGGCTGCAGTCGTCCGAGTTTCCCCAGAGCCTTGATCGCCTGCAATCTCTCCCCGCCGTCATCGCGATCATCATTCGGCCTCTGACCAGAGAACAGCGTTCCGCCCGAAGCCAATTTCAACAATTCCCACGCCACTTCCCCAGCCAGTTCATTGTTCCCCTGAGCTGTGTAAGTCTGCAGTTGCCGAGCCAGAACTGACTGACGGGTTTCCGAGCCGCGTCCAAGGCGAGAGTTCAAAGCCGCAAGCTTTTCTGGCATCTTCAATTGTGACAAACGCGAAACCAGCTGTTGCTGCTGGTCCGTCGAAAGAGGTAAGCCAAACAATCGTTCCGCAGCGGCTACACTTCTCTCCGTTTTACCTGCTGCCAGACCCCACTCGAGAGCCTTGAGTTCGATGATAATTTGGGAAGCAGGATCAATCAACGTGATTGTTTCCAGCAATTGCAGAGCTTCATCGAACATGCCAAATCGTGCTGCTTCCGTCGCCACATCAAATCGCAACCCCTGGACATCTGGCATTTCCGTTGCCGCAAGGACGAGATGCATGGTTCCGCTCAATGAGTCATCCAGTTCTGCGAGCAGCAAATGAAGTCGGGCCCGATAGAGCGGCTGAGCATCCTTTAGATTTTTACTCACCCATGACGAAAAGGCTTCTTCATTTCCTTTCGTGTGAGACAGAATAAATGGCGACAGTTCAAGTTCGTTCCGAGAAACTGGGAACAAACGAGCACGCCATGTTCTTCCGACGACTCGCGGATCATCAATCGACTCAAGGCTGTTTTCCGGAAGACGACTGTACCGGCAAACCATTTCTGCCTGTGCAAGCAGGAATTCGGGATCTGTGGTAGCAACCAGGATTGCAGAGGCGGACAAGTGTTGCGGAAGAATCTTCAATGCTCGATCCAACCAGTCGAAAAATACCGCCGATTCCTGATCGGCCACAGAGCCATGGGAATGATCAGCCGCCGCAAATGCCAACGGATAATCGCGCTGCAACAATCCAAATGCCGCCACGACAGCATCTGTCTCAACGGTCTTCAGGTCAGGCAATGACTCTCGCAAATTGGCGAGAAGAAGTTCACGGCCCATAGCGTCTGCAGCGTAAACGGCCGAGATTCTCGAAACGGCTCCATGCTCGAAAAAGAACATGGGCGAGTCCAGCAGCAGACCTTTCAGTTCTGCTGCAAATGTACGCCGAAATTCGGAGAACTGATCATCGCTGCTGAGCTTGAGTCGCATCCTGGTGTCGACTTCCAGAAGCTGAATCAGCAGTTGGTTCGCTCGGGAAATCTTCTTCGAATGACCGACGGCGTTAAGCTCTGCAAGGAAAGGCCCGGTCCAAAGTGAATCCTTTTGAAGATGATCAGCAACAAACAGAATTGGGATACAACCCATTCGATTGATCGCCTCGGCGGAAAATAGTTCAGTAAGCAAATCCTGATCGACATCCGGAGACTGCAGAAAAAGAACGTCACAGCAACGGCAGTATGCATCCAGGAATGAGGCGGGTGCCACCTGATACAGGTTTGCGAGTAGATCGGAATGCTTCCTGATCTCACTGGAACGAGGATACAGAGTAGGCAAAGTCACGAGCGTTCCCGTTGAGTTCGGCAAGTTGCCCGACCGAAGGACTCGGCTTGTCACCTTTACGGCGTCTTCCAACCGGTCTGAATCCGCCAGCAAGCTCCCCACTGTGGTTAGCACCGCCCAGTCGTCAGGAAACATTGCGAGATATTCTTGGTAGCTGTCAGAAATCCGTGTAGTCTCGCGCAACGAGACGGGGCCTTCAAGTGATTCTCGCATCGACTGAATGCTGGCGGAAACATTGGCTGTGGCTGCATTGTCGTCAGCCACTTCAACCAGCAGCCCTGCTTTCTTTTGCAATTCTATTAACGCGGCCACATCTGCAGACGCAGCCGTTCTGCCGACAATTTCCCGTTGGTAGGCAATCGCTTCTGCAATAGATTGTTCCTCCAGCGAAAGACTGACCAGACGTCGAAGAAGTTCGACATCAGCGACATCGCCGACGACCAGAGAACCCAGCGTCTCTCTCGCCTTACGAAAGTCTCCCGCTTCACGATACGCCGTGGCGATGCAGCGAGTCATCTCGGTGGGAAGATTGAGTTCTCGGCTGCGGAGTTCGAGGCGTTCAACCAGTTTGGAAAACTGATTGCTGCGGAGGTAAAGATTGCTCAGGGCGACCACAATCTGCGTCTGGCTGTCGAGATCGGCGGCTTTCTCGAATGCTCGCCAGTAGAGTTCAATGGCTTCGGGTGTTTGAAACTCATCGGCCAGGGTCTTCGCCAATGCACGCAGCGATGCTTCGTCGCCCGGGTTGACTCGCACAGCACGCCGCAATGACTCAACCGCCTCTTTCGGTTGCCCGACTTCAAACGCAAGATCCGCAAAGAACTGGTAGGCCTCGGGATTGCCAGGCGTCGCTTTGATGACTTCGCGGCCCGTTGCTAATGCATCTTCGAACTGTCCCAGTCGCACCTGAAGCCGCGCGGTCTTGCGAAGGTATTCGGAGATTCCTCGCCGATCCAGCGAAGCCAGTTTCTTCATCGCATCGGCGGCATCTCCAAGTCGCCCCGTGCGTTCATAGAGATCTGCCAGAATTGTCCAGCCGGGGATCGAATCCGGTTCCAGTTCGACAACGTTTGCAGCTGACGTGGTGGCTTCGTTGAGCTTCTCCGCGGCGTCCTGATAAGTTGCCAGAATTCTCCAGCGATTTGAGGTAACGTTCGTGCCTGCCACTAGCTCTGCAGAAATTTTTTGAATCTGCGAGTCTAATTGTCCTGCCACCTGCAAACACTTAATTCGTTCCTGAAGGATCTGCTGCCGCTCATCTGCCGCTTCGGTTGATTGCTCAGCCAGATCCAATTGCTGCAAAGCTTCGGCCAGGATTTCGTCCTCGGCGAGCGGAGGGTGTGAGCCCTCCGTGTTTGCAGTTTCTCTGTCGGTCCCGACGGTCGTGGAGCCAGGATTCAGATCGGAGGGCTCACGCCCTGCCGCTCGCCGGTTGCGCAGCATTTCGGCAAACTGCAGACGTTCTGTCGGTTCGGGAGACATCTCGCAAGCTTCTCGCATTGCCGCGAGAGCTGATTCACTTTGGCCAAAGCGATTCAGCACTTCCGCCAAGCGAATCAGATTGGCTTTCGAACGACGATCACCTTCTGCGATTTGTTTCCACTCCGCGACGGCTTCATTCGTTTGCTGCAATTGATGCAGATACTCACCAAGATACTCGCGATACTGTGGTTCATTCGGAGACTTATCGATCGCCTGGCGATACAGCTCTATCGCTCGTTCGCGAACGTCTGCTCGACGGAAGAGTCCGGCCAGGCGAGCCAGCGTGACAGAATCCTCCGCTCGATTTTCCAGCATCCGATTCCAGACGACCGCCGCTTTCTTCTGTCGTTCGTCCTGCGGTACGTCCTTCTGAGAAAGAATCAGCTGTCCCCAGTCTTCCAGATGATCGAGGTTTCCCGAATCAAACTTCGACAGCTCTTCGTACTGCGCGATCGCATCCGAAACATTGTCTTCTCGCACCAACTGTTCAATCAGAGATTCTCGCAGCGATTCATTCGACGGCGCGAGTGCAATGGCTTTGCGATACCATTCTGACGCCACGGCCGTTTGATTCTGCAGGGACAACGTCCGTGCCAATCGAGCCATCGCGTCGACGTCTTCCGCGTGTGCCCCCAGCCATTGTTCATAATAGGTGACAAGCCCCGGAAGATCGTTGCGACCGCGAAAAGTGCCTTCAATGCGACGACGAATTTCTTTGTACAACCAACTGTCTGGATCGAGATCGCTCAACTGAGTTTCCAGGACTGCAATCGCTTCCTGTGATCGGCCAAGTTGAATCAGAACATCGCTCGCGGCAAGACTCGACTGCACTCGCTGATCTGCGTTTCTGGTTTCCTTTGCTAACGTCTGATAGCGAACCAAGGCCTCTTCCCATCGTCCATCTTCGGTCAGCGTTGCGGCAATTTGTTCCTTCACCCGCAGGTCGCCGGGGAATGCCTGCTCCAGCCGTTCCCACACCGCCAACGCAGCCTCAGCCTTCTGTGCTCGCTGATGAGTTCGTGCCAGTTCCTTGTAAATTTCCAGCAGATCGATTTTTGCAGGTCGAGACGAAATCGCCTGCTCCAGAGAGGCGGCCGCTTCATCAAACTTCTGCCCCATGGCCAGCGATTTGGCGAGATACCAATGAGCCACCGGATCTTTTGGACGCAATTCTGCAGCCTGCTGGAGAACTCTGCTGGCCGCGTCCGCTTCTGAGTGCCGCAGCTCGATCATGCCAAATAAAAGACAAGCGGCGCCGGCATCAACCGTCGCCGGCAACTCCAGAGTCACCATGTCGCTTGTGATCGTTCCCTCTGGCGGCGCAAACTCATCGGGCAGGTTTCCAGCCGCCCGCAGCGATTCTTTCAGAGTCGCGATGGATCCACGGTCGATGCAAAATCCGTAGACGCGATCAAACGCCGTTCCGAAGCGAGGATTCTTCACGAGGACCGTGAGAAATCTTTCGGCCGCTACCTTGGCGTCTGCTTCGTCAACTTCGTCGGCTCGAACGACATGACTGACCGGCATCAACGCCATCGTGATCAAGCAGATGAGCACGCACAGCCGGAGTCGACATACTTCTGCGCATCGTTGAAAGTGAAGCAATTGGTGAAGAATCATTTTACAAACTGGAACTCGCGAGCATTCAAAATTGCCCAGATCACATCTTCCCATGCTTGTTGCTTGTTCTGATAGTCAGCCACACGTGAAAGGATAAACTCGGATTCTTCCGGACGCGGCTCGCGAGCAAACGCCGCCACGTACAGTTCGCGAACTTTTGCGGCATCGGGCCGTTCCATTTCACGAGTGAACTTTGCCGCCCGCCCCTGTCCATTCTGCAGACGCCCCTGAACATCGCCTGAATTCAGAAGGTGCAAAGATTGAGACAAGTTCGCCTCGGCCGATCGCTCACACTCGCAGGCACTTTCCGCTTCCGGCTTGCCAAAGACTTCCAGAAAGTAGTTGTTGAAACCATTATCCGGAAGCTGAACGGCCGTCGTTCCCTGAGGAATTGTGCCGAAGTTCGAAGGGGTTTCCGCGACAGAATTGACGGCATCGTAAAGAACTTCGGCCGTCAATCGTCGAGGATAGAAGCTGGAGAAATTCTGCTGATCGTTACGATTGAAGTCGGTCGGTTCAGAACTAAGTTGATACACACTCGATTTGCAGATCGTGCGAACGAGATCCTTCAGGTCAAAGCGATGATCCAGGAAATGCTTCGCCAGGGCATTCAGCAGTTCGGGATTTGAAGGAGGATTTGTCACACGCAGATCGTCTTCCGGATCCACGATGCCTCGCCCAAAGAAATGCTTCCAGTAACGATTCACAAGGGCTTTTGCGAAGAATGGGTTCTCCGGAGCCGCCATCCAGTCAACCAGATACTGTCGAGCATCTTCGTAGGGAGAAATATCCAGCTCCGGACCACCGAGTCCCATCGGTTTCACATCAAGCTGGGAACGAGGATTCTTTGACACCGGAGCGTTGGTCTTCAGATAAACCATATCCGGCTGATTAACATTCGGATTGAACTTGCTGTTCTTCAGGCCCACCTGTGAAAAGAAGGCTTCGAATCCGTAATAGTCCTGCTGGCTCCAGCGTTCGAACGGATGATGATGACACTTGGCACATGCCATTCGCATACCAAGAAACAACTGAGCCACATCTTCCATCTGCTGAGTAGAAGTGCTGACTTCTCGATACCATGCCACGGGAGGATGCGTTTCCGGATCACCAGTCGCTGTCAACACTCCACGGACTAATTGGTCGTACGGCATGTTTTCACGCAGCGCTCGACGGATCCAGCCATGGAACTTATAGGTGTAGGGCACGTCGGTCGCGTTGCGGCGTTTATTGCGCAACACGGTGGCCCACTTATTGGAAAAGTAGTCCGCGTAGCCAGGACTATCTACCAGCCGATCCACCAACCGGTCTCGCTTTCCAGCATCTGGATCGGCGATGAATTGCTCCACTTCGGAGACTGTCGGCAAACGTCCGGCGACGTCGATGGAGACTCGACGGATAAACGTTGCATCGTCACAAAGCGGTGAAGGTGGAATTCCCAACTGTCGCTGCTTCGCAAAAACCAATGTATCGATAAACGTCTTTTCGGGCGGTGTCGCAGGAATCGGCAGTCCCTGAGGAATGATGGCTCGAAAGACGCCGACCTGTCCCTGAAACCTGACCATCATGGCGACTTCACCGGGCACATCTTCAACGGTGATTCGCCCCAATGATGTCGAGACCGCCATTTCCGGATAATTGGCGTCGTAGGAAGCCAGTCGAGTCACATCGCGAATTGATCCATCGCTGTAATGAGCGATCACGGACAATTGTTGCCGAGTTCGCACGTTCATTTCACGAACCGCGGGCACAGCTTCGATCCGTTCCAGCACTGGATCCGTTTCTGCTCCGTACGGCATTCCCTGGCGAATCCAGCGACTGATCAACTCCCATTCGTACGATCCCGGCGACATGCGTTGCCCACCGCCATGCGGCAGGACGTTAGCAGGCTTCTGCAACAGCAGGCTGTAATCCGGATCGGCCGGGAAAACTCGCCGACCACGATCTTCGTGAACCAGGTATTCGTAATCTTCCTCTGGATAAAACCCCAGCAGAGAAAGCTTGAAACCATTTTGCCCATCGGCCTTGCCGTGACAGCCACCCGCATTGCATCCCAACTTCGTAAAGATTGGCACGATCTCGTTTTCAAAGTTGACCGGCAGTTCTTCTGCGCCGCGAGAAGCTGTTATGGCAATCGTTGCGGATTTTCCAGATGACTCTGTTGCTGTGATCGTTGCGGAACCATCGGCCAGCGGAATGACGAGACCGTCTTTATCGACTCTCAAGACATTTCCAGCGTCTACGGAATACGTCACGTCGTGAGTGAAATCATGCTTCTGACCGCTGGAGTAAACGCCCGTCACAAGTAACTGCTTACGAGCATTCTGGCCCACCAGAGAAGTCGCCCCGACCGATTCAAATTCGATTCGAACCAGCTCACCCTTCGGCCCCAATCCGGGAAACTCGGCCGCGACAAGATCTGAAGTCAGCACAGCGCCAAACAATGCACAGGTCAGTAAGCCCGAGATTGCTGTCCGCATCATTTCCTTCTCCTCACGAAATCGCCCAATCGTTGAGACGCCGCATTGTGACTGATCACAAGTCCACAATCAACGCGGAAAGGAAATCCGCAGGGCTCTCGAACCCATTCCGCCAGACGCACTGAGGCTTCTCGTGGACAGCAAGTGACCTTAGAGATTCAGGTTTATGCTTTCCACTCCTGTGCAATTCCGGGGAAAGCCATAGCAGCTCGATGTACCTGTGGGTTCAGGAACGAGCCTCTTTCTGAGAGATTTCTGACCTACAGTTGAATGTTTCCGGGCTGCAACACGCTCAATCTGCCCCGGATAAAATGTAAATTCCGCGCAATCCGCCTATTCTTCATCTCAACGGAGCGCCGGATTGGCCTCATGATACCGTTACGCCCACGATACCGTCCGGAGTATTTCGTTCCGACCGAATTGCTCCGCCTGAATACATCCACCGCTCTCACCAGCAGTTCCTGAGGTTCTTCTATGCGTCAGATCGCTCGCTGTCTCCTGTTGCTGGCTGTCGTCACGCTCTCGACCAACGTTGTCCGTGTTTCCAGCCTGGCGGCTCAGGAGACAACGCCTCCTCAGGATCCGCCTGCAACTGCTCCCTCCTCAACGGCCCCGGTCGCAGCACCGGAGGAATCAAAGCCGACGTCGGTTTCAGAGAAGTGGGACAGGCTGATTTACGTTCCATTCAAAGAACTGCAAAAGGTCTTCGATAATCAGGAGGCTTCGGTTGTTCTGCCGTATGCCGAGTATCTCGATTTGATGAAGCGAGCCATCAATGCGATTCCGGTCACGACCGGCAATCAGGACGCGGTGATCACATCGTCTCAATGGAGTGCTGTTGTCGAGAAAGACCTCGCTCGCATCAACGTTGAGCTAAAAATCAATGTGCTGAAGACTGAAGGCTGGGCGACTCTCCCAGTCAACTTCGGCGCGGCGGCGATTGGGAAAGTGGAGCCGAATGATGGAACCGTTCTTCTGAAAGGGACAGGACAAGGCACTTATGAACTGCTGTTGAAAGGTGCGGGGCAGAAGTCTGTCAAACTGGAATTGCTTGCCACCGTTTTGACTTCACCGGAAGATCGTTCGTTTGCCATCCAGTGCCCACCAACAGGCATCAGCGAACTGGTCGTCACGATTCCTGAACCGGACCAGACCATCAAGATTACGCCGCTTCAGGTGCTGCTGCCAACGGATGGTCTGACCGTCGAAGGCAAGACGGTCGCCAAAGCCAGCCTCGGCGCAGTGAATCAGTTTGAAGTTCACTGGAATCCTCGCGCGGGTTCAAAGCCTGTGATGGACCTGCTGAGCAGCGTGACAAACGAAACCAGCGTGCGGATTGAACAAGGCTTGCTGCAGTCACGTACGCTCCTGAATTATGAAATCCTTCGCGGTGAACTGAGAGATGTCTCGATCCTTGTTCCAAAGGATGCGCGAATCATTGACGTGGTCTCTGCCGCAGGCCGTATTCGTTCCTGGAACGCTGAACCCGTCGGCGAAAGTCATCAGATGATCAAGGCCGAGCTGTTGGTTCCGGCGACTGAGGGTTTCCAGATTGAGTTGCAGACAGAACGAGCGATCGAAGGCGATACGTTGCAACTGATCGGCAAGTCGGCTGATGGCAAACTGCAGGGAATTCATGCGGATGCCGTCGTTCGCGAAGCCGGTCGACTGACGATCGTGACGGATCCCTCTCTGACCACCGTCATCAAGACTCAGACCGGCGTCAAACAAATCGATGCGGGCGGTGCGACGGCAAACGGTGAAGCCCCCATCGCGGCCAACACCTGGGAATTCAGTGGCTCAGCAGGAGTTCTCACCGTCCAGATCAAGCCGGTCGAACCACGCCTTCTGGTGGCTCATAACATGCAGTATGTGTTCCGCGATGATGAACTGCGTCTGCGATCGATTCTGAAGTATGAAGTCGAACGTGCAGGCGTGTTCCAGTTGTCGCTGAAAGTTCCAGAATCGCTGACGATCGACAACGTATCCGCTGACGGCATGAGTGAGTTCAATGTCGACAAAAGCAGCGGCCTTATTACTCTGTCGTTGACTCAGAAACGAATGGGAACAATCGAAGTCACGATTCAGGCGCATCAGGCGTTTGATGCTTCGGTCGAGAATGCCGAGATGGAACTTCCAACAATAGCTCCGGAAGGTGTGGAGCGAGAAACCGGCGTCGTCACTGTTTACGCACCGGAGTTTCTGGATGTGATCACGGTTGATGAGAAACTCGCCGGGCTATTTCCTTCTCGCGATGCCGCTGTGGAGGCTTTGCCACGGCTGCGACACATTGCTTCCTGGAATTTTACTCGCCGACCAATCGCCCTGTTTGTGCGAACGTCACCGCGGCCTGCTCAGATCGCAGCGTCCGTGGGAACGACGGTTCATGTCGAGCCCGAGATCGTCAAGCAGAATTCAATCATCACCTTTGACATTCAGAATGCCGGTATTGATACCTTGCGAGTGGCTGTGCCGGAAGCCGTTGCCAACGATGTGCGGTTCCGCATGGTCTCGCCGGGGCACTCGATTCAACAGCGTGACAAAGCGGCTCAGCCTGAAAATGGCTGGATCACCTGGACTCTGGTATTGCAGGATGAAGCCACTGGAACCGTTCAACTGAGCGTTGATTGGGACGTCAAGCTGACTCAACCAGAAGCCGCGCCGGCGGCTCCGGCCTCAGCAGCAGGCTCTGATGATGCAAACACGGCCGCTGTGGCTCCTGAACAATCTCTAACGGTTGAACCACCACGAGTTCTCGCGCCGTTCGCTGACGATCAGGCCGATCGACGACGAGT
>CAIXQV010001170.1 GCA_903921605.1 uncultured Planctomycetaceae bacterium | reverse complement strand
GCCGGGAGTCCGATCGGAAGTGGTCAGGGCGTGCTGAACGCGAACAATATTCGCATCTGCCTGGAGTATCTCAAAGAGAATGATCCGGACTATCCCGTGATCATCGACGCCGGCGTCGGCACCGCCAGCGACGTGGCCTTCGCGATGGAACTCGGATGCGACGGCGTCCTGTTGAATACCGCCATCGCCAGTGCGGCCAATCCGTTGCGGATGGCGGTGGCCATGAAACAAGCCTGTGAAGCCGGCCGCAACGCGGTGCTGTCAGGCCGGATTCCTCGCAAGTTGTATGCGACGGCGTCCAGTCCAACGGAAGGCGTGATCAGTCGACCTTTGGGTTAGTGAGACGTCCTCGCGGTAAGTGTCGCGCGTGCTGAATTCCTGCCAGTTGACAATTCGGAAAGTTCACGAGCTATGAACATTCAGAACATGGTCAGGTTCGCCCTGCTGCTTTGTTTGATCTTCTCCACAGACACCGGGCTGAGCATTGCTCAGGACAATGTGGCCGTTGATGAATCGGCGACGCTCACGCTGGACCAACTTAAGGCGGAAGGGGCTTCAAAGTCGCGATATCGGCAGCAGAATGAGGCTGCTTCGGCGGTCAAAGAAACTCAGACGAAAGACACTGCCGCTGAGTTCGAACAGCTCATTAAACCGATGCTGAAAGAAGCTTGCGTGCAGTGTCACGGGCCGGATCATGTCGAAGGCAACATCCGGATCGACACACTGAATCCTGACCTTGTGGATGGGCCGGACTCGCACTGGTGGCTGGAAGTTCAGGCCGTGCTCAGCAACGGTGAGATGCCTCCGCCGGATGCAAAATCGCTCAAAGACACCGATCGCGCCAAGGTTGTCGAATGGCTTGCGGACGAAATTCAGCGGGCTTCGAAGGTACGGCGCGCGACCGGCGGGCATTCGTCTTTTCGCCGCCTGACGCGATACGAATACAACTATGCACTTCAGGATCTGCTGGGAGTAAAGTGGAATTTCGCGAAAGATCTGCCGCCCGAATCTCATTCCGATGATGGCTTCCAGAATAGTTCCGAGCTGCTGCATATGTCCGTCGGGCAACTGGAATCTTACCGCCAGATTGCTCTCACCGCCTTGCGTCGTGTGACAGTGCGCGGTGAACGGCCTCCGGTTATTCATTGGGGCGTCTCGATGGAAGAAGCGGCCGACCGAGAATGGCCTAAGCAGCAGGAGCAGCTTGCAAAAGCTAAAGAGCAGTACAAGGATGATCCGGTCAAGCTGCAAGAGGAAGTGGATCGACTGACAGCCAGTTTCAAGCAGCCTCACGATCGACCGTATTATCGAGAACTCTCGAGTGGCGACACGGCCCGCGCGGCGTGGGACTACGGTGGCGCGAAGTATGCGTTTGACCCCGAGGGTGCCGAACCGAAGTTCCCGGATTCCTTTGATCATGTCGCGGTCATTCCTTCCGGACGCAATCAGGAACTGACGGTCGAACTGGGAGACACGATTCCTGACGAAGGAATCATGCGAGTTCGAGTGCGGGCCTCAAAAGAAGCCACCGAAGAGAATCGCGTTCCCAGTTTACAGCTTGAGTTTGGTTTTCAGGCCAGCAATGAAGGCCGCGCAGAGATTCGCGTGAGCACTGTGGATACTCCCATTACCGCGACGGCCGATGCTCCCGCAGTTTATGAGTGGGATGTGCCTCTTGGTGAGATCTATCCGCGCAACGCATTTCGTCGCGAATCAAAGATGGGGGATCTGCCGAGTCCTTCGGAGTACATCCGCTTCATCAACAGTTCTGTCCCGCAGGGCGGTCATGGGGCGCTTCAGATCGATTATGTGCAGGTGCTGGCTCCGTTTTATGAAGAATGGCCTCCGAAGTCTCATAAGCAGATCTTCTTCGACAGTGGGCATCGGACTGATGAAACGATCTACGCGAAAGAAGTGCTGACTCAGTTTATGACACGAGCCTGGCGGCGTGACCTAAACGACGACGAAATCCAGCAGAAGCTGAAACTGTTTCATGCGATCCGCAGTCAGTGCGAAAGCTTTGAAGAGGCGATGCTGGAAGTCCTCGCCGCTGTGTTGTCGTCTCCGAAATTCCTGTACGTCGTCCATGAGGATCAAGAAGCCGGCAAAGACGCAGAATTATCGGCTACAACAACTCGTCTGTCATCGCAGGAGCTTGCATCACGGTTATCGTTGTTTCTGTGGTGTAGTATTCCGGACGACACGTTGCGGAAGCGTGCCTCCAGTGGAGAACTTGCCGATGCAATCATCCTTCGTCAGGAGGTTGATCGCATGCTGCAGGATCCGAGAGCGGAACGGTTTGCCGACCAGTTCGTCCATCAATGGCTCGACATGCAGTTGCTGGATTTTCTGACGCTGAAGAACGCAGAACCAGAACTGAAGGAATCGATGCAGAAAGAGCCTGTCGCGTTCTTTCATGAAGTGTTGCGGCACAATGAAAGTGTGCTCAACTTTATTCATGCCGACTACATGATGGCCGACGAACGTCTTGCGGTGCATTGCGGTCTGCCGGATGTACGAGGTAACACTTTCCAGCGCGTCACACTGAATGGGACTCAGCACCGCGGCGGTTTGCTGACTCAGTCCGGACTTATGGCGATGAATTCCAACGGTGCCGATTCGCATCCTCTGAAACGTGGTGTCTGGTTGTTGAAGTCTGTGCTCAACGATCCGCCTCCACCGCCACCGGCCGCAGTTCCGATCATCGACCTTGCGGATCCTGAGATCGCAAAGATGACATTGAAGCAGCGAATCGAGAACCATCGCAATCAGGCCGCTTGTTTTTCCTGTCATGCCAAGATTGATCCGTGGGGAATCGCCTTCGAAAACTATGATTCTCTGGGACGTTGGCGTGATCAGGTCAACGGTGTGCCAGTGGATGCATCCAGCCTGTTGTTCAATCAGCAGGAACTAAAAGGAGCCGACGGCCTGAAGCGATTCCTTCTACAGAACCGACAGGATCAGTTTATTCGAGCAACGGTGCATAAACTTGCGACGTTTGCACTGGGCCGTCCGCTGACCTTCAGCGATCATGCTGATATTGACACCATCACAGCTGAGGTTCGGCAGCAGGGAGACGGTTTGGCGACCATAATCAACTGCATCGTGGCGAGCGAGCTGTTTCAGACGAAGTAGCTTCGATCAATGTGAACGGCTGGAGGCAAAGTCGTCTCGGTCTCACCGGAGCGGTTTCCTGTATCACATCCCGGTGTTTCGAGTTGT
>CAIXQV010001169.1 GCA_903921605.1 uncultured Planctomycetaceae bacterium | reverse complement strand
AGAATGATCCGAAGGCAATCTTTCGTGCCTCTGCGGCTGCATCAAGGGCAGCGGACTACATCCTGAGCTTTTCCCGACCGGCTGAGGAAGCAGATGTCGAAAACGACGCCGAGGCGGTTGCTGTCTAATGGCGACGTGAGCCGGGTCAGAGATGGCCCGGCGTTTTTCTTGAGGGTCTAGTGCAATTGTACCCTCACAGGCGGCATCGGTTTGCTGGTTTGGCACGGGGCCTGCAAGCTGGAGCGTTTTTTACACGCAGCCAGGAAGCGAAAGTGCGAGGAAACCAGCGGGTGCGAAAGAGGTCGAGTCAGGGATGGCTCGACTTTTTGTCCAAATGAATCAGGTCAAGTGTACCCTACTGCCTGGAGGGATCGTCCACGGTCCACATGATTGATTTTGAACGAAACCCGGAGAGATAGAACGTGAACGACTTAAATCATGAAAGCGTTCGACCGACGAGCTTGCGACATTTGGTGGGAATGCACCACATCAAAGCTCAAGTGCAGGTTGCGATAGATGCTGCATTTGCTGATGGAACGAAATTTCCAAGTAGCCTTCTCGTTTCTGAACCCGGATTAGGAAAATCGGAACTTTGCTCCGTCATAAAACACGAGATGGCAGTTCAGATGCACTCATGTCTTGGAATGTCCATCGGGCATATCTCTGATCTGAATGGATTGCTGCTGGGTGCGCACGACAAAGACATCATTTACATCAATGAGGCTGATTCACTTCGGCAGGAGTTTCAAGTTGCACTTTATTTGATGCTCGACCGTGGCGAGATCGTTCTTTCAAGTGGCAAGTCGGGACGATCCCCGCAGAAGATCAAGATTCCAGATGTCACATTGCTTCTGGACACAAACTTCGAGGCAAGTTTGTTGCCTGCGTTGACAAGTCGAATGAAGCAGACGTTGTACATTCCATTTTCGGAACCAGAAGAACTGGCTGAGATAATCCAGCGACGAGTGCGAGCATTGGGATGGAGTATCGAAGACTCTGTTCCTCCGTTTCTGGCACAGTTGTCACGAGGAGTTCCCCGGCAAAGTCTTCGCCTGCTTGCTGCAAGTCATCGGGTTGCACGGTCTGAGGGCGAATCCACGATTCGGCTTGTCGATGCAAAGCGGGCCGTCACGCTCGAAGGTCTGGATGATCAACTAGGATTGACCGCACAGGAACAGGCGTATCTTCGGGCTTTGGCTGATGGAGTAAGCAGACTTGGAGTGATTTCTTCTCGCATTGCCATGCCGACTACGACAGTACAGCGTGTTGTTGAACCATACCTCATCCGTGCGAGATTGATTTCCAAGGATGAAGGACGGCGTGAATTGACGGCTGCTGGACGAGAGCATGTGACTCGAAATCGACCTGAATAACTCTAAAAACGGAGCCGAAGCAGTGCTGGAAGCCTCCAATTATTGAACTATTTCGGTCTCACAACGCTCCACCTGAAATGTTGAAAGAAATGGAGAAGGCAATCATGAACGTACTCGAACCGACCAGGAAGGCAGCTTTATCAGTGGTGGAGGTCGCCACTTTGTGTCATTTGTCCCCAAGCCGTTTCCATGCACTGGTCCGTCAGCAGGTATTTCCAAAGCCAGTGAAAGCGACTGAAGGACGACGACCGCACTACACTCATGAACTCGTTCAGCGTTGCCTTGAAATACGATCCACCGGAATCGGTGAGAATGGGTTAGTAACGCTTTTCAATCGACCTGCGAAAAAGAAGAACGACCGGAAGCGGCCAGTGATCACTCCTGCAACTTCCGAACATGCGACCTTGATCGAGGCATTGCAGGGGTTGGGGCTGTCAGTGACCCCGGAGATCGTCGCCGCAGCGGTGCGAAATGTTTTCCCGGATGGTACTTCAGGTCTGGAAGAGTCTGACATCACTCGCAAAGTCTTCGTATTTCTCAAGCGAAAGTGACCATGAAATCTCCTGTAACACTCCTGCTTTTGTCTTGCTTTATTGAAATCGGCACCGGCACGACGATCAGTCACGGGCAGGAAAAAGTTCCGAAGTCTTTCCTCTCCGTTTTGAATGTCGGTCAATCTGTCAGTCTGAAAGATGTCGGTGATAAGTTTGAAATCATGCTGATGAAAGATGTGAAGCTCGGCCACAAAATCGTTGAAGTCGGCGCTGACTACATCGTGGTCGAGGACATAACTGGCCTGACTGAAACCAGAATCCATTTGACCTCAATCAAGACCATCACAAGGCTCAGGAAACCAAAGGAATGACCCTGTAATGGCGTCAATTCTTCAGAATTAGCATCGTTTCGAGTCGTAACTCCTGAAAGCACAAGACCATGAAAGCGTTTTCGTATCTGCGAGTCTCCGGCAAAGGCCAAGTGCTT
>CAIXQV010001168.1 GCA_903921605.1 uncultured Planctomycetaceae bacterium | reverse complement strand
ATCCGCCAGGTTTCGGCGACAGGTGTGGTGATTGCCATTGGGCACACGGGAGCGACGAGTGCTGAAATTCTCCAAGCTATCGACTGTGGTGCTCAACTGGGAACACATCTGGGCAACGGCTGTTCCGGGCTGGTGCCTCGACATGACAATGTGTTCTGGCCACAGTTGGCCGATGATCGCCTGACCTGCAGCGTGATCGCTGACGGCTGGCACGTACCGGCTCATATGCTCAATTGTATTCTGCGATGTAAGACGTTGAGTCGCATGGTGCTGACATCGGATGTCTCCGGCTTTGGCGGATGTCGACCGGGGCGATATACGACGGGCGATGTTTCTGTCGACGTGCTCGACGATGGTCGAATTGTGGTGGCCGGGCAGACTCAGTTTCTGGCTGGTTCCGGAGCCACAACCGGGGAATGCGTGGCTCACCTGATGAATAGTTGCGGAGTAACTCTCGCCGAAGCGTGGCCATTAGCTTCCAGCCAGCCCGCCGCGATGATGAAGCGAGCGATCGCCGGACTTCAGGAAGGTTCACCCGCTCACTTCACCGTGTTTCGCCTGAAGCCATCGACGACCTCAGACGGTCGCAGCATCGTGAGTTATCAGCCTGAGTATTCTGTGGCTGGCGGAATTGTTTATCAGTAACTTGAACGTAATCGAGGGAGCCACCGAGGAAATGTGGCCCCTCGGCCCCCGGATTCACTTCGATATTCCGCAAACGAAATCCCTTAGAAACACTAAGATGAAACTTCAGAACAACGCGGGCGCTGGAACTCAGAGGGGCGTGACGAGTAGATCGAAACAGAAAAGGGATGGGTGGCAAATGGAAAATGGTCGTGCCGCTCACTAAGACCTCGTCCTTGAAAGCAGAACCATGCGTCTATGGAGACAACTTAATCTGCTTCGGCTTGCATGGATTATCCCTCTGCCGTGGTCCTTACCATGGCTTTCTCTCGCGATATCTCGGGTTGCAGCGGGAGATGAACTCAAGGCTTCCCAGCTTTTCCTGCTGGGAACGGTGTTCCAGTTTTGCATTTGGATTGCAACGCTGTGCGCCCTTCGACTTGCTTTAGCCTCAGCAAGCGTCTTTTGGCCTCGCGCAGAGTGTATTGTTATTGTGTCCCAAGCAACTTCGCTGACATCAGAGTATCGTAAAAAAGAGTTTTTTTACCTTCTGGCGTTCTATGAAGTTCATGGGCAGCTCTACACAACAGCATGGCTTCGTTACGTGCAGACGCCCCTTTTTTATACGTCGCCAACCGGGTACCGCCATGGCGATTGGTTTGACACAGTCAGCGACTCGGATCTGAAGTCGAGTCGTTTGTTGTCACGGATTCCCGTCGCGATTCTGGACAACGAAAAGAATGTGGATTCGTTTGCGGCTGAAGTATCTTATTTGAAGTGTATGCCTGCCAATGCTGTCGTGCAGTCAGGACTTTTCCCCGGTGATTGTTTGTTAACTTTGGGAGTTCGATTGCCTCTGTGTATTATATGCCAGTTGATTGGAGGGCTTGTCTTCTCGTGACAGAATTCTCCTGCGTTACATAGCACCAATTTCTACTGGTGATTACTCATCATGTCCGAACCAGAATCTCAGGAATTATGGCTTCAGCGTGCTTTTCACCTGCTAAGACTTGGTCGAGTTGAAGATGCGCGAGTCGCGGCTTTCGAGGCGTTAGCGATAAATCACGAAAGTGTCACGGCATTCACGATTTTGGCACAGGTTGAGATCAAGCTCAAGAACTTTGCTTCAGGGCGAATAGCTGCGGAGCGCATCCTTGCAGTTGCTCCGGAACACTATTACGGCTTTTTATATCTGGCCATTTCCAGTTTTTATGATGCAGGTTTTCAGCCGCCACGGCAAGTTCGCTGGTTTCAACTTGAAACAACGCCTCCTCGATTTGCCTACGCCGAATCGCTCCTGAAGATCGCGATTTCGAAAGTTCCCGATCGCCCTGATGCATGGATAGCTCTGGGAAGAATGCAATTCGCGATGGGCTATCGAAGGAAAGCGCTTAAGTCGGTTGATCAGGCACTGGCCGCCGGGGGGCCAGAGCCCAAACATCTGTTGCTAAAAAGCCAAATTCTCAGAGGTCTTCGGAAGCATGCTCAGGCCGATGAAACTCTTCGACTCTCTCTATCGCTCAATCCAGAGGATGGTTCGGCGCACCAGGAGGCGGCTCGGGCAGCATTTTCGAAGCATGACCTTGTAACCGCGACTGAACATGCCGAAGCAGCTGTTCGGCTGGACCCCAACAATCCGGCCCATCGTGAAGAGTTTTTCAAGTCACTTCAAATTCAATCTCCAGTAACCCGGATCCTGCTCAAGTTTGAACTGCTGATTCTCACAATTCAAAACTGGCAATGGTCTCGAAAGATTGCCTGGTTGCTTTTCGTACCAATTGCTGGAGTACTTGCCCTGCATGCGATTGGTTTGCGGGACGATCGCGACGTGACGATTCCGCCGCTGCTAATTACTCTGTTCCCGTTTATTCCCGTCGGCCCCGGAGAATGCGCAAGGCTCATACAGATCCTGCATCAGAAGACCGTTTTCGAGCACCGACGAATCGTGATTTTTGATCTTGCATGTCGTGCTGTTCTGCCGTTTGTGATTCTTGGGGTTGCGGCCATTTTTCTATACACGAAACACGTAGGAGTAATCGTCGCTTTTACGTGTTCACTGATACTTGTCACGGCACTACTGGATTTTCTGAACGGCAAAGTGGAATGACGTTATCGACCCGAATGGCCCAGCAGACACCGGGGCCATCGAGAGCCGCCTGGTCAGCACCATCGAACTACTATCGCGGACCGTTCCGCTTACCGTCGCATCCGGCGCCATCACTGCAATCGAGTCTAGCCAAGGCCGCCCGGTTCCGGGAGAGATTGATTTCAAGTGGTGCAGAAGCCCATGGACCACCGGGGTCGACCCGGTGGGGTCGGGGGAGTTTCCTGTTCGCCATCCGACGAATCCGCTGCTATTGGAATTCTGGGTTTGGATGGCCCCGATTACTCGTCGCTCAAACTCACAATTCCCGCCCCAGACACTGGTGATCCAGTGTTGGCGATCTTGCTGCACACCCTCACCTGGAAAATGGACTGGCTCGAAAAATGAACTCTGTCACCAGTCCTTCTGTTCTTTGGTCCATTCCTCGCGAAGTTGGACGCGGCGGGGAGCATTCATACAAAGTAGACGGACTGTCGCGCGGCCTTTCGGCGTAAGCCCAACGATGGATCCCTCAACGAGATCAAAATGCTTTTTCCAATTGTCAATTCGTGGATGAAACAAATGCACAACAGCATTGGTTACGGGATCCACGCTCGAAAGGTTGGGACCTTTGAAGGCGTTACATCGGTCACATGCAAGGGCCAGGTTCTGAAGGCTGTCATCGATCAGATGTTGTTGAGCAATGACGTGCTCAACATGGAAAGGAACAAACGGCGTTGCTGCTTCCGGGATACCACAGTATTCGCACCGCCACTCAGCTCGCTCACGCACAATCGTTCTGGTGGTCGCGTCCATGACTATCGTGAAGGTTTCGCAAGAACTCTTCGAGCCTGGGCCTGCAATATCGAGATCACATCGACTGCTTCAACGAAATCACGATACTCAGCTTCTTCCTCTGCTGTCATGGTTCCCTGATTCGCCTTCCCACGAAGCTGCTCGACATGTGACAGTAATTCCTCATCGGCCCGCAAGCTGATCAGCTTGTTGGCAAACTCGGGGCTCATCGCTTCCGTGACGGGCTGCAGCATTCGATCGAGATAGTTGATGGTGCTCATTCCCGAATTCTAACACTTGACTTTGCCGAATGTCACGCAGAAATGTTTGATGAAGTTTCATGGATTGAAGTCGCGTATTTCGGTAGGTTCTCGTTGCCGAGTCTGATGGAGCGGACTTCTCGGCCTATTGCGACCAAGTATGCAATTCGGGCGAGACTTTGCTCGTCCCACAGGGCTGGCTTTGTAAGCCGCTGGGTGGCACAGCCATACCTGAGATCAAACGCGACTCGTCTCGCTGGGGCAAGGACCAGAAAAAGTCCCTTTCTGGTTTCTATTTGCAGAGTGGCTATGGAGTTTTCTCAATCAGCCCTTCTCACGTTCCACGTTGAACTTGCATGGCAAGCTGGCTTCCAGAAGAGAATCCTGACAGAGGATTCTTGAGCCTGCGGCACACTCTCAGCGAATGGAAATGCCACCTCTGTAAACCAATCATCGATGGTCAACCCGTTCCCAAAGTAGCCGTCTCGCTCCGTCGAGACGTTTCCTTGCAGCCGGCCCATTGCACAGGAAACTCCCAGCGGATCCTCAGTACAACTTCATCAACGCGGACTTGAATTTGGCGGTCGGCTTGGGGACCACAACGTGCATCGTACAAGGCTCATCGCGCGGAGCGAGATGGCTACATGGGCGGCCGACTCGATGATGCGTGTTGAGCATTCGTGCCTGACTTCGCGATACGCCTTCGTCAGAAAGTTGAGTTCACCACGAAAGACACGACGTGTGTCAAAATAACTCAATGCGATTCTTTCGTGTGTTTCGTGTCTTTCGTGGTAACAAACTGTAATTGGGCCGATTTGCTCCAGCAATTTTTAAAGTAGCCGTCTCGCTCCGTCGAGACGTGTCCTTGAATCCAGCCGATCGCCGAGGAACCCCCGAGCCGATCCTCAGTTCAAACCTGCGATCCGAAGGGATTTCACCGGACATGCTCGTTCCATGATGCAGTGCGAATGCTCCTGAGTTATTCCACCAGTGCGATCGGCAAGTTGCGAGCGATTTCGCGAAAAGCGGTTTCTAACCCGGCTGTGTCGGTCGTTGTGTACGAATCGCCACCTGTGGTGTTTGCGATATCATCCAGCAAACTGGTCCGCTGCGGAATCATGCTGATGCAATGGACTTGAATCTTGTTGTTCCTGGCAGTCGCCGCTCTTGTACGGGCGTCAGGGCCTGTGTTCGCTTCGCCGTCCGTTAACAGGATGATCACCTTGTTGCTGTAACCACGACCATTAGTTCCCAGAAGAGTGTTCATCGCGATATCGAGCCCTGACGACGGATTGGTCATTCCGTTTGGCGAGATTCTGCTGAGCGTCGTCTGAACCGAGGATTTATTCGAATCCCATGAGTAGCCGACAGGGGAAGGCAGAGCAAAGTCCAGACTGGCACTGCTGGACCAGGTGACAAGCGCTGTTCGTGGCGGAGTTGCCACTCTGCCAGCTTCCGTCAGAAAAATTGAAATGGCCGAGTTCAACGCCTCCCAGCGAGTCCTGGTGCGAGAAATCAATTCTGTCATCGATCCCGATCGGTCCAGACACAAACACACTTCCACTTCGGCCTGCCCGGCCGTGGCAAAAGTGTGTGTCGAGAACGGCCTGTGGCCCAGACTCGAACTAAACAACAATGGCAGCGACTGAAAACTGCCCCCTTGCCCGACGCGTCCATTAACTCTCACCGCATTGAACGGAGTGGCTCCCTGACTAAATCCCCAGGCCCCGTTAGCCTGCGGCACAACGCGTCCTAAAAGAACATCCCCGGAAGTGATCGTATAGGGCATCTGGCCGACTTTGTTGACGCGAGCCACGGCGATGGCTGCCGCGATGGCCGCATTTCCATCCTGAGTTCTCGCCAGAGATTCTGCTCCGGCCTTCGCTGCCGCGTCGGTCGACGTTCGCAATTCCGTTCGGATCAGTTGCATGTAGGCAAAGTCCACCGTAATTGCAGCGGCGATCAGGAACACAATCATCATCGCAGTGATCAACACATGAGCGGCGCCAGTGCGAATTCTCTGGGCGGAGTCTCGTCTTCTGGCCAAATGGTTCATAGATGCCGTATTCTTTAGTTGCTTGAGTTCGCCCTGCATAATAGCTGCATATCCCTACTTCACCTCTTCAGTCCGGCAATCAGTTCCCTCTGGAACCGCCGACGTTCAACCAGGTTTGTCCGCCGTGATTCACAACGTCGCAATCGTGACGATTTGTTGAATGTGCGAATCAGCGATCGTGTTGGCAATGCGGCACAGTTTTGGGCAAGAACCCGCAGAGATGATGCCTTCTGGCATCTGTTGCTCAGGAGCATCAATGCCGATGCCACGAGTATTCGAGACGCCCTGATGGAGGAGTTCTGGCCTCCAAATCCTGAGTAGAGCTGGATCCAGCTCCGCCCCGACATACTCTTCGTTTCGGTAATCGCCTTGCCGGCACGGCGTGGATGGGCTGTGTTGCGGAGCAACCTGAAGCAGTAATGAGGCCGCTAAATTTTGATAACAAGCTGGCTTGCAGAGGAAAATCCTCACGGAGATTTCTTGTGCCTGCACACGCCCACTTCGTAGAAATGCCACCCTGTTAGAACTGCAGATCGACGTTAAGCCGTTCCCAAAGTAGCCGTCTCGCTCCGTCGAGACGTGTCCTTGCAGCCAGCCCATTGCAATGGAAACTCCGGGGCGATCCTCAGCACAACTTCATCAATGCTGTTTAAAAACTGCCGTTGGTCTTGGCGGTGCAACGTGCATCGCACAAGGCTCATCTCGCGGAGCGAGATGGCTACATTGGTCGACGCATGATCCGCCCGGCCGGATTGGTGCCACCAGCCGCATCGCAGCGCCAGGCACGGGGGCCAGCCATCGTAGATTGTTTCACTCGGATCAGTGAATCAGAGCACCGATACTAGCGTAGTGATAGATTTTCGCGTCACCAGCAGAGAATCCCAGTGGATCTTGCGAAATGAAAGGGCAAGGAGTTGGGTCCTGGAACCTCGCTCGGTGGCATATCCGGGATGAAGCCGCTCCAGTGTGTCAACTGTCAGCAATGAATCGATAACGCGGTCGAGGAGACGCCATCGTTAAATTATCCGGGCGTTGTGAACTTTGCGTTCGCCAGCGGTTGTTCGTGACGGCACCAAATCTTGTCTGACCGACGGCATCACAGGCTTCTAAGGCGAATTCGCCCCGGGGCTCACTGGTTGGCCTGCAATCGAAGGACAGCACCGACATCGCCCGCGGACTTGCCAACCACTCCGGTGCTGGTTTGGTTCATTACTCATAGATCGCGCATTATCGTGTTAAGTTAAATGGTAGTCTCCACTTATGATTCAAGTGCCATGTCTCTTTCTGGATTCTCGGGAGCATTATGTAACTTCCGAAACCAATCATCAGGCCAATCACGGCGCCGATGAGATGGGCAATCGGTACGGGGACGAAAGATGTGTCGCTGACAAAGATGTTCGTCCCGGCAAGAGTTTCTGCCAGCATTTTTGCCAGTAGCCCAATGAGCAGCAAGGAGAACCAGAAGGCCGACTTCCAGTTGCGTTCAACGAGTCGGCGGGCGAGCAGATCAGCGACTATGAGTCCGAAGAGTGCCGTATCGATGCCGCTGAGGCCTCGGTAGGTTTCCATCTCAGGATGACGCAGCATGACGCCTGCCGGTATCAGCAAAGCCGACAGAAATAGAGTCCATCTGTAATGTCGCGACATGTTCACTTCAGCAATGGCTCCCAGTGTTATGAACATCGCCAGATCCCACAGAAGGTGGTTCGACGACCAGTGCAGCAGATGACACGTGCAAACACGATAGGAGTCGGCGAACGAGATGCTTCTGAAGTCAATCGTCAGCGGAGAAGAGAACTCGCCAGCCACATGCGCGATGATGACGAATACTGAAATCAACATTGTGATTGGTGTTTGCACTAACAGGGAACGAATCTGCATGGCATTAACCCTGATCAATAAGGCGTCGTTGTTGGATCTTGTTTGAGCCGCAGGACAGAAGGCAGGTTGTCGAACGTCAATTCGGCAACCTGCTTTCGTTCGATCACCATCTTCGCGACGGCGGAAGCTCAGGAGCTTTTCGAAGATTGCCCGTGCGGCGTTGATGTCCGTCGTTTCCGGTTGAGTATCGCAGACGCGGCAAGCCCCGCGGCGAACAGTCCGGTGATCGGGTCAATTGCTCCTCCACCGTTTCCTCCGCCCCCACTGGAGGACGGACTGACCGAAGGAACTGATGATGGTGCCCAGTTCAGATCCGTCGGAGTCGTTTGAACCGGGGCAATGGCCGGACTCGCAGAAGCGGGACTTGCTGCCGACGCTGGAACAGTCTGCGAAAGATCCTGCTGAGTGGATTCAGAGGCGGCAACAGTCTCGGGTGCTGCTGGGCCCGATTGAGCCAATGCGGAATCCCTCAGGAGTTGAAGCTGCTGTTGAAGCTGGAGTCGTGCCTTGTCATCTCGCGTTACGCGAATCGCATTTCGCCGGGCGATGGCCCAGCGACCGTATTCGGCGTCATTCTCAAGAACAATGAATGACGCATACTCACCAACAATCGAGTATCCTTCGCAGAGGCTGATGATCTTCGACACTGCGGCCGAAGACTCTCCGTTCTTGCGGATGTCAGCCATTAGTTGTTCAACCTGCTGAAACGCCCACACTCGTTCGATCTCAGGATTCTTATCCTCAACCTCTGGAAACGTGACCTGCACCGTCTGGCTGATCGGCTGTCCCATGACATCGGCTTCAATGGTGATCGTTGCGTCCCCGGAGTTCTTGTATCGCCCGGAGAGTCTTAATGGGGCACCGTAGAAGAGATCCGGCAGAGCGTCGGGCGTCACATCGCTGGTCTCGATACCATTCACTTGAATGCGAACACCTGTGGCGACCGGACGCATCAGCTTCCGTCGAAATGCCTGAGCCTGGCGTGCGAAATCATCCTGCTGAGACACGAATGCGGCCAGTCCTCCAGCGCCCTCGGCGAGTTGTTTGAGCAAAGGGCGATTCACGTCATTCCCGATACCGATACAGAAGACTCGTGTTCCGGAAGGAGCATCAGCGATGAGCCTGAGCAGTTCGGACTGTTCGTTGGTCTCCGTCATGCCGTCAGAAAGAACGACCACGTTGAGCGGGCGATCTCCGTCCTTGTATTTGTAGGCTGTTGAGACCGCCGGACGGAGAGATGTTCCGCCCTTGGCTCGCTGCGAATTCAGAAAATCCTCGGCTGATTTTCGAGACTGATCACTGACGACCGTCATCTGCCCAAAGTGCATCTGCGGGGCGTTGTTGAAAGTGATGATCTCAAAGCGGTCCTCTGTTCCGAGCGTCGTCACAAACGAATCGACGGTGTTGCGAGATTGTGTCAGCTTGCCATCATTGCTCATGCTGCCGGAGATGTCCATCACGAAGACATAGTCCATCCCTGCCCCGTATTCTTCCAGCTCCTTGCCCGCGGTGACCGTCATCAGAAAATAGCCATCTTCGCCTTGTTGTTTCGATGCGATCATATCAACGCCCGTCCGAGCACGTTCTGTATCAAAGGCGATCACCACATCTCGGCTCAGGTCACCCTTTTGAACTTCGAGGCTGGCCCGTGTGTAGTTTGGGTTGTAACTGGTGATCGCGAAGTCCTGTTCATGAGACGGACTGAATAGCTTCGTGATGGGGATCTCGCTTTTCACATCCACGGTCAGAGCAAACTTCCCTGTTGTCTTCTGATTGATGTCCTTACGAGTCGTCGTCGCCAGTGGGTAAACCCATGTGGCATTGTTGTGATCGAAGTCCAACTGCTGACAGTATGTGACTTTGATATGCTGATCCGCTCCGGCGGGAATGGGGAAGATTCGCAACTCAAATGTCTTGTAGTCCACCTGCTCCAGCAAACCCGGATCGCGCTTAACCGTCTTGTAGCTTTCGTAAATCTGTCGGGCTCTCTTCTTTTCAACCACTTCGCCGATCATCTCCTTGCCATTGATGATCATGCTGAAGTTGCTGACACTTGCTCCGGCGGGCACGGGGAAAGTGTATAGAGCTTCCACAATTCGCTGTTCGGTGTTGTGAAAGATCTGCCGGACCTCGGTAACTGCAATTCCATTGTTGATCACGACCGAGACATCGTGCTCCTTGATCTCGAGGATCCCGCCTAGACCACCGTCGGCAATCAGAAGCCCCGAAGCTTCACTTTGTGCTGACTGAATGCACCAGCAGGCTCCCGCCAGAATGGCTAGTGACAAGAGTTTGAAATGTTTAAATGCAGGAACCATCATCGTCTTCTCCTCAGTGAGATGCTTTAAACAGTTGGGAACGAAAACGGATAAGGCAAGTCGAGTGCCAGAACCTGGTGGATCTCCGTAAGTGGTTTACCGTATGGATGTTGCGGATGTTTCCTCTGGATTACTGATGCCTGCCGCAGATTTCGTGGCGTGCATTGGATGTCCACGCGGTGTACATTGAATGCTGTTTCGCGGCGATGCCTGTGTACCTGTGGACTGTGAGAGTCAGTGATGGGGTTCATTCCTGCAGAAGATCTGGCCTTTGTTCGAGCGGTCAGCGAATTGAGCAACTGCAATCCGTTTCTCCCTGAGCGACTGGAACTTGAGAGGACCGCACTTGGCGACTCCTTTGTCGCCGAGCCACATGCGTACTGGGGCTTCACCACAGAGCAGATGACTCAGCGGCGCAGTAACCTTGTGCTGATTCTGGATCGCGCGCGAAGAGTTGCCGAAGTCTTGCGAAGCAAGTTGCTGCGAAGGCCTGCTGTCGGAGACGAACAACTGCTTCTGTACGATGATCTGGTTCTGTACATCCTGTTCTATGAGCAATTGGATGTTTGGGGGAAACGGTTGCCAGAGTTAGCCAGTCATGCGGGAGCAGAGCAGGCGACATGGAAGTGGCATTCAACACAGTTTGAGTATTGGTTGCAGCTGCCGGATCTGCAATTGCCGTCGCACATGCTGAAGCTGCACCTGTTTGAGATCTTTCATCAAATCTATCGCGCGTTCTTCCACATCTTTCATTGCGTGATCGGACAGTCCTCACCGGCTGCCAAACTTCGAGCCAGAATATGGCAGTCCATCTTCACACATGATCTTCGGCGATACCGCCGCGGCTTGTATCGGAGCCTGCATCAAGTAACGACTCTTGTCACGGGACCCAGCGGGAGTGGTAAAGACCTGGTGGCACAGGCCATTGGAATGTCGCGATACATTCCGTTTGATCCCAAAAAAAACGCGTTCGCAGTTTCTTCTGCCGAGTGCTACTTCGGGGTGAACATCTCCGCGATGTCCAGAAGCCTGGTCGAGTCGGAGCTGTTTGGCCATGCTAAAGGCGCCTTCACTGGTGCTGCGGGTGCGCGAGCTGGATGGCTGGAGGCCTGCGGAGAACACGGAGCCATTCTGCTGGATGAGATTGGCGAGCTGGACGCAACAATTCAGGTGAAGCTGCTTCGCGTCTTGCAAAATCGCCAGTTTCAGCGGCTTGGGGAAACTCGAGTAAGAAACTTCGAAGGGAAGATTATCGCCGCCACAAATCGAGACCTTCAGCACGAAATTGAAGCAGGCACATTTCGTGAAGACTTGTACTATCGACTTTGCTCGGACGTCATTGAGACTCCATCCCTTGCGTCGCAGGTCGAGGATAACCCTGACGTCCTTCAGGACATCGTAACTCACATTGCAGGACGCGTTGCGGCTGGCGAACAGGAGGCATTAGCGAAGGAGGTGGTTCATTGGCTAAGCCGCAACTTACCACAGAACTATCATTGGCCGGGAAACATTCGCGAGCTTGAACAATGTGTTCGCAATATTCTGATCCATGGGTCTTACGAACCAGCGCGAAGCCGCGTTGCTGTTTCTGGCCGGAAGTATTCGCCAGAAGTCGAGCGTCTGATCGACCAGCTTCAGGCACTCAGTCTGACTGCTGACGAGTTATTGTCCGAGTACTGCCGGATTGCCTATGGCCAGACAAAGAGCTTCGAGAAGGCGGCCAAACTGCTTCAGCTCGACCGACGGACGGTTCGCGCCAAAGTTGATCGCGCCGGGGGTGTCGAAGAATAGCTATCCGCAGTGCGTTTAGCGTCGATTCCGGTCCGAATGGTTTCTGACAGCAGGGGCCATCCTTACCGGATTGTTCCACTCAGATCGGTGCGCGAGAGTACTGTTGCTGACGTTGCGAAACAAAATCGCTTCACCAGCAAAGCCCCTCAGTTGACCCTTCGAAATGAACCGGGCAAGCGTCGGATCATTGAGCCTCGCCTGATGAGACCTGTGTGCTGGAGCGGCTGCTGTGCATCAACCGTCAGCAATGAATTGCCCGGTTGCTTCCGCCCCCTTCCTAATGGGGGCAGCTTTTCTCGTGTGATCCAATCCCTCAACGCACAACAAGCGTCAGGTCAGGAAAGCTGATTTCGTTTTCCTGAGGAGTTGCAGGAACATCCGGTGGCCCGGGATTGCCGGAGATCTGACGGAGGCGGATTGTTTCTCGGAATAGCACATCCATCGTCCTTGCATGTCCGGGCACCGCAAGATGATTGCAGGTCTTAATCCGATGAACGACGGGGCACAGAAACCCGGTCGGAAGTTGAGCACAGTCACGATAGATCAGCACGATCCGATCCGCATTCTTTGGCTGCAGTTGCTCACCACGATGATAGTTCAATAAGAAGCAGTCAACGGAAACGAGTGTGTCCACGCGAACGTCCGTGGATTCAAGACATTTGAGTGCATCCAGCGCCTGAACCAATCCGTAGCTCCATCCCACCAGCAGCACGCGGCGCCCGCGTTCGACTCTTTCGTGACGAATCCACGAAGCCAGGGCCTGGGCGTCACCGTGAACATCCGGATCAAAGTAGAAGCTTTCCACCGAACTTCGGCGAAAATATCCGGCGATCTGCGGAAGCTTTCCCCAGTTTCCAAGATCCGGCGTCGCTTCCACAAAGATCACACTGACATTTTCAGTCAACCCAGGCTCCAGGGAAATCCTATTGGCCAGCGGGGACGAGTAGACGGTTGCACAGCCAGCGCTGCACAACATCACCAGCAGACTCAATGCAAACGCTCCCATGAAGGTAAGTCTTCCGATGGTAGGGTGGATCTGCACTTTTGAGTCCCCTGATAATACGCGCAAAAAATGCCAGTTGAGTCTTTAGATCGGCAGGACCCGCCCGAGAAACCTTCAGGGTGGTGGAGTTCCTGGCGTAAGCACCCCTTCCGAGTCCAATTCATCCGGAGAATGCATACAGTCGGATTCTTTTCGCGAATGGTGTCCATGCCACAGAAACCTCGCATGACGAGAGTTGCTTCGATTGGAGACCAGGTTTAGGCTCGTCCGCAAAAAGGCCTGTGGTGAGGGGACCATGTCAGCAGTAAGTGAACAAATCGTACCAGGGCTGGGCGGTGTTCCAGAAACGCTACTGATCCCACTGTGGGCGCGTGCGGTTGAGCAGCGGCAGGCAAATCCAATAATCCACGATCCCGAGGCTTCGCGAATCGTCGCATCGCTGGACTATGACTTCGAATGCTTTGGCGAAAAGCGGGTGGAGGTCGAAAACTTCTGCATTCGGGCGCGTGTCATGGATCAGCTGGTGTCCGGGATTCTAAAGCAATCTTCACCCCGGCGGAATGTGGTCGAGTTTGGTCCCGGACTGGACACCCGTTGCAGTCGGATTGGCGCAAAGGTGCCCCATTGGCTGGAGGTCGACCTCCCGGAAGTCATTAGCTTGCGCAGTCGATTCCTCCCTGCGACCGGAAATCGAACGATGGTTGGCAGTTCCATGCTCGATGATGCATGGATTGAAGCGATCCGTGAGAAGTGTGATGTGCCGCCACTCTTTATTGCCGAGGGCGTCTTCTACTTTTTCTCAAAGGAGCAGATTCGAGAGTTCATGAAGCGTCTCAGCGATGCGTTTCCCGGATCGGACCTGGTCTTCGATGCAGTAAGTTCGTGGTACCTGAAGCTCGCGAATCTGCGTCATCCGCTGTCATCGTCGCGGCTGCAGTTTTCGCTTCGCTCACACGCGGCTGAGATACCGGAGTGGGACGCCGGGTTCGGAATTAAGAACTATATCGGGTTCGGAGATTCTCCGGCCTACGATGACGTCATCCACCGTTTTCCAATGTGGAAACGAGTTCTCAGAAAGATCTGCCCGTACTCGCGCCATGCATTTATGGTCGTCCATGTCGGTATGCCAGCGGAGGTACGACAAGCATGACAACCAGTTTCGTGCTCGGAGGTCTTCTTGGTGTCCTTGCGATTATTGCTGCTCTGGATGTCGCGAGGCAGTATTTCGAAGCGCTGGGACTCTTCCGCTATCTCCGGAGAGAATCAAAGTCTCCGCGTGCAGCCGACTCGACTCTGCCAAAAGCTGCGGTTGTGTTGGCATTGCGTGGCCCCGATCCTCGTCTTCCGGAGACGTTTCATGCCTTGCTGGAACAGAACTATCCGGATTTCGTGATTCAGCTGGTTGTCGACAGCGAGCACGATCCGGTGCTCAGGGACGTCGCACCGGCCATGGAAAAGTCCTCTCGCATGCGAATGTCCATCCTGAAGAATCCAGCCATCGGCTGCAGCTTGAAATGCAGTTCGCTGATTCAGGCGGTTAAGGGACTGGACGAGGATGTGAAACTTCTGGCGTTCATTGACGGTGACGTCGTGCCTCATGCAAACTGGCTGCGTGATCTTGCGAGTCCGATTGTGGATGGACGGGCGGACGTGACGGGAGGTAATCGCTGGTATTTGCCTCCCGACTCCAGGATGGGGAGCATGGTTCGATACTTCTGGAATGCCGGATTCATGAGGGAGATGTGGAATCAGGGAGCTCCATGGGCGGGCACCATGGCCATGACAAGAACGACGATTGATGAGATCGGCCTGCTGGATGCGTGGCAGTCAGCGATGTCCGTTGACGCGACGCTCCATCGTTGTCTGAACCAGCACCAGAAGCGATTTCGGCTGATCCCCAGTCTTCTGATGGTGAATCGGGAAAGCATTTCCCTGCGACAGTTCCACACCTGGGTGACACGACAGATGGCGGTCGTCCGCTACACGGCCTCGCATACCGTTCGATCCGTTCAGGTTCATATCCTGACGCTGTTGTTTCTGCATTTGCTGCTGGCGGGTCTTTCGCTGCTCGCGTTTGCCATTGGTGAGCCGCGTTTGGGCAGCCTTGCTGTTGCAGTTCTTTCTGCCTACTGGATGCTTCTGGCAGCCGGGGCTGGCGTTCAGGAAATATTCCTGCGAAAAACGCTGAATCAACGGGGCGAACCAGTCCAATGGATGACGCCATTGAAGCTCCTGGCCTGGTGTCCCGGCATGGTGCTCACACACTGGGTGCTTGTCTTTGGCGTTCTGGAATCATTCCGTATCAAGGAGGTCAACTGGCGAGGGATTCGCTATCGGCTGATGAATGATGGAGCCGTTCAGATTGCCGACTACAAGCCGTTTACTGCCAAATGGAATCCCGCCGATCATCATTCCGTCGTCTAAAGATTTCACAACGCGGCGTGCTGCTCAGCACTTCCCAGGGTCACAAAAGTTGTCAGGAACATTTTCAGCAGAAATGGCGTATTCGGGCACTGACACGCCACTGAGACCTTTGTTTCATAAGGCTGGCAGTCATGGCAAGCATAACTAATGGCTTTCTTCAACGGGCTATTCAGCCGTTCTCAACTTAGCCGTAGTGCTCCGTCAAGATGTGCCCTTGCAGCCAGCTTATTGCGAAGGAAACTCCGGGGCCATCCTCAGCACAACGTCATCAACGCTGTTTGAGAATGGCAGCTGGTTTTGGCAGGGGAGGCTCATCTCGCGGACCGAGATGGCGACTGCGTTTTACGCCTTCGTAATGAAGTTGAGTTCACCACCAAAGACACGAAACACACGAAAAGGCGGCGTGCGTCGGCGTAACTTCAACGCGATTCTTTCGTGTGTTTTGTGTCTTTCGTGGTGATAAACTGTCACTGGGCCGATCTGCCCCAGCAGTTTTCAAAGTAGCCGTCTCGCTTCGTCGAGACGTGTCCTTGCCGCTGGCCCATTGTTGATCAAACTCCGAGCTGATCCCCAGCACCACCTCATCCTTACTATTTGAGATTGGTGGTCAGTTTTGGCTGTGTAGGTTGCATCGCACAAGGCTCATCTCGCGGAGCGAGATGGCTAAATTGGTCGGCACCATCGAGCCACTGTCGCGGACTGTTCCGCATCGCGTCACGTTCGGCGTCATCATCGCAATCGAATCGAGCCAAGGCTACTCAATGCCGGGAGCGGTTATTCTCAAGTGGTGCAGAAGCCCGTGGACCACCGGGGTAAACCCGGGTGGGGTAGCGAGGCAGTTGATGTAACATGGCGACTAATCCGCTTTCTGAGTAATTCGAGCCCTGAATCCTGCCGTCTGTTGCCCTGATGTTGACGAATGGCAACATGTGATGTTTTCTCACCAGCGTGTAAATCTTTCCTGACACGCAAATCGGCCTGTTTTAGACATTTTTGCTCTTGCGCGCTCAATGGCATTGTTTTTGTTCTGTAGTCCCAAAGAGGAATCCGGCCCACGCCGTGATGCCGAAATGCTACGTGAACAAAAACAGAGGTGCTGTGATGAAGGCTTTGGAAGTTGCATTGATCTGTAGTGCGTCGCCAGGATTCCTGCGAAGTGTCGGAAGCCTGATGGCTGGCCAGTGCCGACTGATGGAATGTTATTCTCTGCCAGAAGCCTCGCAGATGATTCAATTGCATCGGCCGGACTTTGCCGTGTTCGATGTTCGCTCGGCTTCTCCGCAGCAACTGGCTCGAACGTACGCGACAATCAGTAACGTAAAATCGGTTGACTGTGTGCTTGTCATAGTTCCCGGGCAGTTAACCCATGACGCATTGCCGGAGGAAATTCTGCGCTCCACTCGCATGATCGCGCTGACAAACCATGACGAGAATTACCATGAACTGGTCGAAGCGATACTTCGACCGGAAAAGGCTGCTGCTGATTCGGTGCTCGAGAACGAAACTGTGGTCGATCAGAATCAAACTCAGAAACCTGCAGCTTCGTTGCAGGGAATGAAAGAACCTCTCCCACAGGTTTCGCGACAACAGTCGGCTCGAATCAATGCGTCAGACGACCTGCGTAGTCGCAGTGAAGTTGTTGATTCCGTGCCTGGACTGATGGCGGAGAAGTTTCGCACGCGAACTCCTGAGCTTCGAACCATGCTGAAGCGACTCGAAGTGGCTGCTCGGCATAATGTCACCATCCTGCTCATCGGAGAAACCGGAGCCGGCAAGACTCACCTTGCCAGTCTGATTCATGAACATTCAACTCGGCACAATGAACCGTTTTTGCATGTGGCGTGCGGAGCGTTGCCTGGTGAGTTGATCGAAAGTGAATTATTTGGTCATGTCAAAGGTGCGTTTACCAGTGCTCATGCTGACAAAGACGGTAAGTTTCTTGTCGCGGGCAGCGGTACGATTCTGCTGGACGAAATTGACGTACTGACTCCGGATCAGCAGGTCAAATTGCTGCGAGTCATTGAAAAGGGAGAGTTCGAACCAGTCGGCTCGAACAAAACGCTGCATGTGAAAGCAAGAATCATCGCAGCGAGCAACCTGCAGCTTCAGCCGCTGGTGGAGTCTGGCCGCTTTCGTCCGGACCTTTACTATCGACTGAATACCCTCAGCTTTACTCTGCCGCCGTTGCGTAAGCGACTGCCGGATATCGAGCCATTGGCTCGGTTCTTTGTCCACCAGCATGCATCGAATCTGGGGATCGATGTGGTAGAGATCACTCCGGAGTTCCTGGAATGTCTGTTGAGCTATCCTTGGCCGGGTAATGTGCGTGAGATGGAGAATGCGATTCGAAGTGCTGTTATTTACAGTCATGACGGTCGTATGATGCCCGACACGTTACCGTCTCATGTGATTGAAGGGCATGCTGGCCCGGGAAATGATCCTTCTGTAGCTGCGTTTTTCTCAGTTCGACGCGGGGAATCTTTGGAAAATCGCATCGAACTGACGGAGAAGGACATTATTGAACAAGCATTGTTGAGCAACAGTTTTAGCCGCACGAATACGGCCAAACACCTTGGAATAAGCCGTGTTACGCTTTATAACAAGATGCGAAAATACGGTATTCTGCCGGAACGGTAGGTCGTGGCAACGTGCTCAAAAGAGAAAGTCCGGGCAGCAAAGGCTCAAGGGAGTCGTTTTTCCTTGCCGATTTGCTCGTGCGGGCTTAGACTCCGCGACTTCGTTTCCCGGCCAGGAGGTCGGATTCTGTCACGCCGAGGGTATTCACCTCGGCATTTTGGTTCGGTCGGATAGCTGATGTACTCGTCATCAGCTCGCCGAAACCCCTGAAAGTTCAATGAGATGAAAAAAGACATCCACCCAAAGTATCGTCCTGTCGTATTCCAGGATACGTCGACAGGAACGCAGTATATCATCAACTCTACGATGCGTTCTAAAGAGAACATCAAGTTGGATGATGGCAAAGAATATCCGCTCGTGAAAGTGGAAATCAGCGCGGCGTCTCACCCGTTCTACACGGGCAAGATGAAGTTCGTTGACTCCGCTGGCCGCGTCGAGAAATTCACGAAGAAGTACAACTGGGGCAAGAAAGAAGAAGAAGCCGCGAAGTAGCGACGACAATTTCACAATCTGCAACAGGGCGTGCGCATTCATCTGCGCACGTCCTTTCTTTTTGGATTGATTTCGTCTTACTTAGTCAGAGGTTCCTTCAATGTTTCCCGTTCTTGAACGCCAACTCGCTCGTTACGAGGAACTTGAAAAGCAGATGCAGGATGCGGATGTTCTCAGCAACATCTCGCGGATGCTGGAGATTCAGAAAGAGCTGGGGTCTCTATCTCGCATTGCCGCCTCGGTGCGGAAGTTTCATACGCTGGAAGGCGACATTGAAACGGCGAAGATGATGGTTGACGAGGAGACCGATCACGAGTCACGTGAATATGCCAAGGCAGAGCTGAATGCCTTGATTGCTCAACGCGATGAACTCTCGGTCGAGCTGGAAGATATGGCCACGGCCGGCGATTCGATTACTCGCGGTGCCTGTATCATGGAAGTTCGCGCGGGCACAGGTGGTGATGAAGCCGCGTTGTTCGCCAAGGATCTGTTTGACATGTACATGGCGTACTGTCTGCAAAAAAACTGGAAGACCGAAGTCCTGGAATTCAGCCCGACGGAGTTGGGTGGTTTGAAGGAAGTCGTGTTTTCAATCACCGGCGACGGAGCGTTTCACGCTTTGCAGTTTGAAAGCGGTGGTCATCGGGTTCAGCGAGTTCCCGAGACGGAAACTCAGGGCCGAGTTCACACCAGTGCGGCGACGGTAGCGGTTTTGCCGGAAGCCGATGAAGTAGAGATCAATATTCGTCCGGAAGATCTTCAGGTCGACACAATGCGAGCCGGTGGTCCTGGCGGGCAGAAGGTGAACAAGACTGAAAGCGCCGTGCGACTGACTCACTTGCCGACCGGTATCGTTGTAAAGTGCCAGGACGAAAAGAGTCAGCACAAGAACCGTGCGAAGGCGATGCGAGTTCTGCGGAGTCGTATCCTTGAGGCTCAAACTACAAAGTTGCAGAATGAACGAGCCGCCGCGCGTCGAACGCTGGTGGGGTCGGGCGACCGCAGTGAACGAATTCGCACCTACAATTTTCCTCAGAACCGCATGACCGATCATCGCTGTAATTTGACGATCTACAAGCTGGATCGGATCATGACAGGCGATATGAATGAGCTTATCACCGCTCTGCTGGCCTTCGATCGCAACGAACGATTACGAATTGCTGATGAGGCGATGTGAGAACGGTGTCGTGCTCAGACGAATACTCCAACTGCACCAGCCTGTACTCAAATTAGCCGTCTCGCTCCGTCGAGACGAGGCCTTGAGTCCACCCTATGGCTGAGGAAACTGGGGGACGATTTTCAACTTCAGCATCATGGTTGTGTTTTGTGGTTGGGAACAGGGTTTCACTGAACAACGTGCATCGTAGAAGGCTCTTCTCGGCGGAACGAGAAGGCTACTTTGGTCAGTGCGTGGTGGACGGGGTAAATCCTGCTTGCTGATGGGGCAGAATCCGGTTACTCTCACCAACCCGCCGCCTATTCTCACCGACCTCGTTGCTCCTCTGGAGAACGTTTCATGCCAGGGCAAACCGATGCGCAGAAGTTCTGCGTGCAGACTCAACACGCAGGCCATTCGTTTGGCGACTTCTTTGGACGTACTCGCGAAGGGCTCTACGTCGACACGCGGCGTTCAATGTTGAAGGCCGGCATGGCTGGAATGGCCGGTCTTTCGTTGCCGGGTTTACTTCAGGCTAAAGCAGAAGCGGCCGCTGCGGGAATCTCTGGACCGACCGGCAAAAGTGTGATCCTGCTATGGATGGCCGGTGGTCCAAGTCACATCGATACCTGGGACAGTAAGCCGGATCGTCCGTGGGTCAATCGAGGTCCATTTGGTGTCACTAAAACCAAATTGCCGGGTGTTGTGATTTGTGAGCATTTGCCGAAGCAGGCTGCAATGCTGGACAAGTTCACGATTATCAGGTCTGTGGATGCTCGTCACAGTAATCATGAACCAAACATGGTTTTCCAGACGGCGAATCTCGCGGCGGAACCTCGTGTCAATCCGGAAGCGGTCAGGTATCCATCGCTGGCGTCTGTAATTGCCAAGAGTCACGGAGCCAATCATCCGGCGATGCCTCCGTTTGCCGCCTTCATGAAGTCACGCTCGCATCTGGCGTTTGCGGGCTATCTGGGGAAACAGTACGACCCGTTTCTGTGTGATAAGGCCACAACACTTCCGGTCTACACAGATGTTGGCGTTGATACGGGCCGAACAACGGGCGGTGACTTGTTCCAGATGCCAAAAGGGTTGTCCGAAAATCGTTTGAACGAACGAGTGAGTTTGCTGAAGCAGTTCGATCATATGAAAGCCGGACTCGATCAGGACGGTTCGATGGACGCATTAAACACCTATCAGCAGCAGGCAGTAGATCTGCTGTTAGGTGAGCGTGCTCGTCAGGCGTTCGATCTGAAACAGGAAGATGCAGAAACTCGGGAGCGATACGGAAAGCATCTCTGGTGCCAACAGGCGTTGATCGCGCGTCGATTAGTCGAAGCCGGAACAACATTTGTCACACTGGACCTTAGCTATCACGGTGCCTCTGGGACATGGGATAATCACGGCGACAACATTCCTCCGTACGGCGGAATCAGCAAAGGGCTCGGGCCATTGCTGCCGTTGTTTGATCATCTTATCACGACGCTGGTCAGCGATCTGGAAACTCGCGGTCTGCTGGATAAAGTGATGGTGATTGCCATGGGAGAATTCGGCCGAACTCCGTCAATGGGAACTCAGGACAGCACAGACGGTCGTAACCATTGGCCGGAAGTGATGTCGATGTGCCTTGCCGGTGGCGGACTGCGTCATGGTCAGGTAATCGGAGCTACCGAAAAAGACGGGGGCACAATCAAGGAACGACCGGTGACTCCCGCCGATCTCGCGGCCACGCTGTTTCGCTACTTCGGAGTTCCTCAGGACTATCAGTATCTGGATCACCAGGGGCGACCTCGTTTTGTCGTGGACGGCGGTTCCCCGATCGCGGAGTTGTTCTGACACACGCTGGGACGCCATTGATGCAGAGGTGTCTCCAATGCTCCAGGCACCTTGTTTCCATAAGCTCCTGGAGCCAATGGTCGTCCTGAAAGGCTGCAACTTACGTTTCGTGATTCAGTCCTGTTCAGGCGAAGCGAACGCCAGCGATCAGGAAATGGTGTTCTGAGGCGGCGGTGAGAATGCTGGAGACGCGGGGTATTTTACCGCGGGTCCCTGGTCCCAAATCCACCGTCCACGTCAGCCATGTGATGGGTCGACTGTCTTGCAGGCAATGTGAGCAGGCAGCGTCCTATGCACTGCCGGACCTCGCTCTGCTCAGTCCGGCCTGCATCCACAGAAGATACTCGGCGGTAAAACTAGCCGAGATCAAACTTTGGAGCAGTGAAGTCATCTTCTGATGAGGCTTCTGAAACAGTCACTTTGGGTCGATCGTCTGACGTCGACTTGCTGACTGGCGGTGTATAAGTCACCGTCTTTTCGGCTTCACGAGTTGCACTGCGGATCTCGTCCTGAAAGCCCGAGACGCCCTTTTTGAACTCGGCAAAACTCTTGCCCAGGCTCTTCGCCACTGACGGCAGGTTTTTGCCGAACAAAAGCAGGGCAATAATGCCCACGATCACCATTTCAAAACCGCCAACACCGGGAAGGAATCCCATCGCAATTTCTCCCTCGGAGGGCTCAACCCTCCAAACATATCTCGTTACCAGCGGAACAGGCCATCACGTATATCCAGAATCAAATGCTTGAGATTCCGGACACACTGCGGCAGGTGTTTTCCAAGCAAAAGCAGACCTGCGACAGACACGATCAAAATTTCAAAGGAGCCAACACCCGGAAGGTATCCCATCGCAATTTTTCCCTCGGAGGGCTCAATCCTCTGCACATAGCTTATGACCAACGAAACAGGGTGTCCCGTACATTTAAGTCCAGTGCATTCAGGACGGGCTCCGCTCCTATAAGGAACAAACTGAGCCCTCCTGCGGAACTCACTGCAGCTTGTCAGAGCCCTCTTCGTCGCCCTCTTTCATACCCTTCTTGAACTGTACCAGGCTTTGCCCGAGTGATCGCATGGTCCCTGGCAGTCGATTGCCGAACAACAGCATGACAATCACCAGCACGATCGCCATTTCCATCCAGCCTGGAACCCAGGCAAAGATTGGTTGAGAAGCGATTTTCCACAGCAGATTATTCATCGGAATTCGTCCGAAAATTTGAGGATCAAAAACCCATCGGTCATGTGAACCATCTTACCAGTCTGAACGCGCGAAGTCTCAGGGGTATGAGGCAAAATCATGGCCGGGAATCCTGTTTCCCTCCGAAAAAGCCCCGCGCAGTTGGAAAAACCGGCTTTATCTCATCTGTTCAGCAATGAGAAACGCAATCTCCATGGCCTGCTCGTAATTGAGACGTGGATCCACCTGGCTGCGATAATCGCGTGTCAGATCCGATTCTGAAAGGTTCCCAGGTCCGCCAATGCACTCCGTGACGTCTTCCCCGGTGAGTTCGAGATGAATGCCCGAAAGTCGACTGCCCACTTCTTTGTGGATGCGAAACGCGGTAATGATCTCCGACATGATGTCATCAAACGAACGTGTTTTGATTCCATTGCGAGCTGTTTGTCCGTTGCCATGCATCGGATCACAGCTCCACAGGACTTTGCATCCGGAACGCAGCACAGCTTCAGCTAGCGAAGGCAACTTGGATCGGATCTTTTCAGCACCGAAACGATGAATCAACGTCAGTCGCCCCGGCTCATTATCCGGATTCAGAATCCTGATCACGTCGATCAGTTCATCGGGCGCCATGGAGTTGCCAACCTTCAGGCCGATCGGATTACGAATACCTCGGAAGTATTCAATATGAGCCCCGTCGATCGCTCGCGTGCGATCACCGATCCAGGCCATATGAGTCCCCAGGTTGTACCAGCCTCGCTGTCGTTCCATGCGAGTCAGAGCCTGCTCAAACAACAGCAGCAATGCCTCGTGGGATGTGAAAAAATCAACTCGCGTCAACTGCGTCAGTTCGCCCTGAGAGACAGCCTCCATGAATCGTATTGAATCGCTCAAAGACTCCAGCAACTGCTGATAACGCCGCGAGCCTGGAGTATTCCGGACGAACTCCAGATCCCAGTTCTCCGGATGATGCAAGTCCGCAAATCCGCCTTCGCTTAAGGCGCGGATGTAGTTGATTGTAAGCGATGATCGCTCGTACGCTCGCAGCATCAATTGCGGATCAGGTCGACGCTCAGCAGGCGTGAAACCAGAACGGTTGACGATGTCGCCACGGTAGCTGGGCAATTCGATATCGCCTCGTTTCTCCATGTCGGCAGATCGTGGTTTCGCGTACTGGCCAGCGATTCGGCCAACTCGCACGATGCGTTTCTTTGATCCACAGATCAGCACGAGGCTCATCTGGATCAGCACTTTCAGCTTTCGCAGAATTGTCCCGGAGTTACAGTCATCGAAACTCTCAGAACAATCTCCCCCCTGAAGCACAAACGCGTTGCCGTCTCCCGCCGCCGCCAATTGTCCTCGCAGTCGATCGACTTCCCACGCTGTGACGAGCGGAGGTAACTGCGACAACGTTTTCAGTGCCTCGGTCAGCTCGCCGGGATTGTCATAGTTCGGCTGCTGCAGTGCGGGGCGTTTCTGCCAGGAATCCGGGGTCCAGGTCGTAGTCATGATTCGAGAATGTGGTGGCTATGGAAATGCGTGTAGTCAAACTCTTGAGGTGAGACACCACAGGATATCGCACGCATCACATTTTGTATTCCGTTCGCCCCATTTCCCGCCGAGATCTCCGGAACGCATAAAAAGAAAGCGGGCGAGTCATCGTTGCGGGTGTCGATGACTCGCCCGTCGGAGCGTGGGCCAGCGCAGAGTTGGAATGCCGACCGGGAGGAGGGGTTGGCATTTCCTGAGCATTCGAAATCAAAAGATTTTGATCTTTTATACCCTTTCTGCTCGAAGTCAGAACGACTTCTTTCGCCCTGGAAATCCGGCCCATGAAGGAGTGCTGCCGGACGTCACGCTTCGCTCGCTGGGGAGGCTTCTGCCGCTGAACTCGAATTCCTCGGTCGGCTCAGAATCGGAATCCCCTGCTGTGATGGGGGCGTTTCCTTTTCTGGCGGGCTTGGTTGACTTCGATGTTGTGGGCTCCAGTTTTCGCGGCTCAGAACCCTCCGAGTCGCTGAGAAACTCAAAGAGGTCCGAATTCTGCTCTGTGGTTGGTTCACTAGGCTTCGCACTCGCGGGCTGACCGTCGATTCGTCGTGGCGTCGGAGCAACGATCGGTACCTTCTTGTCTCGCTTCAAACGCAGATCCACGTTCTCTGTCTGAACACCACTGGTTGCGGTCTTCAGCTCTTCGGACTTTGCTGTGAGGGACGCCTTAACGCTGCTGTCAGCTCCTGCGAATTCTTCCGTATCGGGGCTTTGGGAGCGAATGATTTCTCCGGCTGGTACACGTCGAGGTCTCGCGGATGGTTTTGATCCTTTTGACACGGGGAGTTCTGGTCGAGACGCCGCCTGGGCCTTCGAGTCCGCATCGCTCTCATTCGCTGCTAACATTTGTTCTCTGGGTAGCGTCAATTTGGGCATGCCAGCCAGTACCCAGCCGCGCCAGTTCTTTTCCAGCGACTCAATACCAGCGTGATCAAAGTTCGCACGAATCGCTTCTTCCCAGGTTCCTCGCTCACCGTCCGCGATAAACTTGAGATAAGCGTGCCGTCCCTTTTGCTGCACAAGAAAGTCGGCTAGTGCGTATCCCTGAGCGTAAAGCGTCAACATCGGTCGCTGTCCCTGTGGATACTCCTTCATGGACAGCAGGTCACGTAGTGAGATGATTTCGTTCTTGTTGCGAATGACTTCATTCAGCAAGGCTAGCTGCTTCAGTTGCTCGGAACGATGCTCAAACAGTGTCGCCGCCCCTTCGTCTGCCCAACGCGGTAACGGACGACGAAAGTGGCATGCAAAAATCGTGTGATTAATTTCGTGCGGAAGTACCGAATCCAGAATGCGTTCCAGAGTTCCCTGGACCTGCATTCGCCAGTTCAGGACCTCGCCACGTACAAACTGAAATGTTGTCTGGCCACCGGCTCCCAACGCGCCTTCTCGGACTGAGATTCGGCAAGGGCGACTCCAGTTCGGCAGTGGTTTGCCGAGCCAGAAAACGGCCAGTTGACGGCGATAGAGCTCCGCGGCTTTGCCAACCTGCTCCGCGACTTCCGGACGATCTGACGTCACTGCAAAGTTGACGGTTTGGTACGTAGCGGCCTGAAGGCTCTGGCTGAGTCCCGCCAGCATGGCCACAACGGCGATGTATCGCAAAGTGCGAGCGTCCCTGCTCATTATTTGGATCTCTGTTTGCGTTCAATTGGGTGCAGCAAGTCCGTTTGCCGCATCGTCTGATTCTTCAATCCTGACCGGCAGCAAATGCCGATCCAGCGTGAGAAGTCTCAATCGATATCTGTTTTGGAATACGATCTAAAGCCATTCATCGCAGTGACTTACAAATATCCATTTCCTTACGGGGCCGCCGCAATTCCCGGGAAGGAACTCCGGCAGATTCTGCAGATGTTACAACGTTTGTCAGTTTTGCATCCAGAGCAGTTTTGCCACGGGTTGCGACAGATATTTCAATGGACCACTATGTGTTTGAGTACCCTGCCCGCTTGTTCACGCTTGAATGACTCTGCTGGATTCTGAACCGCCTATTCTGGCTGTTTGTCCCAGAATTTGCGTTCTGCCTGCTTTTGCATGCCATTTCCGTGACGCTAGCATGTTGTCGCGTTAGCTTGATAAATCGAACTTCGCTGGCTCCACGGATACCCGAGTATTTTCGCAAGCTTCTGGTAAAAGCAGTTTGCGATATGAAGAGCTGGCATGGGGAATTGTTCTCAGCGGGACGGTGGTTGATGAAACGTGCATTACTGGTTCTGGCCTGCATCGCCGGTCTGTTTACAACGGCCAACATACGTTCGGAGCTCTCCGCCGATCAAACCTCGACACCTCAGGAAGCACTTCGGAGTAATCCTCCCGCCGTCTTCGCGTTGACTGATGCACGAGTTGTCGTGAGTCCCGACGTGACGCTGGAGAAAGCCACGATCGTCGTTCGCGGCGGCAAGATCGAATCCGTCGGCGATGTTGCAGCTCCTGCCGATGCCCAGGTCATTTCGATGGCCGGTAAGACGATCTATCCAGGCTTCATCGATGCCTACTCAGAACACTCCGTTTCTGGTGATCCACTGGCCGGGACGGCTCGGTATTGGAATGGACAAGTCAGTCCGCAAATTTCTATGGCCGAGCATCTTGTTGCGAATGAAGATCTAAAGGCTCTTCGGAAGCAGGGCATTGTTGCTCAATTGATCGCCCCCGCGGCAGGCGTGATTCGAGGCACGAGTGCTGTTGTGTCAACCGGCGATGGGGAACCGAACAAGACTCTACTGGCTGCGAATGTCGCTCAGCATCTACATCTCACGGTTTCACGCCGAGGTCGCGACACTTACCCCGGCAGCCCTATGGGAGCCGTCGCGCTGGCGCGGCAGGCGATGTATGATGCTCAGTGGTATCGAGATGCTCGAATCGCAGTCGAGGCCGATTCAACCCTCGCCCTTCCCGAACACAATGACGCTCTCTCGGCGCTGCAGCCTGTGTTGAAGGGAACGCAACCGATTGTTGTTAAAACTTCGAATGAGCAATTCGTCTTGCGGGCGGATCAGTTTGCGGCCGAGTTTGGGCTGTCGCTGATCGTGGTCGGCAATGGTCGCGAGTACCGTCGACTGGCGGAGATCGCGGGAACGCGGCGTGCAATCATCCTTCCGTTGGCATTTCCAAAAGCTCCGAACGTGAGTACTCCGGAGACGGCTCAGGATGCGACTCTGGAGTCGTTGATGCACTGGGATATCGCTCCCGAGAATCCCGCCCGAGTTGACTCGGCGGGAATCTCTTTTGCGTTCACCACTGAGCGATTGGAATCAAAAGCAGATTTTCTGAAGTCGCTTCGCAAAGCTGTCGCTCGTGGGCTTTCACCGCAATCTGCCTTGAAAGCGCTGACGACAACGCCGGCCACTTTTTTCGGACTGGACGATCAGCTGGGCACAATTCAGTCGGGGCATCTGGCCAGCTTTGTGATCACTGATGGTGATTTGTTTGAGAAGAAAACCAAGGTTGTCGAGACCTGGGTTTCCGGGCAACGCTTTGAGCATTCTCCGGAGAAGGTTCGCGAGGCTGAAGGCTACTATCGCCTTGATGTCCAGCCGACGGCTCGGTTCGATGGACAGATGTTTGTTGAGATCACGGACGAAGACGGCAAACTGCAGGGACGAGTTTCACGCCAGCCGATTCCTGTGGAACCGATGAAAGAGAAAACGAAGGCCGGAGATTCAAAGGAAGAGTCTGAAGAGAAAGATGACAACAGCCCGGAGTCTCCCGATGAAGAGTCATCTGATGAAGGGAATTCCGTCACAGAAGAATCAGCCAACGACGAGAAGTCTGGCGATCCCAAGGAGGATACGAAGAAGGATGTGCTGAAACTGTCCGACGTAAAGCTCAGCGATACCGCCCTGACGGCCACGTTGGCAGCGAAGGATTGGGGGTTCGAAGGCGTGATTCGGATTTCTCTCACGCTCACTGAACTGGATGCTCAGCAGCAGGATCGACCCGCGGGGCTGGGGACTCTTGTTTGGCCGGATGGAGCAGCGGCGAGTGTTGTGGCGACTCGGGTTGAACAACTGAAGAAGCAGGGTGAGGCCAGTGAAGAAGACGGGGAAAAGAGGGATAAAGATAAGGATGAAGATCAAGATAAAGAAGAAAGCAAAGAGTCCGGGCCTGCTTCGTTCGCCTTGAATTATCCGCTGGGGGCCTTTGGACGGGAGACGATCCCGGGGCAGCCACGGCCGACAGCCTTTGTTCATGCCACCATCTGGACCTGTGGGCCGGCAGGCCTCATTGAAGATGGGACGCTGATTGTTGCCGAGGGAAAGATTGTTGCGGTGGGGAAAGAGATCGCGATCCCTGAAGGCGCGGATGTGATTGATGTGCGAGGAATGCACATCACGCCTGGAGTTATCGATTGCCATTCTCACGCCGCGACTGACGGCGGCGTCAATGAGGCGACTCAAGCGATCACCTGCGAAGTTCGTGTGGGAGATTTTGTCGATGCAAACGACATTACCATTTATCGACAGCTCGCGGGTGGCGTCACGGCGGCCAATATTCTCCACGGTTCTGCCAATCCAATTGGTGGCCAGAATCAGGTCATCAAGCTTCGCTGGGGACAAACAGGCGACGGGATGAAGTTCACCGAGGCACCTCAGGGAGTGAAGTTTGCTCTGGGCGAAAACGTAAAGCAAAGCAACTGGGAGAACGCCAACAATCGCTATCCGCAGACTCGCATGGGGGTCGAACAGCTCTATCGGGATTCGTTCGAAGCCGCTCGTGATTATGCCCGCAAAATGGATGCATGGAAGCTGAGCCGTCGTGGCCTGCCTCCTCGTCGAGACCTGGAACTTGACGCGCTGCGAGAAATCCTGGACGGAGATCGCTGGATTCACTGCCACAGTTATCGTCAGGATGAAATTCTGGCACTGCTGCGGATTCTGAAACAGTACGAAATCACGATCGGCACATTCCAGCATATCCTGGAAGGCTACAAGGTGGCCGATGAGATGGCCAAAGCCGGCGCGATGGCGTCAGCGTTCTCCGACTGGTGGGCTTACAAGTTCGAAGTTTACGACGCGATTCCTCATGCCGGCGCCCTAATGCACAGGCAGGGTGTTGTGGTGTCGTTCAATTCTGACGACGGTGAGCTGGCTCGACATTTGAATCAGGAAGCGGCCAAGGCCGTGAAATACGGCGGGGTTCCTCGTGAGGAGGCTCTGAAGTTCGTTACTCTGAATCCTGCAAAGCAGTTGCGGATCGATCATCTGGTGGGATCACTTGAAGTCGGCAAGCATGCGGATTTCGTAATTTGGAACGGGGATCCACTGTCAAATTTCAGTCGTTGCGAACAAACATGGATCGATGGTCGCTGCTACTTTCATCGGGATGAAGACGATCGAATGCAGCGGGAATCGTTTGAACGTCGCAACGTGCTGATTCAGAAAATCCTGGAATCCGGTGAAGACATGCATGAAGCCGGCGAACGCGACACCGATCCGGCAGAGCTTTGGCCACGAGCCGACGAGTTCTGCCACCATTTTCGTCATCAGCAATCTCTGCGCAGTCAGGCACAGGAATAGAGTCAGCCTGTTGTTCTCAGGAGTCTTGTCATGAAATCATTCAACCTGCTGATCTGTTTACTGTCCTGCGCGACGACATTGGCTTCAGATCAGATTCCCGGCGCACCTCAGAAGAAGCCGATTGCTTTGATCAATGCCGTTGTGCATACGCTCACCGGGCCACCAGTCGAAAAAGGTGTGCTGGTGTTTGATCATGGGAAAATCACCGCAATCGGCGCTGAGATCAAACCACCGGACGGAGCGGAAATCATTGATCTCAAAGGGCAGCATGTCTACCCGAGCATGATTGAGTCGCATTCGCAGTTGGGGCTGACGGAAATTTCGTCGACTCGAGCTACGTTAGACTTTGCAGAATCGGGCACCATCAATCCTAACGTCAGTGCTCATGTCGCCGTGAATCCGGACAGCGAGCTGATCCCGGTGACTCGAGCCAATGGTGTCTTGATTGCAGTTAGTGCACCATCGGGTGGACTTGTCAGCGGCAAAGCCTCGGTGATGCAACTGGACGGCTGGACTTACGAAGACATGACGCTGAGAGCTGACGTGGGGCTGATGATCAACTGGCCTCAGATGCGAACTCCGCAGCGGTCTTCATCGAAACCTGCGAAAGGAGACGCTGAGAAGGAAGAGAGTCGTCCGGATGAACTCAAAACCCTGAGAACTCTGTTTGAGCAATCGCGGTCTTACGGAAAAGCTCGCGCGGCATCCCCGATGACTCAGGATTTTGACAGTCGACTGGAAGCCATGCAGCCGGTTGTGGCCGGGAAGATTCCATTGATCGTGGCCGCTGATCGTGCTCCGCAGATTCAATCAGCGGTGGCTTTTGGAGTCGAACAGAATGTTCGAGTCATCATCTTTGGTGGCTACGACAGCGAAGCGTGTGCGGAGTTGCTGAAACAATACAACGTGCCGGTGATCATTGACGCGATCCACAAGGATCCTCGCCGAGATCACGACGACTACGATGCGGCCTTTACGTTGCCGGAGCGATTGCGAAAAGCCGGCGTGAAGTTCTGCATTTCGGGCTCTGGACGTTCTGAATCCTGGAATACTCGCAACCTGCCTTATCAGGCCGCAACCGCCGCAGCCTATGGGCTTCCTTACAACGATGCGATGCGAGCTGTCACGGTTTATCCGGCCGAGATTCTGGGCATTGCTGACCGAGTCGGCACGTTGGAGAACGGGAAAGATGCGACTCTGTTTGTTTGCACCGGGGATCCACTGGAAACAGAATCGCAGGTCACAGCAGCCTGGATTCAGGGGCGAAAAGTCGATCTTACCAGCCGGCATACTCAGCTGTTTGATAAGTACTCGGAGAAATACCGTCAGCTAGAGGACAATCGATAATGATTGTTCGCTGACTGGTACTCTGCAAATGGATCCGGGCATCCTCACTGACGCCACCGGAAATTTCGGATTTCAAATTTGAGATTTGAGATTTCAAGAAGCTCGCAGCGACCTCCGCCCCATCATCGAACCTGAGCCACGAGTTGTTGCAATTTGTTATCGTCGATGACGACTCCCTTGGGCTGCTTTTTAATTAGCTCCATAATCTTCACCACGTCCTGATCGTCAGCTGTAATCGCCAGTTCTGCCAATCGATGAGCAACGGCTTTACGACCGCAATGTCGTCCGAGAACCAATTGTAGCTCGCCACCGCCCACAACTTCGGGGCGGAACGGCAAATAGGTGTCAGGATTCTTCAGCAGTCCGTCCTGGTGAATTCCAGCTTCGGTCGCAAAGATATTGGCACCACCGATGGGCTTCATGCGAGAAATCATCACGCCGGTCAGTTGAGCGACGAGCTGACACAAAGGAGCCAGCTTCGTTGTATCAATGCGAAACTTGCGACGATATTGATCGCCATGCATCGCCAGGGCCATGACGACTTCTTCCAGAGATGCGTTGCCGGCACGTTCGCCAATTCCATTGACGGTGCACTGCACCACGTTGGCGCCTTCTTCGATGCACGCTAGTGTATTGGCGACGGCCAGACCCAGATCGTTATGAAAATGGACGGCCAACAGGGCTCGATCGAGGTTTGGAACTCCATCCTGAATTGCCTTGATGAAATCGGCCGCTTTGCGCGGCGTCAGCAGTCCCACGGTATCCGGAAAGCCAACGGTGGTCGCTCCGGCATCTATGGCCTCTTTGTAACACTGGCAGAGATAGTCGACTTCGGTACGGCTGGCGTCTTCAGGGCTGAACGCCACGATTCGAAACTTGTCAGCCGCGTACCCCACAGTCTGGGAGATGATATTCAGGATCTCCGAGCGACTTCTGTTCAGCTTGTGAACTCGATGCAGCGGACTTGTTCCGCAGAACAGGCTGACACCCTTCTTATGCAAAGGATTTCCGTCGAGAGCTTCAGCGGCGATATCGATATCGGAACGGACAGTTCGGCATAATGCTGTTAGAACCGGCTTCTTGATGACTCCAACCATCATGCGGATGGCTTCAACGTCAGCGGCAGAACTTGCCGGAAACCCAGCATCAAGAGAATGGATACCTGTTTCTTCCAGAGCCCGAGCGATCCGCAATTTTTCGTGAGGCTCCAGCGTTGCCCCGGGCATTTGTTCGCCATCGCGCAGCGTCGTATCGCTGAAGAGAACGGTGCCGCTGCGTTTGTGGTGGGAGATAATCGCGTGCCGCACTCGCGCGGCGATCTGGTCCGAAATCTTTTGGACGGCACGATTCTGGGCCATAGGAGTCTCTGAGAGGAACTGGCCGCCGATTACCGCGCGAGCCTGAAAATGTTACGAGGGAATTCGGGAGAGTTACGCGACGACCGACCATTGCGTCAAGTGATCAATGACGCCAGCCCCAACGCCGAAGTGGCCGAGATTGCCGGTTTGCGGCCCTCATTAGTGCCATCGAAGGAGGCGGGAGGTGCCATCGGGACTTTCGTTACCATCGATTCTTCCGGCTCGATCCGCAAAATCGAAACATTTTCACAAGTCAACGGAAATGACGGATCGATATCAGGAAGGACGCTGGTACCTCGGCGTTCAGTGTCTGGATTTAAGTGTCAGGGCACAGCCCGATCCAGAATCTGACAGGCAGGATAGTACTCATGAAAACTCCCACTCTACTTTCAGGGAAGAACTCAATGCAGACGTTTAGCAGACAAATACGACGAGGGGTCGTGCTGACGGCGATCTGCTTGATGACGCTTTCGAACAGCGGTTGTACGCTGACCGGCGGCTTCATCGGAGTCATGTGGGAACACATGCTTTTCTGGAAGACTCTTCCCGTGGTTCCGGTACCGGCTCGTGCCAGCCAGCTGATGGAAGACAAGCTTCACGAAGATGAACGCTATAACAAAGTTCCCGTGCTGGATCCGGTTGAAGGCGACGTCTTCTGCGTCGACCCTCCAAGCGAAGATCAGGTAATTCGAGCCCTGCCGGACGACGGTGCAGGCGGGTTTGCCTTCTTCCAGGAAACGCAATTGAACAACGTGCGAATCGTGGTTGAGCCGCTGGTGGATCGTCTTGACGAATGCAAAGTGTATCCACTGGTTGGCCCCTGCCGACTTCACCACTGCCACTACAAGTGCACGATCTACTACGACAAAACGATTCGTTCCTACTGGCCGGTTCCTTTCAGCCACGTTGACCAGTCAGAAGAAGTGGTCTACATCGACAAAGACCATCTTATTCGCTGTGCCGGACCGACCGTTCATTAATCAGCAGAAAAACACAAAAGTAAACTTGAGCCCGACCTTTGCAGGTCGGGCTTTTTTGTTGGCCGGTCACAATTCTGCCTGACAGTCATCGCAGACGATCTGCGGCGAAGATAAGATTCGGGATGAGAACGTGCCGACAGGTGGAGCAGTATTCGGTTCAATGAGGGCCCCACATCCGCGATCTGGCGACGAGCATGCGTCTGAATTCAAGGTTTACCAGTGGCTGATTCGCTAACAGACGAACGAAACGGTGCTGCAGGAAGCTCACAGCTTTCTCGTGGTTCCGCTTCCACGTTATCGGCGAAAGCAAACGGCGCTGCGGGTTCAGATGTGGAAGAGTCGCTGCCACAAACGGTCGTGATCCATGAGCCGACTGATGATAGCGACGAGCCAGAGATGGGGCCGGTCGTTGCGGCTCTGACGTCGTCCTCAGCCGTCAGTTTCTTTTCCTCAGCTACTTTCCACTTGCTGACATTTTTGACGGTTGCTGTGGTCGCGCCGTTGCTGGGGTTGGACTGGTTGTTGCCCATCGAGGAAACTCAGCCGCCACTTCAGGCCACTTTGGGTGACGAGGATATTCTCGGTGATCAGGCGGCATTTGAATTTATCGCGGACATCAGCGACCAGTTTGAAAAGCCAACCAGCAGTCTCGAACAGTTGGCCGCAGAACTGCAGCGTTCCGAAAACGGCACTCTGCTGGCGGCTCAGGATGACGTCTGGAAGAGCATTCTCGGCAGCAAGGAGAATGATCCGACCGAAGACGGCAGCGGAGTGCTGCTGAAGGTCCCTGAATCCGGACTTGCGGTTACGAAGGGCAGTTTTACGGCGTTCACGATTCCTGCCAACCCAAAGCCGCGTGAAGTGTATTCGATCGTTATTGAAGTCCGGCTGCCGGATGACGTGAAGGAGTTTCGAGTCAGTGATCTGGTCGGAGAGGTTCGTGGATCAGATAAATACGTCCAGAAGATTCCTTATGACAAAGATGCCCCCTATGCCTCTGGGTATCCCGTCGAGAATGCCGGCATCAAGGTGCTGACCAGTTCCACAGTCCTGAATGTTGAAAAGAACCGAGTTCAGATCATCGTCAAGGTTCCCGGTGCGGCCAGGATGGTTAAGGATGTCATCAAGATCCGTTCTCGCAAGCTGAAAGAAGAACAGGAATTGACACTCGTGTTTGGCGTACCTGCCAGTTCATCACCGAACGAGAAGTCTCAGGGCGAATGATTCCCTGGACTGCGGCAGCCTGCTGCCGCTTTCGAGTTCACAGCCTGCTGTGGACAACCGCCTTAAACTCGACCGACCTTCATAGCCTCTGAGTTGGCAGCAGCCTGCCTGTACCAAAGCGGCAGCAGGCTGCCGCAGTCCAAAGGGAAGAAGGATTGCTCTTGAGCCTCAACTTCGGATTTCATCTTCGGTCCGTGGAGCCCACGCTGCAACTGGCGTTTTACTAAAAACTGAAAACTCTGCCTCTCGCGACTTGGCTTCGGCTCCACTGGCTCGCTCAGTCATCAGTTCGCTCCGCTCCACCCTGATTCGCCAAACCAAGCTTTCACTTCGACTGCATCGTGGGCCTGCAGAGCGGACAGGCGGCAGCGGCTGATGTGTCTTTGTTGATGAGATTTGACGCGAAGGCAATCCCTCGAACTGTCGTCATCAGACCTGTGACCAGAACGCTGATCCCGGCGATGCGGATCAGGCGACGACGAATATTGATGGTGGCCATCGACAGACCGGCTCCTGTGATGACCATGACGGGGATGGTGCCAAGTCCGAAACAGAGCATGATCAAAACACCCTTGCCGACATGTCCGGAACTCGCGGCCAACGCCAGAAAGCTATAAACCAAACCACACGGCAGAAATCCGGTCAGCAGGCCCGCGATAAACACACCGATGTTCGAGCCGCCTCGAAAGAACTGGCTGAACACTGTCGTGGTCACGCAAGGCAGACTGGAACGCCGGCGCACTCGCCACTTTAACCAGCCAGCCGCATTCAGGCCCTGAACAATCAACAGCAGTCCAGCAACAACTGCAAACAAAGCCTGTGCCCAGACAGTATTGCCCTGAGACCGCAGAAACTTCGCGCCGATCGCGGCGGAAGCCACTCCCAGGAACATGTAAGTCAGAGTTCTTCCGAGACTCCAGCAGCATTGCCGCGTGATGGCCCCGGCCACTGACTTTGTCCCGAGGCTCATTGTCGCCGCGATTCCTCCGCACATGCCGATGCAGTGAGCGGATCCAAGGATGCCACTAACAAAGATCAAAGCAAGCTCGGTAAGAGTCGACAACATGGGGAAATCGGTTGCGCAATCAGAGTTAGTTGGGATTCGTCGTCACAGACCTGGGCGGAGCAGAGTCTGATTCCGGGTCGAATAATCTTGCATGAGGGCTGGGCAAAACAGCATTGCGGGGTGCCTCGGCCGTGGTTGCTTCAGTCGCGTTATTGGACGCTGATCGAGCCGCAGTGACGCTTGTTGCTGGTTGCTGGTGCTCAGCAGGCGAGTCCGGGGAATCGGCCATCAGTCGCAGTGAGTTTGTAATCACAAGCAGACTGCTGATGATCATCAGACCGGCTGCGACCGCAGGATTCAGTAAACCGAAGGCTGCCAAAACAACTCCGGCAAAGTTGTAACCGAACGCCCAGAAAAGATTCTGCCGGATGACTCGCGTGGTCCGTCGAGCCAACTGAATGGCCCACGGAATTCGGCTGAGATCATTGCTCAGCAAACAGACCTGGGCAGAGTCACGAGAGACATCAGCCCCGCAGCCCATCGCGATACCCACATCGCTTACCGCCAGCGCGGGAGCATCGTTGATGCCATCTCCGACCATCGCTACCGTCGAGCAGCGTTCTCGAATCTCACGCAGATGACGCACCTTCTGCTCAGGCCGCAGATCGCATTCTATTCTTAGCCGAGAAGCCGGAGCCGGTGCCGGCACGACATCGTGATGATGATCATGATCGTGAGCATTGCCAGCCGCACACTCCGCACTGCATTGACAACCGACTTCATGGCAGTCGAGCAGATTGCGTCGCAGTTGTTCGGCCTTGGCGGCACGGTCGCCGGTCAGAACGGTGACAGGCAGATCCAGCTCCATGCAGCGTTTCACGGTCTCAGAAGATTCCGGCCGCATAGTCTCGGTCAGCAGAAACATGATCACTGGTCGAGATGCAACCGACACGACCACAACCGAAGCCGCTTCCTGATCGGCGATCGACAAAGCATGAGCCATCCGGAGTCGAAGTCGAGGTGAAATATCACCGGCCGCCGTCACGAATTCCAGACTTCCCAGCCGTAGTTGTTTTCCATTTGCACTAAAGGCTTCAACACCGCCACCGGGCACTGAACGGACATCTCGCAGATCAATCGTCTTGTTCCAGTCGCGTGTTTCTGCCGCATTACAGGCCCCGCGATTTGCAGCGGGCCATTCTTCAACGAACTGAACAACAGCTTTCGAGAACGGATGTGTCGATGTCTTCGCGAGAGCCGCACAGAGTGGCAGGATGTCTCGCGAGTCATGATCATCAAGCACGCACAGATGTCGAACCTGCGGACTGCCGGTGGTCAGAGTTCCGGTTTTATCGAAGCAGATCGACTTCACGATCGCGAGGCGTTCAATCGCTTCTCCGCTGCGGAACAGCACCTGATGTTTCGCAGCAGTACTTAGCGCGGTCCATACGGCAAGCGGCGTAGCGAGACCAAGAGCACAGGGGCAGGCGATCAGCAGTACGCTGAGGGCATGTTGAACCGCGACGCCAATTCCGGCCGACCAATGGGCGATCAACGTCAGAACAGCGACGCCGGTGATCAGAGGAAAGAACCACGCGGAAACTCGATCAGCCAGTCGCTGGTAATGACCGCGCGACAGGCGAGCTTCCTGGAGGAGTTGCAACAAACGTCCGAACGAGCCCGCTTTGAAGACAGCGGTCGCCTCGATGATTACGTTACCCTCGAGATTCACGGTGCCGCCCAGCAGGCGATCGCCAGTGACTCGAGCTACGGGAACACTTTCCCCCGTGAAGACCTGCTCATCAACCGTCGTACGTCCCTGAACAAGGATGGCATCGACGGGGAAACGTTCCCCCGGGCGAATCTCCAGACGATCACCGACAGCGATCTCGGTGCAGGGAACTTCTTCGGAGCCCTCGGACGTACTTCGCGTGACAGACTCCGGCAGCAACGCGGCCAATTGATCGAGCGCTTCGGTGGCTCGATGTTTCCCGGTGGCTTCAAACCAGCGGCCAAGCGTGACCATGACTAATACAGTCGCACCGACCTCGAAGTAAACCGTTTCTGATCCTCGCAGCACATTCACCACGGAGATCACATACGCGGCCGCGACGCCCGTGGCGATCAGCAGGTCGGTCGAGAAAATGCGTTGCCGCCAACTGATGATGGCATTCTGGAGCAACGGGATTCCCAGCAGACCCAGCACGGGCAAGCTGAAGATCATGCTGAGCCAGCGAAAGACGTCGAATAGTTGCACCTGAAAAGGGTCTCGCTGGACATCGTAGACATCCAGAGACCACATGGTCATGGTGAATGCCATGAGGTTCATCGAAAAGAAGATCGCGATTCCCAGCCGAACGATCGTCCAGCGAACCGCTCCTTCACGACCACGTTCCTGAGTGATCGTATGGGCCATCCGACAACCAAAACAACAATAGATATCGTCGTTGGTGGAAGCGTCGGCCGTCGCCGCATTAAGGGCTCGCGGCGACGATGATCGAGTTCCGGCCACAGGAAGCCCGCACCAGATACAGCACATAGGCTCCTCGGAGTCATCTGCTGCCGTATGGTTTGAATCTTCAAGTGTGAGGGAAGATGTTGTCATGGGGGCAGAACCAATTCAACCTGCATCGCGGGGAAAAAATACCGCATGATGTAGTAGACCGTGCCGATCCAGAATCCGAGCCAGATGACTCGGACGTACCACGGAATCTCATTACCGCGGTAATAGTGATAAACATGTTCCTGTTCCGGCGTGGTCTGTTCGGGACCACCGGAGGTTTTCGTATCAGACATTTCGATCCAGCTCCCGTTCGTTTTCGAGCATATTGTATTTTGGCTGCTCAAGGTCGTGGAACATCCCATTCAGGGCGGCCCATAGAAGCAGGCAGAAGAATCCAAGACTGGCCAGCAGATAATTGACCACGGGTGTGATTGCGAAACCGCCGCTGTCACTAACATTTTTCGTCAGCGTGACCAGCTCACCAAACTTCATGGCGAAACCCAGGAGGCTTGGGATGAGAATGATCACGCCGAAGACAATCGTAATTGTCCATGCACCAGATCGATTCATCGGACTACTCTTTCCATTAATTCAGGCAACCGCAATTCAGGCGAGCGGCAGGGCGTCAGCCCTCCGTGTTGTCATCACTGTCGGTTCATTTATTAAATCACTTACTTGGGAGCGTCTGCAGGAGTTGTCTCCGCCGGAGCAGCTCCTTCAGCCGCAGGAGTCTCTGCAGCAGGAGCGGCATCGCCAGCAGGTGTTTCGGCCGCAGGTGCTGCATCAGAAGGAGTTGCCTCTGCGGCTGCCTCAGCTTCATCAGCCATGCCTTCCTCAGCTTCACCCTCGGCCGCTTCAGCGTCAGCCTCCGCTGGCTCAGGTTTT
>CAIXQV010001167.1 GCA_903921605.1 uncultured Planctomycetaceae bacterium | reverse complement strand
GGACATCGGATTTTCATTCCGGTAACAGGGGTTCAAATCCCCTTGGGGTCAGTCAAAAAAGCCCACCGATTTATCGGTGGGCTTTTTTCGTTGGCATTTCAAAGACGAGGGCGTTCCGAAGACTGGTCGAGTTTCCAGCCCAGCCCTGCTAATCGGCCGGAACACAATCTCCGTGAGTGTTGTGGCTGCCTATTCGCTTGTGACACCGGCTGAGTCTTCTGTTGATACGATCCGGATATTACTTCGGGACGCCTCCTAAGGATCTGAATCGCGCCTTGAACACAACCTGTTTCCTCTTTGGGAATCAACTCATGGGAATCAACTCAACTGAACTGAAGGCCATCTTGAGGTTGGTGTTGCTTTAACAAACACCAGGAAGCTAATCCAATTCATCGCCCTGAATTAATTTCACGGAGCGGAGTGCGCAGGACAGACATCATAGACAAGAACTAAAAATTCGGTCCCGAGGATGCCGGGAGTGGATTATTCAGCCGGGCTGCTTTTCGTCCTGGGGCGACCGTAACTTCATTCGATGTCGGTTCTGACTCAGTGGCATGTACGCAGGAACTGAAACGTCGGTAAGGAGCGGCCGGTGAAATTGAATGGCGAATGGACCGGGGCCGGCATTCACCAATCACTCGCCAAACGCTGAAAAAAAGATAAAGTCAGGGGCGAATAAGACTGGCTGAAAGCTTGCCGTTGGACAAGCAGGGAAAGCCAGCTGAGCAAAACCGGAATGCACCCGGTTGGCTCTCTTTATGGGAATGAAATTGACTTCGACGGCAAAGCATTACGTTTCGAGAGATTATTCATGTTTGAGTATGGCGATTTCCAGCATCAGTCCAAACGAGATGTCATCGACAAATCGATCCGTTTCTGGAATCCCGAGAAGACGATGTTCTGGCAAAAAGTCGGCGTTGATCTGGTCATCGACAAACGTGAGGGTTACCTCCTTTATGACATGTCGGGCCACCGGTTGATCGATTTGCACCTGAATGGTGGCACCTATAATTTTGGCCATCGTCATCCTGAATTGGTGGAAACACTCAAAACAGCACTTGATCATTTTGACATGGGCAACCATTGGTTTCCTTCCATAGCGCGCGCAGCACTAGCAGAATCTTTGATCGGAATATCGCCCGGTATGAAGTACGCCGTGTTTGGAGCAGGCGGTGCCGAAGCGGTCGAGATTGCTTTAAAAAGTGCGCGTTACGCCACCAAACGCCGCAAGATCGTTTCGATCATCAATGGATATCACGGCCATTCTGGACTTTCCGTTGCCACAGGCAGTGCTCGATTCAGCAGAATTTTCCTGAGTGACCAGCCTGAGATGTTTGTACAGGTTCCATTCAACGACACCGATGCTCTGGCAACAGCCTTGCAGGGGAATGACGTTGCGGGACTGATTATCGAAACCATTCCGGCGACTTACGGCTTTCCTATGCCGCAGCCAGGTTACCTCGATGCCTGCCGAGAACTCACACGTAAACATGGTACCATGTACGTGGCCGATGAAGTGCAAACAGGCCTGATGCGTACTGGTTCCATGTGGGGCTGGCAAACTTATGGTATTCAGCCAGACATCATGGTGACGGCAAAAGGGTTATCAGGCGGGCTTTACCCGATCAGCGCATGCCTGGTGAACGAGCAGGCGGGGCAGTGGCTGCAGGAAGACGGTGCAGCACACATCAGCACAACCGGCGGAGCGGAGCTTGGCTGCATCGTAGCGCACAAGGTTATTGAGATGCTGTTGCGACCTCAAGTTGCTGAAAATGTTCGTTTCGTCACTGATTTCATGGCCCAGGCCATGAAAGAAATGATGACAAAGCATGGGGACATTTTTACGGGTGTACGGCAAAAAGGTGTTATCCTCGGGCTTGAGTTCAATCACGCTCAGGGAGCAGTCGCCGTATCCAGAGCACTCTATGAAAATGGTGTGTGGGCTATTTTTTCATCACTTGATAAACGCGTCCTGCAATGGAAGCCCGGAATTCTCCTGACTCATGAGCTTTGCAAAGAAATCATGGAACGTTTTGATGCGGCCATGCCACGTGCGAGGGAATTGATCCATGCCTGATATCCTGCAGCAGGTGGTGGAAAGCGCAATAAAGAAATATGTCCTTCCGGATAATATTTCAATCCGTCTTTACAATGTATCAGAGAATGCAACCTATCAACTGCGAGCAGATGATGGCCGCGAATGGGCAATGCGAGTGCATCGTCCAGGCTATCACACCAAAACTGCCATCGCTTCTGAATTGGCGTGGCTTGTGGCTTTGCGAGAGGAAGGAATTGTTGTCACGCCCAAACCCATTTGCGGCATCAACACGGAAATCATTCAGGAAGTTGCTGGCCGGTATGTCGTGCTGTCCGATTGGGAGGCAGGCAGCGAACCCGGTATCAGGCAGGACCTGAGCGAGCCGTTCGAAATTCTCGGTGAGGTGACCGCGCACATGCATTGTCACTCACGTCAGTGGCAGCGACCCGCATTTTTCACTCGCCTCACCTGGGATTTTGAAACCAGTCTGGGCGATGCAAACCCTCACTGGGGGCGTTGGCGCAACGGCTTGGGAATGGATCCAGCAAAGGAGCAAATATTTTCGCGTACCGTTGGCGTGATTGGCCAACGCCTTGCAAATTATGGCAAAGGCCCTGCTCGCTTTGGGCTCATTCACAGCGACCTGCGCCTTGCCAACCTGCTGATTGACAATGGTTCGGTGAAAGTCATTGACTTTGATGATTGCGGTTTTAGCTGGTACATGTATGACGCTGCGACTCCAGTTTCTTTTTATGAGCATGAGCCACATGTACTGAACCTTATCGAGGCCTGGAAAACAGGTTACCGCAAAGTTCTCCCACTCTCGCAGGAAGACGAGGCGGAGATACCCACCTTCCTGATGCTCCGCAGGCTTCTGCTTGTGGCATGGATTGCGTCGCACTCAGAGACCAACCTGGCCAGATCAATGGGGCCTCGTTATACGGAAGACACCGTCAGCCTGTGCGATGCCTATTTGACAAGTTTTGATTAGGCCAACACAAACAGGCCGCGCAAGAAACAACAATTCATGATCAATCACCGTCGATAATCAGGCGACCGATCCGTTCATACTTTTCAGGACTCACTCTCTTCAGATACAGAGCACCTGCAAATCCAACGGACACGACAGCCAGGCCGATCCATGGAATCCACTTGGCGAACATAAAACCACCGCCGAGGAAGTCAAGATTGCTCCATAGCAGGTAAATGATGTAAATCTGCGCGAAAAATGCGATCACAGGGCACAATCCCGTTGTGAACCAGTGAAAATTTGCTGGATTCTTAACGTAGAAATATCGCATGATTGCCAGCGATACGATGGCTTGAGCAAAGATGATCAACAACGTACCTTGCAAGGCCATTAGACCATAAAGGCCGAGATAAGCCTGCTGGGTAGGGTTGTCGGATCCCATAAACAATACGAACAAAAGAACGATCACGGCAGCCGCTGCAGACTGGGTGAAAGATGCCACATACGGACTCTTTCGGATGGGGTGAGTCTTTGCCAGGCTACCAGGAAAAATACCCTCCCGGCCGAGTGAATAGAGATACCGTGAGCATGTGTTATGGAACGCAAGACCGCAGGCAAACGCACTCGTCAGAATTAACCAGCTCATGACATCTCTCGCCCATGTTCCAACATTGTTCTCCATAGGTGTCAGAAAAAAATTCGCTGAATCTGATTGTGCTTTAAAAATGGCGTCATCCAGCGTTGGGTAAGCAGATGTCGCCAATAGGCTTGTAGCGAAATAAAATATTCCGAGGCCAATCACCGAAATGAAGAGCGACATCGGTACGATGGTCCGTGGGTTCCGACTTTCTTCACCATAGTTCGGAGCCATCTCAAACCCGACCCAGGACGAGAAGGCAAAGAAAAGTCCGATCGCGGCGGTCCCTTCTTTCAAGCTCTCACCGGAAACACTGCGGAACGCATCAAAACCCTGAAATCCAGCTAAAGGATTGAGCATTGATAGGGTTATCTTTGTGCCACCAGGAGTTATCAAAACGCTGATATTAAAAATAATCAGAATCAGAATTTCCGCAATCAAAGCTGCGCCTAGTATCTTGCTGGATAGTTTGACATCGGTATAACTTAGGAACGCCGCTCCGCAGACGCAGAGCAATGCGAAGCAGGGCCACGGTACTCCCGGCATTTTAAGAGTCGCAAAATAGGCGAAGCCGCCCCAAAGAGCAGCCTCAAACACCGAGTAAGCGACCACTAAGCCCAACCCCATCGCCAGCCCAAGTTCACGCCCAAGGCCATGGCTGATGAACGAGTAAAATCCACCCACAGCAGTGACGTGACGCGCCATCGCAGCATAACCGACCGAGAAAATCGTCAACACCAACGTGGCTGCCAGAAACGAGGCCGGCGCTCCCCGGCCATTGCCGAATCCGACTGCAATCGGAACATTAAAGAGCATCGCGGAAATTGGTGCGGCACCTGTTACGGTCAGGAACAATACGCCAATGAGGCCGATAGCCCTGGATTGCAACATGTTGGAGTTCGTCGACCGAACATCGATGTTATCACGAAAGGATTTCTGGTTATCCACGACAACGCCCTCTGTTGTGCAACGAATACTGGACTCGGAGCGTATCAGATTTTTGTAGCCGATCACAGAAGTTTTAAGCTCCTCGGAAGGAACTCTCCTCATCGCTGCCCGAATAAAGTTTCGCTTTTTTCGATGACGCAAGTCATTTTAAAACAGTGCTTTATGCGTCTTACCAGTTTGGCAGAACGTGTCGTCTCTCATTGACAATGATGAGTTGCTGATCAAGTACCCGCCTGGTGGTCGATCCTCAGCGTGTATCTCACGCATTCTGATTCACAGGTGTGGAACCAACCCTGTTCGAACGGCATTTGAGACAATTGAAAAACGGAAACGTCCTGAGCGAATCAGAACGAGATAATGGCCCGGAGTCACGGGGCATTGGGGCTCTGATCGGGCTCTCGACTTCGCACAAACACACAGCTTCCTGACGCGATATATCCACGCACTACCGTCTGAGAGATCGGGCGTGGGTGATTCCCGGAGAAATCATTGCTATCCCAACAATGCTGAGAATGAGGGCAAACGTTGACGTCATTGAGGAGATTTGGATCCGTAACATGAGCCCTGGCAGGCCAATGAAAATCAGCCCGAGCATGATCATAAGAATGACCGCGATCGACGCGACAGCTGGAGAACGCCGCAAGAAAATCGCAGCACGTGACCTCCACCCAACCGATGGTAATCGCAACGGAACTTCGGACCAAAAGGGTTTCCCGGCCACTTGCGAGCAGTCTCATTCGCTGCCAAAGTCCAGTCAGGCAGTCGTTGATGCATCGCTGTGATTTTTGCTTTAAGCTTCTCCGAGTTTGCCGCGACCATCTGCTCGCAGGATTTCACACGCCGGTCGATTTGGTTTCGCACTTCACTAGCTACGGCTTCCAGCCGCTGATAGTCTCCATGTCGTTCTGAATCGCTCCCGGAGAACGGTTTTTTGCTGTCGACTTTTTAGAGCGATTCACAGCGTCAGGTCTGGATCATTTTACT
>CAIXQV010001166.1 GCA_903921605.1 uncultured Planctomycetaceae bacterium | reverse complement strand
ACCTCACCAAACGCATTATTGACAAAGCGCGAGAGGTGGACGGTCTGTCGGTCGACTTTAGCGGGACGCATTCGCAACCTGATGATGTAAACTCTTCTGTTTCGTCGTCCATGATCTTTGGGACAGAGGCCATGTCGGAATGCGTCAAGGCATTGAAGAAAAAAGTGGATCCGAACAATCGCTTGAGATTCCACCCGTTCGCAAAACTTCTCTGATTGCTAAGTGCTGTTCATCGCGAGCAGCGAGCATTGGAGAGCAGACTTGATCAGGATTGGTATTTTTTCCCACACTGTGAGGAGTGTTTGGCATGTCGGAAATTCTGGCTCAATTCGCGGCTGCTTACGCGGCGGGTTCGATTCGTGTGGTTGATCTGACGCACGTTCTGTCCCCGGACTTTCCGACGTTGGTTCTTCCACCACCCTTTGGTCAGACGTGGCCTTTTCAACTGGAGAGAATTTCCCAATACGACGAGGCGGGACCCGGCTGGTATTGGAATAATTTCTCCTGCGGCGAGCATACGGGAACCCATTTTGACGCCCCTGCCCACTGGATCACCGGCAGGCCTCTGCCGCAAAATACTGTCGACACGATCGACGTCCGGAACTTTATCGCACCGGCAGTCGTCGTTGATGCCAGCGCCCAGGTAGCGGACAATGAAGACTGGCTGCTCACCGTTGACTTTCTCCAGCGTTGGGAAGACCGACATGGCCGCATCCCCGCGGGAGGCTGGCTGGCATTCCGCACGGATTGGTCAAAGCGACTTTCAGATCCGGCGTCGTTTGTGAACATGAAAGAGGACGGTGCACACACACCCGGGCCGACCCAGGAAACTGTGGAATGGCTGATCCATGAACGAAACGTGCTGGGTTTCGCCGTCGAGACCATCAATACGGATGCGGGCCAGGCGTATCGCTGGTCTCTGCCCTATCCCTGTCATACCTTGATGCATGGAGCCGGGCGATTCGGTCTGCAGTGTCTGCGGAATCTCGATCAGCTGCCTCCCACCGGCGCCATGATCGTCGCAGCGCCGCTAAAGATTCAGGAGGGATCCGGCAGCCCTCTCCGTGTGCTGGCACTCCTGTAGAGTGGAGAACTCATGGCAGCCGCCATTGCCGAATTCTTATTAGCGAGCAGGCTGGCAGCGTTCGGTTAGAGCGCCGCCTTAACCTCTATCTCGGCTTACCTCGCGAATACGAAACTCGGTCCGGAAGTTACATGGAAGTCGGGCTCGCACTCCCGGGAACAACCCGTTCGAACTCTCCGACTCTCTCGTTAACAATCGCGACTCTTTAACAACCAGACGGTTCGTTTTACCGTCCTGAATCCCGTAAGCGAAAGCTTCAAGTTTCACCAACGCCGCATGAACGGTTGCTCGCGGCACCTGATTCTATTCGCAGATTTCGTCCCAGCATCACCATCAACTTTTGGTGCATTCAAAAAAGGTGACTGGTGAGTTTGAGAGAAACGCGTCCCAGTGTGATTCCCCCCATTGCCGAAGGCCCTCTGGCGATACCTGAGGCTTGTGCCAAAGAATGTTCGTCAGTCCAGCGGCCTGCAGGGCGCGTTCCAGATTCACCATGCTTAAATAGTAATTGGTTACTTCGACGGTCCCCTCAGGGAGATGGAAACTCCAAATGATCGGCGCGCCTTCCTGCAGACTCCCCTGAAGCCGTTTCGAGTAACCGTAAACTCGCCCGGTTTCAAAGTTTGAAGGTGGATCATTGGGGTTATTGTTTACCGTCAAAAAACGTCCGCCCGGTT
>CAIXQV010001165.1 GCA_903921605.1 uncultured Planctomycetaceae bacterium | reverse complement strand
CCTGGAAAGCACCTGAATCACGAGCGTCATGCCTGTGAAGAGGCTTCTTTGCCGACGGATAGGCCGCCGAATCGTCGATCACGTCTGGCAAAAGCTCGCAGTGCTTCGCGGAATTCTTCTTCGCGGAACTCGGGCCAATGTTTTTCGGTAACCCAAAGTTCAGAATAGCTGATCTGCCATAAAAGGAAGTTGCTGATTCGAAATTCACTGGCCGTTCGAATCACCAAATCGGGATCCGGCATTGTGGCGGTCATCAAATGATCGGCCACAGTTCTCTCTGAAATATCCTCGGGGTTGATTCGGCCGTCACGAACCTGAGCAGCAATCTTCTGAATGGCTTCGGTGATTTCCTGACGCGCCCCGTAATTGACGGCGAGACACAAAGTCATGCCATCGTTGCCTGCGGAAACTTCGATCGTCTTCTGCATCTCCGCTTGAATCACAGGCTCCAGTTCGTGCAGCTTGCCAATGACCTTGAAGCGAAGTCCCTGCCGCTGAATTTCGCGACGCTCTTCGACGAGATATTGCTTGAGCAAGTGCATTAGCAGCGTCAGTTCGCGAGGCGGTCGCTTCCAGTTCTCGCTGGAAAAGCAGAACAGCGTTAGCTGCTGCAGTCCAAGGCGAGAGGCTTCTTCCACGATGCTGCGTACGGACGTGACTCCGCGACGATGGCCCTCGATTCTTGGAAGTCCTCGCTTCTGAGCCCAGCGGCCGTTTCCGTCCATGATGATGGCCACATGTCGCGGAATCGTCGCGCGGTCCAGCGAGAAAGCTGCCAATTGGGTGTCTGTGTACTTCTCTTCCTTAGACAATGCTCACCTCTTCCGCGAATACTCCCGCCCAATCGGCTGCTGCTCCATGAAGTGGGCAGTGTATCAGGGCATTGGCTCCGGATGAATGTTAACCCGAAATGGCATTGGGAATTGTTAAGACGGCCGACTTCATGGCGGGCGAAGGGCTGAATTCAGTCATCCGCCCCCAGCTTTGGTCGTAGATTTCGGTGAGGGGCGAACTTAATGAGTTGCTCGCTGTGTGATGACTTCGGAATCATCCGCCCGAGCGCCCATATGGCCAGCAATTCAAGAAGCCTTAGTGCGACACGGCTATCAGTCTTGATACAATGAACTAAGCTGCAGTAAGGCACAGTATTTAGGTCGAACTTGAAAGGCGGGTGGTCACGTTGAATATGGAAATAGGCATCTGCCCAACGGTTGATTTTGCTTTCAAATTGATGCTGGGGAGTCCCGAGCATACGAATGTTACAAAGCACTTTTTGAATTCGATCCTTGAAGGGCAGCGTCGGATCAGTCACGTTCGGATTCTCAACCCGATTCTGGACAAAGACAGCATTGATGATAAGTTAGCGGTGCTTGACGTTCTCGCAACGGATGAACATGGCCGTAAGCTGAATATTGAAATGCAAACGTCCTTGCCGGGGGAGTTGCCGCAGAGATTGGTTTACTACGCGGCATGCCTTTATGCCGGGCAGTTGACGTCGGGGGCGAGTTACTCCACTCTTCGCCCCGCACTCAGCATTTGTGTGCTGAAGCAGGTCATGTTTCCGCAGAGTTCAAAGCTACATCTCGACTTTCGCTTGCGGGAAGTGTCCGGGGAATTGCTGACTGACGATCTGCAAATCCATCTTTTGCAATTGCCAAAGCTGCGAGTCACCGCCCAAAATGTGTATCATGCTTCACCCACAGAACGTTGGGCGTATTTTCTCGGTAATGCTGAACATCTGACACAGGAAGATATTCGTCGTTTGTTCCCGGATGAAGAAATCGCCGAAGCTGCTTGAGTTCTGAAAATGATCTCTCAAACCCCTGAAAATCGTTATCTCTACGAAGCCCGCCTGAAGGCTCAGCGTGATGAAGAATCACGTATGCGAAAAGCACTGCAGGACGGATTAGAAAAAGGTCGGGAAGAGGGGCGCAGTGAAGGACTGCAGGATGGCGTTCGCGCGGGGCGCATTCTGCTGCTACAGCAAATCCTGGGACTGCCAGAATCCACGCTGGAGCAGCTGGCCACTTGCGACTCCGCATGGTTGTCAGACCTGGAAGAGAAACTGCAACAGCAGCTTCGTCTCCGCCAACAGTCATAATCCGGGTGCTTGCAGGCACAATTCGGCTTTCTCAAGCTGCCAATAGGTCGAGTCATCGATACTATTACGCGGTAATGCCCCCACCCAGGTAGCTCTGAAGTCGCAGCTTTGGAGTCACACTGCAGCGACCTTTCGCGAGAAGCCTCTGAGTATGAAAACGCCTCACCGTTGCGATTTTATTCGCCGCTGTCGAATTCTGTTGGCGATTCTCTTGTTCCCGTGTTTTGCCTCTTCTTTCAATTCCGCTGATGCAGCAGACGAAGCGAAGCCAGAGTCCAAGGAATCCGTGGACCCGGGGCAATTGAAGTTCTTTGAAGAACGCATCCGCCCGGTGCTCGTTGAACATTGTTATTCTTGCCATTCAGCAGACGCCAAATCGATCAAGGGCGGACTGGTGCTGGATTCTCGTGAAGGTGTCCTGGCCGGTGGCGATTCCGGGCCAGCTCTTGTGCCGACGAAGGCCGACGACAGCCGGCTGCTCCAGGCGATGAAGCATGAATCTCTGGAGATGCCGCCTGAACGCAAGTTGCCAGAGAACGTTATCGCCGATTTCTCGAAGTGGATTGAAGACGGTGCAGCTGATCCTCGGATTGGCGGAGTCGTCCATAAAAAGCAAGCGATCGATATCAGCAAGGGACGTGAGTTCTGGTCGTTTCGTCCTGTTCAGAAAACAACGGTTCCTGAAGTTGGTCGCGAAAGGGCGAAGAATGGGATCGATCATTTCGTCGCAGCGACTCAACAGGAAAAACTCGGCAGCAGTCAATCGGTGGCAGACTCCGTCGCTGGTGATGCAACGGCGGACGCTCTGATTCGGCGGCTGACTTTTGTACTGACCGGACTCGCGCCAACCCTGGAAGAACAGCAACAATTTGCCACAGCGATGAAGACCGACCCAGACGCTGCGATGGCTGCAACCGTCGACCGATTACTGGCATCTCCTCGCTACGGAGAGCGTTGGGGCCGGCATTGGCTGGATGTGACTCGCTTTGCGGAATCGACCGGAGGCGGACGCAGCATGATGCTGCCGGATGCATGGCGATTTCGCGATTATGTCATCGGCTCTTTCAATGAAGACAAGCCTTTCGATCAGCTTATTCGCGAACATCTGGCCGGCGATCTGCTACCTGCAGACTCCGATGCTCAACGCGATGAACAGGTCATTGGCGTGGGCTATTTGATGCTGGGGGCAATCAACTACGAAGAGCAGGACAAAGAACAACTGCGAATGGATGTGGTCGATGAGCAGATCGATTCCATGGGCCGTACGTTTCTGGGAATGACGCTCGGATGTTGCCGCTGTCACGACCACAAGTTTGATCCGATTCCGACAACGGACTATTACGCCCTGGCAGGAATTTTTCGCAGCACAAAATCACTGACTCCCGGCAATGTCTGCGGATTTGTAACGGCGCCACTGAAAGTCGGTTTCGACAAGGCAGCGTCAGAACAATGGACAGCCAAAGATGCCGAATTCGAAAAGCAGATCGCGGCACTCAAGGCAATAGACACGATTGAAACTCCCGGGCGTCCCGGCGCTCCTGCATTG
>CAIXQV010001164.1 GCA_903921605.1 uncultured Planctomycetaceae bacterium | reverse complement strand
CAATCTGGAACACGGGCCACGCGTCGGCCCACTGCGTTTGTGGTTCCGCCTGGATCATTGCTCACCGAACCTGTGCTCCGTCTGGGACGGCCATGAGGTGTCCAAGGCACCATGAAAAGCCGGACCCGCTGGAACGTCCGCTTTCTGCAGGATGTGCAGGCAGATGGCTCTGACGTCCCGCAACTGTGCTTGCGGCAGTTCCAGATTGCCTCCGTTGATATCACGAATCAGTCTTGTGGCAGCTTCAACTTCGTTCACGGTTTCTTCCTTCCTTCAGGTGATGACGCTCTGGGAACACGATCAACGTGGCTTCCTTTTCCATGAGTGATCCAGCTGAACTTCTCGTGATTTTTGAGCTACGGGTGCCTTCGGCGGTTTCTGTTTTTGAGGTGGGAGGGTGTTGAGATCTGCCCTGGCTCCGAGCGCAGCGTAAATCAGTCCAGCCAAAGCGATCAGCATTCCCCCGCCGATGATCAGAAGAGGATTGCTGGTGACTGCGAGGGCTCCGAAGGCGATGATTCCGATAGCTGTGATGCAGCCGACACGTGATCCGAAGTCTGTTGCGGAGTGATGCATCGACTAGATCTCGCTTTCCGCAAACGGCAGAGCGTCCGCAGGTTCGGGCGGCTGTTGTTCGTTCCAGGTCCACAGCCCTTGCTTCCCGGTAGCCCTGATGGGTTTGATGACCTGAGGTTCTTCCAGCACAATGCAGAACGGCCCGTCGGTGTGTTGGTGGGTCGCCAGGTGTTTGAATCGTTGCCGACAACGGTCGGACCGGATTTCATCCACGCTGAGGACAGCGACCACCTTTGCAGTTCCCACAACGCACCCAACTGGCAGAGACTCGATGCCGAATCGGCCCACGAATTCAATGCCACGATTCGACAAGCCGGCATGGATGGCGATTCTCTGCCCGATGGCCGACCGCCACGGAAACGGACGAACTCTGTTTTCTACGAGTTTTCGTCCCGTGACGATCAGCTGGGCATACGGTTGCCAGATGGTGATTGCCTTCATCGCTGCACGCTTTCCCGAGCATAACGGTTGGCCTGCTCCAGCAGACTGCGGATCTGGGCCGTCGTGAGCAGCAAAAGCGTCATCGACAGTTCTGCCATCAACGGGCCACGCGTCTGTTTCCTTGAGATTGGGTCATGTCCCGTTTTCGTTTCTGTGGCCACAACCATGATCCACCTCCGATTCCTGTAAACGCATCATGAGCCACGACTGGATCATTTCTGTCGGCGGAGATTTGCGAGTCGGGTTTGAGCCCGGAGAGAAAGCAATCTGCGAGTCTCATCCTCGATCAAAGACGCAGATGCCATTGCTGTGACGTTTCGCATCTCGCCCGGGATCGCGTCAATCCCTGAGTGCTCGATCGTCACCCATTGCTTGAACGCCGGGTGGTCGAAGTATTTCGCGACATTCACCACCTCAACCCGATCGTGTTCCTGCAGTCGATCGTACAGGGTCAGAACCCCTCTCAGGGTGACTTCAGGATTCTGTTCGTTTACATCCTGAAGCAGCAGCATGACTTCAGCCAGCTTGACCGGTTCCTGTTGCATGACAATGTCATCAGGGGCAGCCGGAGCATCTGTGGGCGTGTTGGCAGCCACTTCATTGAACTTGTCATCGATCCACTGGGTAGCGGATTCATCCAGTCTGAGTTTCTGGGCCGTCTCCAGAGCCACCAGGCGGAGTTCTGCCACGTCTTCACAAGAAAGCACGTCCCCAGGTTTCCCCTTGCCTACAGCGCAACGCAGGGCGTATTGGAGCACCTTCTTGAAGTCTTCTGGTTTTGTCGCCTGTCGCATGGCCGTTGTGGCCCGTGCCGCAGCTGACTGTGACGTCGCCTCATACTGGTTACCTTCCTCCGGATCCACCGCCGTCTCTTTCGTGGCGATATTCAGGATGGCGCAGACCGCGATTCTGTAGGCGACCGTCTGGGCCTTTGTGCTGGCCTTGTCGGACACGTCCGAGGCTTCACCGACCACCTTGGCCTGGATGAAACTCCCGTCCTCGGCATAGAGCGTCAGCGTCATTTCCACGATCACGAACGACATCATCTTGCCATTGCTGTCCCGGAGTTCCCGAGACGCCCGCTCCACGAACGGTACTGGAATGATTCCTTCCCGGTCGAACAGGGGAGCAGCCGCATTCACGACATCTTCCGCTGACCGGTATTCGTACTTCGGTCCGCTGGCTGTGGAGTGTGCTTTCGGGACTGCCGGCATGTCCCGTTTGACCTTTGCCAGTGCCGGATAGATCAGCTGAATGCCGTTGGCCCGCATCAGTTGCGGTGCTGGTTCCAGTGTTGCAATACTCATGCTTGTTCGACTCCCTGTGAAATGTGCCCAAACGATCTACTACTCTTCTGTGTATCCATCATCAGAGAACCCCAGAGCCCCGTCCGGTGATCTCCAGGCCAGCTGCCGATCCAACATCCGGTACGATGGTGTTTCCAGCATCTGGACT